>JADFWP010000125.1 GCA_015234115.1 Magnetococcales bacterium
GATGCTCTTCCAGGGTGGACCACTCCATGGACATCTCCGGGGGAAGGCCGTAGCGATTTTTGGCCAGGAAGGCGGGCCGCTCCTGCGTGAACAGCACCCGCTCTCCGGTGCCGACGGCCCGATTGACCCGCTGGCCAAAGCCGACATCGGCCTTGGTGGTGGCGATCCGATAGTTGGCGAACAACACGCAGTCGCTATGCTCCTGCACCAGGGCGGCGGCCTTCTGGTGGAGTTTCACGTCGTAGCGGTCGAAGGGTTCGTGCTCCGGAGAATCGAACCGGCGGATGGTGGCGTGGGCGATCTGGATCACTACCATGTTCTTTTCCGCCCGCAGTCGGTTGAGCCGGTCGAGGTAGACGCGCCAGAGGTCCAGCGCGGCGGTGTAGCCCTTGCCATAGCCCATGTCCTCGATGCCGTTGACCCGGTTGAGGCGGCACACTTCGGCCCAGATCAACGGTTCCAGCCAGTCCAGCGAGTCCATGACCATGGTCTCGAAGTCGTGCTGCTCGACAAGCAGGCTGTCGAGAGCCTCCAGCACCTCGCCGAAGGTGCGGGAGATCGGAAAACTTGTCACCTGCAGCAGCCCGAGACCATCCTCGGTCAGAATGAAGACCGGTTTGGGCGAACAGGCCGCCAGCGTGCTTTTGCCGACCCCGGCCACGCCGTAGACCAGAATCCGGGGAGGAAGAAGTGCCTGCTGCCGGTTGAGAGAGGCGAGCGAAATGGCCATCACAAACCTCCCCGGCCCGCAGGCCGTTCCAGCTTGAAGGTCGGTTTGCCCACCTTGAGGGTGCGAGCCGCCTCGAAGAACTTCCGGATGGAGGTGGGCCAGGCGTTGTAGCGGCTCTCTGGCACCCGATAGGCGACCTCGACGTAATCCGCCGGTTCTTCCCCGGACTCCTCGATTTTCCCGACCAGTTCGGCCAGCTTCTCCTGGTCCCACTCCGGCTTTTTGGGCAGATCGGTGATCACGATGAAGGGGCCATCGTCGAAGCGGACAATGCCGGTGGGTTTGTTGTTCTGGTTGCGGACCAGGGCAGCCCGGTCGCCGTAACGGTAGGCGATGGCATCGTCGAGGCTGGCCTTGATCGCCTTGGCGCGGTTGAGGTGGGCGTCGGCTTCGTCCAGAAGAGTGGCCAGCGACTCGATATCGAGATCGGCCACCTGGGCAGTGGGCTGTTCCGGCAGATCGTGAATGGAAAGGGTGGTGTTCATGCGCAATATTCTCCTTAAAGTTTCTTCCGGTCCCTGATGCCGCCAAGGCTGCTTGAAAAGCCGGGGGTGGCGCCGCCCAAGGAGTTGCGGTGGGGGTATTTCCCGATTGGGTATTGCATTCCCCCCAAGCCCCGGCTTGTTTCGTTTCATGCTGAAGCCGTCATGCTTGGCTTCTTACCCCTTACATACCGGCGGGATTCGGAATCTGTCGGACTTTTTTTTCGAGACCTGCCGTCTGAGGCGATTCCGGATTCTTCTGTGTCATGCCGGAGCGGTCGTCCATTGCTCCATACCCCTTACATACCGGTGGGATTTGGAATCTGTCGGACTTTTTTTTCTGCTGCCTGTCTGGGTGAGGCGATTCCGGATTTTTCCAAGGGCATCGTAGAGCCTGTGGCGCGGTATCCCCGCCGAGGCGGAAAGTTCGGAAACGGTCGTCTCCTTCAGCCGTTCGGCGATGTTGCGCAGGGAGGGAGGAAGTCGGCCCATCAGGCGGGAGATGTCGGTTCGCAGTTCGATGACCTCTTGCCAGGGAAGCGCCTGCGTATGCCATGGGGATTGGCTGTCGGAGATGGTGTCGATCCGTTCCACGGAGTCGCCATCCCTGTCCTGGATCACCTCGTTGAGAGACAGGGTGCCGGTTGCGCTATGCCTGTCCCATCCGGTTGCCTCGCACATGGATGCCGCATGGTTTGCGACCACCCTGGCGATGAAGGTGGTGACGTCGGCCTTGGAGGCATCGAAACGGGAAAACCGTCGGTGCAGGTCGAGCATCAACTCCTGTTCGATATCTTCCAGGTCCGCAGGATGAAATCGGTCACTTCTGGCGAGCCGCCAGGCGTGATGACGAACGGTACGAACCGCATAGGGGTGAATGCCTTGATAGTGATTGCGTGATTCCATGGATGTCGCCTTTATCCGTGAGGTGGCGGGCAGGTGCCCGATTGCCCCGGATTGGCGACATGTCATCGAAGAGGGGTCTTGAAGCGCGGATGACGGGCAGGAGTTTTCTGGAAAAATGTTCCGGTTCAACTGGTTGACTGTCTGTTGAACCATCGAAAAAAAATCAAAAAATTCTCTGCTCCAGGATGACATGTCATCCTGGGATCCAAAGGACACGGTCTGTGCTGCCGAAAAGCGGGCATGAAAAAGCCGGGACAATGCCCGGCGTTCACATCTGATGGGAATGGTGCGGTTTCAGCGTGATGGACGCCTGCCGGGGGAGACCCGCGCGGGCTTGTCGCTCTCCTGAAGGATTTGGAAGGCGGTACAGTAGGCTTTTTCGTCGTCCTTCCAGATGACAGGGCGACCGGCGATGCCGAAGAATCGTTCCAGGTCGTCGTTCAGTCGTCGGACCTGTTGGGGGATTTTCTGGGTGGCATCCGAGGATCTCCAGGTGATCTTTCCGTGGTTCCAGGCGAACGCCAGGAGCAGGTTCCATTGCACCGATGGTTCCCGGCTTCTTTTGTTCTCCATCCCCATGGTGGAAAAGTTGACCGTCTCGGACATCCCCTTGCAGGTCAGGGTGACCCGATGGCCATCGAGGACACAGATGCGCAGATCCGACCAGGATGCGTCGGGAGGGGTGGGAAAACGCACCATCGGTTCGCCGGGTTCAGGCTCCGGAAGGACGATGGCGCGGAATTCGGCCATCACCTCCTTGACCGTGGGGGATGATGTCATCCTGTCATGGTCATCGGCGATCAGGATGTCGGAAAGAGGATAAAAGCGGGCTTGCCTCTCCCGGAGCGGTTCCAACATATGGGTGGAGAGGGACCGGGGGGTGGGCGCCAGCAAAATGAAGGGCACCGAGGCTGTGCGGCACAGATGGGCCACGGCATTCATCCTCTGGCCGTCGTCGAAGGCAAGGAGCAGATAGACTGGAAACCGCTTTCCGGCGATGGGATGAAAATCGCCGACCCGGAAGGTCTCGCGCAGACCATCCACCGGCGAAAACTCCGGCTTGATGCCCAGTGCTCTGGCCGCCAGAATTGCCACTCCCTGCCGGTGCAACTCGTGAACGATGATGTCTCCCGGCTGCAATGACATGTCATCGCAGTTGCGCCCATCCTCGTCGCCGCAAACCGCGACGATGCCGTCCCGCCCCTGATCGATAACCCGCCTGGGACAACCCATCCCGCCTGGACGGGGACAGGGGTAGCTTGCCGAACGGCGGTCGGTGGGACGCAGTAGCGGCATGCCTACCTCAAAATCCTCCCGCAGGAGCTGCCGCCATTCCGTGAGGATCGCCGAAAGCCCCGGCACCGTTTCCAACGCCGACCACAACCGGTTCAAAGTCCGCATCGTCTTCCTCTCCATCGGCTTCCGCAGTCCGAATGAATCCCCGCCGTTTCATCCACTCTTCCAGAAGCAGGCTGTCATCGTCCCGGGTGTACATGGCCTGGTTGGCAGGCCGGATGGTCACGGTGCGCGGATTTTTGGAAGCGGAGAACTTCACCTGGAATTTGGCCAAAAACAGACGGGCGGTCCTTGGCAGAAGGTATCCGCGCTGCTGAAAGGCAGCCAACAGATCCTGGGCACGCCTGATTTCCATTTCCCCATGCGCTCCACCCCAATGAATGCCGATCTCCAGCAATTTGATCCACGCCAGCCCATCGATGTCGCTGCAGACCAGCGAAGCCGTCATGTCCGTCCGCAACGGCTCCAGGGTGTATTTTTCATCTCCTGGGAAATGCGCTTCGTCGCCGAACAGGTGCTTGCCGATCAGCGCGAGGTACATTGCACGCTCAGCCTTGGATCCGGCCTTGATGCACAGTTCGTCCCGGTTGCGGTCATAAACCAGGACATCGTGGGATTCGGGCCGGAAATAGACGGCTCCGGACTGACCATCTTGCTCCACGGCTCCCTCCCGCCGGAAAGGCAAGCCGTGCCGCACCACCAGGTTCACCTTCCGGCCATGGTCGAGCAGGAACACCCGGCATCCGCGACCGCGTTTCCTCTCTTCGAACCAGTCGTCCATTTCGGACTCCAGGGATCGTAATGCAGAGGTGGCGGGCAGGACAAACTTGCCCCGCCACCCTGCGTGTCCCTGGAAATACAGAAACGAACGGGCGCGATTGATGAACACGTTGGCGTGCTGCCGCTCGATCAGTTCCCGATCCTTGAGAAACACCTGGACCGCGATATCCGCCGGGCTGGAGTCGGGCGCGAAGTCGATGAGAATGCCTTGCCCCTTGGCGGCTTCCAACAGACGGTCCATGCCGTCCTGGTTCGCCATCTCATGGATGACGTAGAGGGATTCCAACAGATCTTTTGGGGCATCGTCACCCAGGTTCATGAGGATGGTGGCCAACCGTTCGCAATCCATGCCGCCGCCATTGGAGGGAAAGATCACGCCGCAGCCCTCCAGAAACTCCCGGTGAAGCCCCATGAACGCAACCAGCCGTCCCGGCTCGATGGTCTTCAGAGTATCCGGCTGGGCGAAGCGACGGGGATTGAACATGGCCATGCGTGGATCTCCTCATACGGTAAGGGTTGTCTTGCCACGCACCGCCAGGACTTTCCCAAGGATGCGCAACTCATCT
>JADFWP010000126.1 GCA_015234115.1 Magnetococcales bacterium
TCGCGGTTCCTTCCTGGCCCCCGGCGCCGCGCGGTCCGCGCGACCCCGGCATTTCGCTAGCGCCAGATTGAAAAGGGGGTTTCCAGTTTCCATCCTCATTTTGCGACATCGCATTGAAACAGAATAGAAATTCATGTGGAAACCTGTTTTTTAGGTTTCCACCCAGGTTTCCACCCGGCATCCTGTCGGTTTCCATATAACTGACTGATAAAGTTGACAATTCATCACAAATCGGAGCGATTGGAGGTTTCCACCCGCTTGCCATCTTTTGTCAGGGATGATCCAGGATGAACATGGGGGTCAGAGAGTACGCCCGGCACCGTGGGGTCACCCACACCGCCGTCACCAAGGCGCTAAAATCGGGTCGGATCCAGAAGGAAGCCGATGGCCTGATCGATCCGGTCAAGGCGGATCGCGCCTGGGAAGGCAACACCGATCCGGCCCTGCAGCGCGAACCTGCCCGGCAGATCGCCACCGCACCGCCACCACCCAGACCGGCGAAACCAATCGAAGACATCCAGCCACGCCTGGGCAGCGAGCCACAGGAAACCAAGGGGGTGCCGAATTATGCCCTCAGCCGGGCGGTCAAGGAGGCCTACGCCGCCAAACTGCTGCGCATCGAATACGAACAGAAGATGGGCAACCTGCTGGAGGCCGCCGTCGTGACCAAAGAGGCATTCGAGGTGGCCAGCCGGACGCGGGACCGTCTGGAGAAAATTCCCAGCCAGGTCTCGGCAGAACTGACGGCCATGACCGACCGCCGGGCCATCGAAACCCTGCTGGCCAAGGAAATCCGCAGCGCATTGGAGGAGATTGCAGGATGAAAAACGTTCCGTCGAAATCGAATGCCCCGACGACCCAGCCAGAGCAACCGGCAGAAGCCACGGCCATCACCATGGCCAAAGCCATCGAGGTGTGGGAGGTGGACCGGTTGATTCCCTACGCGAACAACGCGCGCACTCACACCCCGGCGCAGGTCGATCAGATCGCGGCCAGCATCAAGGAGTTCGGTTTCACCAGTCCGATCCTGGTGGACAGTCAGTCCGGAGTCATCGCCGGGCATTGCCGCCTGTTGGCCGCCCGCAAGCTGAGGATGGCGACCGTACCGGTCATCGTCCTCGACCATCTGAGCGATGCGCAAAGACGCGCCTACATCATCGCGGACAACCAATTGGCCCTGCAGGCCGGATGGGATTTCGACATTCTGGATGTCGAGGCGGCACGCTTGCGCGAGGATGGCTTCGATCTGGATCTGCTCGGTTTTTCCGATGACGAGTTGGCTGGTATTCTCGACCGGATCGGCGTCGATGATGAAGAGACCGGAGAATCAGGTGGCACCGGGGATACAGACACCATCCCCGAACCACCCGCCACGCCGGTCAGCCGTCCCGGTGATCTCTGGTGCCTGGGCGACCACCGCCTTTTGTGCGGCGACAGCACCAATCCGGATGATGTGATCCGGCTTATGAAGGGCGAGCGGGCGATCCTGTTTGCGACCGACCCGCCCTATCTGGTGGACTACGACGGCACCAACCATCCTCCGAACCGGCGGGACAAAGAAAAAGCCGCCCTGGCAGGAAAAGAAGTTTCTCCACTCGCTGGCAACAAGGACTGGTCCGGCAGTTACGGCGTCACATGGGACGACTCCAGACAGGGACCGGAGCTGTACGAAGGGTTCATCCGGGCGGCCATGGATCACGCCATCGACTCCCATGCCGCGTGGTATTGCTGGCATGCCTCCAAGCGGCAGGCCATGGTGGAGGCGGTTTGGGAAAAGCTGGGGGCGTTCGTCCACCAGCAGATCATCTGGAACAAAAACGCCTCGGTTCTGACCCGCACCCACTACCTTTGGAAGCACGAACCCTGCTTCTACGGCTGGATCCGGGGCAATCGCCCGGTCAGGCAGGAAGATGCCGAGTCCATGCCCTCGGTCTGGGACATGAAGTCCTTGGCTGGCGATGACCGTCCGGAGCATCCCACACCCAAACCGCTGGACTGCTTCGCCATCCCCATGCGTCAGCATGTTCCCCTGGGCGGGCTGTGCTATGAGCCGTTTTCCGGTTCGGGATCGCAGATCATGGCCGGGGAGCAGACCGGACGCCGGGTCTATGCCGTGGAGATCAGCCCGGTTTATGTGGATGTGGCGGTGCAACGGTTCATTCAGGCCACGGGCAAGATCGTCTATCTGGAAGGGTCTGGTGGCAAGACGTTTGCGGACGTGGCCGCCGAACGCGGTATTGATTTGGCAGTCGACACACTTTGATGCGTTGAATCGCTTCAGGGTACTCTATGGCGATATGAATGGGTTGATCACTGCAACACCGGTTGGTTCAAAATGTCGTACATTCCGAGTAATAACTGTGAGGCCATGCGCCATGGCAGTGGCGGCAATCAGCAGATCCGCGCTGCTATGACCCAATCTGGCACTCAATTGTCCCCATTGGCGGGCTACGGCAGTGTTTACCGTCAAGATGCGATCTCCATAATGGCGTAGCACCGTTTCCAACCATTCAGCCAAATCAGCAGCAAATTCGGGATGATCACGTTCCTGGAGGGCAATACCTCTTTCCACCTCGCCGATGGATACAACACTGAGGAAAAGATCAGAGGCTCGAACAGATCGCACCCACGTTACAACATTTGGGTTTCGGTCTCGTTTTCTCAACTCTGACAGAATGACGGTATCAAGCAGATAACTCACAAGGTCACCTCTCGCGGCATGATGGTCAAACGCTCAAATTCTCCATCATCCATCGGCATCGTCAGGAGGTGTTCGTTGAATGAGGGCTGCAGCATTTTTTCAAAATGCTGCAGGCGTTCATATTCCTCAGCGGCAAGCACGACAACAGCGGGGATGCCGCGCTTGGTGACAGTTTGTGGCGCACCTTGTCGCGCAGCCTCAACAACACTGCTGAATCGATTTTTGGCGTCTTGCAGGGACCACTGGGTTTGGGGCATCGATCGTATCTCCGGGAAGAATCTAGCTTTAACACCTAGCCAGATATTGGACCGAACGAGTGTTTCCGTCAACAGAAACTATTGCTGTGCGGATATGCTGGCAGGCACGACGGTGCTTGGGGAGTTTGAATCATGATCCAACCCGCATCCAGCAGCACCAAACCGTCCTACACCTCGGCCTTTCTGCTCGGCATCCGGCCCAGGCCGTTGTTGACCGTCTCCGACTGGGCCGATCAGAACCGGATTCTGTCGTCGAAGTCTTCTGGATCGCCCGGACCATGGCGAACCAGCCGAACCCCGTACCTCAAGGAGATCATGGATTGCCTGTCGCCATCCTCGCCCATCGAACGGGTGGTGTTCATGAAGGGCGGGCAGATCGGAGGCACCGAAGCGGGACTGAACTGGATCGGCTACTCCATTCATCAGGCGCCGGTGCCGTTCATGCTGGTGCAACCGACTGTGGAGACCGCCAAGCGGGTTTCCCGGCAGAGAATCAGTGGACTGGTGGAGTGCAGCCCGGCGTTGAAATCTCTGGTGCAGCCATCCCGATCCCGCGACAGCGGCAACACGCTCTTAAGCAAGGAGTTTCCGGGTGGCGTGCTGGTCATCACCGGGGCCAGCTCTGCGGTGGGATTGCGTTCCATGCCGGTCTGCAACCTCTTCATGGACGAGATCGACGGCTACGAAGCCGATGTCGGTGGCGAGGGTGATCCGGTGGATCTGGCCCTGCAGAGGACCACCAATTTCCCCAACCGCAAGATTCTGCTCGTCTCGACCCCGACCATCAAAGGGTTCTCCCGCATCGAGGCCGCCTATCAGGAGAGCGACCGGCGCCGCTATTGGGTGCCGTGCCCGGCCTGCGAGGCGATGCAGGTGCTGATGTGGGCGCAGATCAAGATTCCAGAAGGCCAGCCGCACCTGGCTTTCTACCAGTGCGAGCACTGCGCTGCGGCAATTCAGGATTACCAGAAGAGTTGGATGCTGGAGCGCGGACGATGGATCGCGGAGAACCCGGCCAGCCCCATTGCCGGTTTTCACCTCTCCAGCCTGTACAGCCCGCACGGCTGGGCCTCCTGGGGAGATATCGCGGTGCAGCATGTCCAGGTCTGTCGTGATCCGGTGCGACTGAAGGTCTGGATCAACACCAAGCTGGGCGAGGTCTGGGAGGAGTCTGCCGAAAAACTTGATGGCGACGGGCTGATGGCGCGCCGTGAACTGTTCGGCTCGTTCCTGCCCGCCGGGGTCGTGGTCCTGACCGCCGGGGTGGACGTGCATCCGGATCGTCTGGAGGCGGAAATCGTCGGCTGGGGCCGGGACGAGGAGTCCTGGTCGATCAAGCATGTGGTGATCTACGGCGATCCGTCCGGCCCTGCCGTCTGGCAGGATCTTGACCGGTTGCTGGCCACCACCTTTCCCCATGCCCGGCAGATGGACGATCTGCCGATCTTCGCCGCCGCCATCGACACCGGCGGGGCCAACACCATGTCGGCCTACGACTTCTGCCGGGAGCGGCAGGACCGGCGGATCTGGGGCATCAAAGGAATCGGCGGCATGGGCAAACCCCTCTGGCCGCAGCGGGCCAGCCGCAACAACAAGGGCCGGATCCCGCTCTTCGTGATCGGCGTGGATGCGGCCAAGGAGTCGCTCTACGCCCGGCTGCGCATCCGCAATCCTGGTCCG
>JADFWP010000127.1 GCA_015234115.1 Magnetococcales bacterium
AAGAGGGGGTCTGGGGGATTCATCCCCCAGGGTTTTGACTTTAAAATAAAAAATTGAAATGTTTTGCTTTTTAAAGTCCCAGGGGCTTTGCCCCTGGACCCCACCAAGGGCTTCGCCCCTGGACCCCACCAGGGACCACAGGCCCCTGGACCCCACTGACTCGAATTCAGAATCCCAACCCTTTCATCAGTGCCCTGGATCCGGCCAGAAAAAGCATGCCGATCACCACCTTGCGCACCACCGAAGCATTGGCGCGCCGCAACAACCGCACACCGACCAACGATCCCAACATGATCCCCAGAATCGACGGCACCGACACCAACGCCAACACCGCCCCCTTGTTGAGATAGACCCAGGCCGCCGAGGTATCGACGATGGAAAGCATGAACTTGCTGGTGGCCACCGACACCTTGAGCGGCGCACCCATGAGCAGATTCAACACCGGCACATTGGCCCACCCGGCACCCAATCCGAACATCCCGGCCATGATGCCGATCACCACGAACATCAACAAACCCATGGGAGTGCGATGGACCTTCCAGTCGATCTCCTGGTTGCGGGCGGCATCGAAAAAGACCCCGTGAATCCCCAGGGCGCTGGAGAGGGCATCGGCCTTGGGCACATCGGGCCGTTCGGACTTTTTGGCGCTCCACATCAAGGCCACGATGCCGAGGATGGTCACTCCCAAAGAGGTCTGCACCACATTGGTGGGCAAGGCCAACCCCATCATCGCCCCGACGATGGCCGAGGCCGAAGCGATCAGGGCCAACGGCATGGCAAGCCGGAGATTGGCCATGCCGCTTTTGAGCAATCCGGGTCCGGCGGCCAGGGCACCGGCCAAAGCCACCATCAACCCGGCTCCGCGCACGAAATCCAGATGAAAAGGGAAGAAAAATCCTCCGACGATGGGCACAAACAACACCCCGCCCCCGACACCCCCCAACACCGCCACAATACCCAGGAAAAAGGAGGTCACGAACAATGCCACAGCCCAAATCCACCAGGGCGTGACCGCGCTGGCGACCGCGCCGGTTTCCGCGCTCCACCCCTCCGGGGTCATGAACAACACGGCCAACAGAACACCCCAAACCCACGATCTCTTGATCCAATGCGACATGTGATGGCTCTTTTTCGATGCGAGTGTAAGCAGGAACGCCGATCAATCAGATTTTACTGATACTCTAATATGGTAGCCAGCACTGTTGAAAAATGCAACATAAAAAATCACTCGCACTCTGGGGCGTAAAAATTTCGCAGCGCATCAAATGGGGTTGGGGTCAGGAAGGGATTGTGGTATGCTCGATTTTTCTCGTTTCATTAACCACGAAAATCCAACACGGATGCCTCAATCCAATGAACCACGCCGCGCAACGCCACTCGCCAATCCGGATCCTCGCGATCCTCTTTTGCATCGGGCTGCTCTGGCCGCTGGGCACGGCCCATGCGATGCAGATCGACATCTCCAAAGGGGGGCTGCAACCGCTGCCGATTGCCATTCCCAAATTCCTGGACACCAACCCGGATGGCTCGATCAATCCGGCAGCGGCCATGGGCAACCGCATCGCAGATGTGGTCGCCGCCGACCTGGAACGCTCCGGCCTGTTCCAGATCCTGGATCGCAAGGGCTTTCTCCAGGATCCGGCCTCGCTGTGGAAGGATGGACCCAGCTTCAAGGATTGGCGTCTCACCGGGGCCGAGGCCGTGGTTTCGGGCGCGGTCACCGACAGCGGCGGCACGGTCAACGCGGATTTCTTTCTGCACGATGTCTTCAAGGGAACCCCCGTTGGTCAGGGTCAACGCTTTTCCGCCCCCAAACCCGAATGGCATCTGGTGGCCCATCGCATCGCGGATGAAATCTACTCGCGCTTGACCGGCGAAAGCGGCTATTTCGCCTCGCGCATCGTCTTCGTGGCCGAACGGGGCGACAAGAAATGGCTGTCGATCATGGATCAGGACGGCCTCAACCGCACCGACCTGACCGAAGGCCGCTCGCTGGTGCTCACCCCGCGTTTTTCGCCCACCGGCGAGCATCTGTTTTTCATCTCCTATGTCTCGGGTGAACCGCGCATCTATCGCTGGGAGCTGTTCACCGGCAAGAAATATCTGGAAGGGGATTATCCGGGCCTCAACAGCGCCCCCTCCTGGTCCCCGGATGGCAAACGCATGGCCATGACCCTGAACAAGGACGGCAACGCGGAAATCTACGTCAAGGATCTGGGATCCGGCACCCTCACCCGCCTCACCCAGAATCCGGGCATCGACACCTCTCCCTCCTGGTCGCCGGATGGACGACGCATTGTCTTCAATTCGGATCGTGGCGGCTCGCCGCAGATCTATACCATGAACGCCGACGGCTCCAACCAGACCCGCATCACCTTCGAGGGCAACTACAACGCCGCCCCTTCCTGGTCCCCGCGCGGCGACCTGATCGCCTTCGTCAAAGGCGGCGGCGGATTCGGCATCTCGGTCATCAATCCCCAGGGCAACGGAGAACGCTCCCTCACCAACTCCTGGATGGATGAATCCCCGGCCTGGGCACCCAATGGCCGGGTCATCGCCTTTACCCGGGAGATCCAGGGCAAAGGCTCGAAACTCTATACCATCGACCTCACCGGCCAGAACGAACGCATCGTGCCCATGGATCCCGACATCCGGGCCTCGGACCCGTCATGGTCCCCGTTGGTACGTTGACGGTTCAATATGGCATGAAGGTTGCTTAAAAATTTTGTTTGGTTCGTGTACGTTTTTTGGTTTACAATGGATGCGGGCTTGGACAATTATCGACAGTTGATCGATGATCCGCCAGTGCATGAACCTTGATCACGTCACAAACGCTCCACGGTGGGGCGAATGGGACTCAACCAAGTGGCCGCGAATCATCGCGTACCCCAAACTGCTTGTAAAAACGAGGACTCAATCATCATGTTCAGCAAATCTTCTCATCTCCTGGCTGTCTCCCTGCTCTCCCTGGGCCTGCTGGCCGGCTGCGGCGCGGTTCCCAACGAATCCCCGGATTCCGGTCAGGCTGGTGGCGCCGGAGTCGGTGAAGACGGTCGCGCCCTGGGTCGTTCGGACGGCTCCTCGGCCTTCCTCGACGGACGCAATCCCAACGATCCCTCGGGTCGTGGCGGCGCGGGCGGCGAACCGGAACACCGGGTCTACTTTGATCTCAACTCCTCGATCATCGATGCCCAGGCCTCCAACGTGCTGGCGCAAAACGCCCGCTGGCTCGGCAAACGCAATGTCACCGTCGAAGGCCACTGCGACGAGCGCGGCACCCGCGAATACAACCTCGCCCTGGGACAGAAACGGGCCGATGCCGCCAAGCAATACCTGGTCTCCCAGGGTGTGGATGCCTCGCGCATCAAAACCGTCAGCTATGGCAAAGAGCGTCCCCTGGTCAACGGACACAACGAGTCGGCCTGGAGCAAAAATCGCCGCGCCGAACTGGTTCCGTAAGACCTGACATTCCTCTTGACCGGATCTCTTGACGACCATGCGCATCGCAGTGTCTGATCAATCCCGCGCGCCGCTCAAACGCGCGCGTGTCTGGTTTTTTTGTGGGGCGCTCACCCTGCTGGCCGGTTGCGGCGGCACCGGCGCTCCGCCCCCGGATGGATCGGATGGCGAACCTCCGCGCCCGGCAGACGCCAAGTCGCGCAAGAATCTTCCCGAATGGGCCCAGCGCGTCGGTGATCTCACCGACCGCATGGACCAGACGGACCAGAACCATCGCAACATGCTGGCCGACATCAACAACCGGCTGGCGCTCATGGAGCGGCAACTCGGCACCCTGCAAGGATCGGTCGAGGAAATGCGGCACGAGGGCAAACGGCTGGGCGAACGCCTGGACATGATCCCGCCGCCCGACACCAAAAGCGCCCCGCCCGCAGCACCCGCCGCAACCGAATCCGGCGTGCCCCAGTTGCCTGCAACCGCCCCGGCTGCCGTGACCGCGCCTCCGGCGCCCCAGGCCGCACGTCCGTCCTCGGCAACCGCAGCCGTGGCAGCACCCGCACCGGCTGCCGCAACCCCGGCCAGTCCGGCTCCGGCCGCTCCGGCCGCCGCCGCTGCGCCACCCGCGAAACCCCCGGCGGCTGCCGCTCCGGCGGCACCCGCCGCCGCAGGCGCTGCGTCAACCAACCCCAAGGAAGCCTATGACGCGGCCTTCCAGCAGCTCAAACAGGGTCAATACGACGCGGCCAAAACCGGATTCCAGAACTTCCTGAAAAACCATTCCAAGGATGGCATGGCAGACAATGCCCAGTACTGGATCGGTGAGCTCCATTATGTGCAACGGCAGTTCCCGGAAGCCCTCATGGCCTTCAATCAGGTGCTGCTGCGCTGGCCCAACAGCACCAAGGTGCCGGACAGCCTGCTCAAGATCGGCTTTTCCTTCTATGAACTGAACGATATGGAAAATGCCAACAACAGCCTGCAACGTCTGACCAAGGATTTTCCCAACTCCTCTCCGGCTGCCGTGGCCAAGCCGCGCCTGGAGATGATCAAAAAGAAACTGGGCAAATAGGCTGCGACGGTTCCAGAAAGAACACTGTTGAAAAAAAAGAGGGGGTCTGGGGGATTCGTCCCCCAGGGTTTTGACTTTAAAA
>JADFWP010000128.1 GCA_015234115.1 Magnetococcales bacterium
TTGTTTAAAGTCAAAACCCTGGGGGAGGAATCCCCCAGACCCCTTCTTTTCTCTCAATAATATCACCATGACCGACGCCCACCCCGGAAATAAATTTTCCAAACAGAGTGCGGTTTAACCGCGCGTTAACCCGCCATTCACCCGCCATTAACCCGCCCTGGTCCAGACTCTCCCGTAACGATTCACCATCCACGAGGGAGCTGTTTTCGCCATGCCTGCCACACCCACTGCCCAGCCGTCACGCCGCCTTGCCCGCATCCTCTTTCCGCCCCTGGGTTGGTGGCATCGGGTCACCCCGGCCACCACCAAGGCCGACCTGATCGCCGGTCTCACCGGCGCCATCGTCGTCCTGCCCCAGGGCGTGGCCTTTGCCGCGATTGCCGGCATGCCGCCAATCTACGGCCTGTATGCCGGCATGATCCCGGCCATCGTCGCCGCCCTGTTCGGCTCCTCCTGGCATCTGGTCTCCGGTCCCACCACGGCAGCCTCGATTGTGCTGTTCTCCCTGCTCTCTCCCCTGGCCGAACCGGGCAGCATGGCCTATGTGCAACTGGCACTGACCTTGACCTTTCTGGTCGGACTGACCCAACTGGCGCTCGGCGTGCTGCGCCTGGGGGTGCTGGTCAACTTCATCTCCCATTCGGTGGTGATCGGCTTCACCTCCGGAGCCGCCCTGCTGATCGCCGCCAACCAGATCCACCACTTTTTCGGCATCCCTGTCCCGCAAGGCAGCGATTTCGTCCATACCCTGATCGCCCTCTTTCAACAACTCGGCCAGATCGATCCCCTGGTCGCCACGGTCGGCGGCACAACCCTGCTGGCCGGTGTCGTCAGTCGCCGCTGGCTGCCGCGCATCCCCTACATGATCGTGGCCATGGCCGCAGGCACCCTGACCGCCTGGATCCTCGAAAATCTGGCCATCGACGCCTCCGGCATCACCCATGTGGGCGCGCTCGCGGCCTCCCCTCCCCCCTTCTCCACCCCGGATCTCTCCCTGGCCACGGTGCGCGCCCTGGCCTCCGGCGTGGTCGCCGTCACCCTGCTCGCGCTCACCGAGGCCATCTCCATCGCCCGCGCCATGGCGCTGCGCTCGGGACAAACCCTGGACGCGGACCAGGAGTTCATGGCCCAGGGACTCTCCAACCTGTGCGGCAGCTTCTTTTCCGCCTATGTGGCCACCGGATCGTTCAACCGCAGCGGACTCAATCTCGAAGCCGGCGCCAAAACCCCGCTGGCCGCCGCCTCTTCCGGCGTGATCCTGATCGTGCTGGTCACCCTGGTGGCGCCCATGGCCCAACTGCTGCCCCATGCCGCCATGGCCGGCGTGCTGTTTCTGGTCGCCTGGGGATTGATCGATTGGCACCACATCCACACCACCCTGCGCGCCAGTCGCGCCGAAACCGTCATCCTGCTCGCCACCTTCCTGGCCACCCTGTTTCTCAATCTGGAACTGGCCATCCTGCTGGGGGTGATGCTCTCTTTGGGCATTCATCTGGCCCGCACCTCCCATCCCCGGATTCTCTTCCGGGTGCCGGATCCGGCCCATCCCAGACGACGCTTCACCTCGGCCACCGTCAACGACCCCTGCCCCCGCATCCTGATCGCCCGCGTCGATGGCTCGCTCTTCTTTGCCGCCATCGGCGCGGTCCAGAAACAGTTGGCCAGCCGGGCCGCACCCCATACCCATCTGGTGATCGTGGCTTCGGGCATCAACTTCATCGATCTGGCCGGCGCCGAATTCCTTGCCCAGGAGGCCAGACAACGCCGTGAGGCGGGTGGCAGTCTCTCGCTGGTCCGGCTCAAGGAGGCGCCGCGCACCCTGCTGATCAAGGGAGGATTCATGAGCACCATTGGCCGGGAAAACCTCTTTCCCTCCAAGGACGAGGCGATCCGGGCGATCTTTGCCCGCATGAATCCGGAGGGGTGCGCCCTCTGCACCCATCGGGTGTTCCAGGAGTGCGCCCGCCGCGACGAACCCCTGCGACCGGTCCGCACGCCCGCCCTGCCCACCCCTCTGGCCGCCTGAAGGAGTCCCGGCCCATGCACACCCATCATTATCGTGTCATTGCCCTGCTCGATCCCCTGCCGTCCGGTGAAGCCACCGCCCGCCAGGTGATCACCCTGCTGCGCGGCTCACGGGTCCGGGAGCTGCTCTGGGTCACGCTCACCGGCGAAATCGGCCTGGGCTTCGAGAGCTGTCATCTGCCTCTCCTGACTCCGTTCCAATGGCTGCAACGCACCCGCGCCCAACTCGAAACGCGCCTGCACGCCTTGTCCGAGCAACTGGAGATGCCCCGTTGGGAGTTCAGACTGCTCGACGGTCCGGCCAACCGGGCGTTGGCCGAACTTTCAGCCGAATGGCGCGCGGATTGGATCATCGCACCCGCCGCGGAACAGGCGCGCATCACCGGCCAGGATGCCCCGGCCTGGCTTTTCCCTCCCCATCCCCTGACCGGAGAGCTTCATCTGCTGCCCGATCCGCCCTCGCGTCTGGCCAGATGGCTCAAACAATGGCCAAAAGGATCGGGCACAGCGCAAAAAAATGTTCGCTTGACCCTCCCTTAACGCTCTTTTAACGCTCCCTTAACCGCACCGTTGCCAGACTCCCTCCTGCGCCACCCGGCCAAACCATACCATCCACCCCCAGACAAACCATCCAGGAGAGCACCATGGCATCGGCACCCGGAAGAAACCATTCACGGCAGCAACTTCTGCTCTGGGGGGCGGCTTCGCTGACCCTGTACGCACTGCTGCTGAGGTTCGAACAGTCCATCCTCGCCTGGTCAACCCAGGGACGCTGGTTTTTCATGTTGCCGATTCTGATCGCCTTTGCCTTCTCCCTGGTCCATGGCCGCTTCACCGGCGCCTTCTGGGAAAATCTGGGAATCCGCGCCAAGGATTGAAATCCACAACACCGCATCACCACAAGGGACAGGAATTATGGAAGCGATTGATTTTATTCAATTGGATCTGGTCAACGGACTCTATCTGTTCGTGGTCGGTTTCGTCGGCGGACTGGTAAGCGGCTTCATCGGTTCGGGCGGGGCCTTTGTGCTCACGCCGGCGATGATGAGCCTGGGCGTGCCGGGCATCGTCGCCGTGGCCAGCAACATGTGCCACAAATTTCCCAAAGCCCTGGTGGGCGCGCTCAAACGGGCACGCTATGGCCAGGTGGATGTCAAAATGGGCCTCATCATGGGACTCTCTGCCGAAGCCGGAGTCCTGACCGGCGCCCATTTCCAGGAATTGATAAAACAAAGCTTTGGCGATGTCGGCTCCAATCTCTATGTTTCGGTGGCCTTTGTGGTGGTGCTGGGGGTGGTCGGCGGCTTCGTGATGCGCGATACCATCCAAAGCCATCGCTCGGGAACACTGGAAGAGGAAAAACCGGGCCGCCTCGCCCTGTGGGTCCAGGGGATCCACATTCCCGGCACCATGGTTTATTTCAACAGTTTAGGAACACGGATTTCGATCCTCTTCACCATTCCCCTGGGCTTTGCCACGGGTCTGCTGGCCGCCACGATTGCCGTGGGCGGCTTTGTCGGCGTGCCGGCCCAGATCTATGTCCTGGGCATGAGCAGTCTGATGGCCTCGGCCACCGAACTGGTGATCGCCTTCGTCATGGGACTGGGAGGCACCATCAAATTCGCCTGGAGCGGCTATGTGGATATCCGACTGGCGATGATCATCCTGGCCGGTTCGCTCTTTGGCATCCAGTTGGGCGCCATTGGCACCACCTACGTCAAACCCTACATGATCAAACTGGTCATGGGCGTGATCATGCTGACCGTCATGATCAGCCGGGCATTGGTGATCCCGGTCTATCTGGCCCAACTGGAATGGCTGCCCGCCATGGCCCCGGCCACCATGACCCTTTTGAAAAATACCAGTTTTCTCATCATGATCCTTGCATTGGCCCTCGGTGCCGGCATCATCGTCCATGCCCTGATCCAGGGACGACGCAGCCATGCCCGCGAGATGACCATGGCGCTGGATCCGGCCTCCTGAGCCCCTTTTTCAAGGAGAAATCCCATGCGTCACAAAGCCCGCATCCTGGCCGTGCTCGACCTCTGCGCACACCCGCAACCGGTGATTGCCGCTGCCCTGGAACGGGCGCGGCAACCGGGCGCCGAACTGCGCTTCGTGACGCTGTTCGATCATGCCGCCGCACCCAGAACGCCCGGACTCTCCTCCGGCGAACAATTCCGGATGGCCGAAACCACCCTGCTGCACCAACTGGAACATCAGGTGGCCCGAATCGGCGCCGGAAAATGGCCCTGCACCCTGCTCTCCGGTCACCCGACCGAGGAGATCACCGCTCTGGCCAGCCAATGGCACGCCACCCTCATCGTCAGCGATGCCGACACCGCCCGCACTCTGGCCAGCGGCTGGTTCCCCTGGCAATACCGTCCCACCCCATTGCCCTGCCCGCTCCAGGTGGTCCAAACCCCCAACCCGCTGGATCTGTTCGCCCGGCAGATCCAGGGCGCGATTCAGGCCATCAGAGCACACCGGGCATAGCCCACCATTGAAAAAAAAGCGGGGGCCTGGGGGATTCCTCCCCCAGGGTTTTGACTTTAAA
>JADFWP010000129.1 GCA_015234115.1 Magnetococcales bacterium
CCTTTTGGCCAAAAACTCATGATCCCGAAATGGTCGCGGTTTAAACAAAAAATTTCTGAAAATATTTTTTAAAGTCAAAACCCTGGGGGAGGAATCCCCTGGACCCTTCTTTTTTTTCAAAAGTGTGTCTCTCGGAATGGGCGCAGTTCAACGATGGAATGGGATCTGACATGATTTCAGTTGGAGTGGTCGGTTTCGGCTATTGGGGGCCCAATCTGGCGCGCAATTTTTCGTCTGCGGTCGGGGCAAGGCTGGGGGGGATCTGCGATTTGCGCGAGGTGCATCTGCAACGGGCGCAACGGCAGTTTCCAGGGGTGCGCGTCACTTCGGACTATCAGGAACTGCTGCGCGATCCGGCCATTCAGGTCATGGCCATCGCCACGCCGGTCTCGACCCATTTTCCGCTGGCCATGGCGGCGTTGGAGAGCGGCAAACATGTCTGGCTCGAAAAGCCGTTGTGCGAAACGTCGGAACAGGCGGTCCGCCTGATCGAGGCGGCGCAACGCAGGAATCTGGTGTTGCATGTGGATCATACCTTCGTCTATACGGGCGCGGTGCGCAAACTCCACGAACTGGTCACCGGGGGGGTGCTGGGCAAGCTGCAATACTATGATTCGACCCGGATCAATCTCGGGCTGTTCCAGCACGATGTGGATGTGATCTGGGATCTGGCCGTGCATGATTTCGCCATTCTGGATTATCTGCTCGACCAGCGTCCGGTGGCCATTTCGGCCAACGGCATGAGCCATGTCAGCGGCAGTCCGGAGAATCTCGCGTATATCACCCTTTTTTACGCCGGAGACATGATCGCCCACATCAACGTCAACTGGCTGGCGCCGGTGAAGATCCGCACCATCCTGTTGGGCGGCGACAAGAAAATGATCGTCTTCAACGATCTGCACCCCATGGAGAAGATCAAGATCTACGACAAGGGGATCGAACTGGTGGATGATCCGGGACGGCTGCATCAGATGCGCATCGGGTATCGCACCGGGGACATGTGTTCTCCCAACATCGATTCCGGCGAGGCCTTGCAGATCGAGGCCGCCCATTTTCTGGATTGTGTGCGCCATGGTCGCCGCTCCATGACCGATGGCGAGGTGGGTTTGCGCGTGGTGCATTGGCTGGAGGCGGCCACCGCCTCGATGAAACAGCAGGGTGCACCGGTCCCTTTGACCATTGGCGTTTGAACAGGAACAGGCCATGATCCCTTTTCTCGATTTGCAAGCTCAATATCACGCCTTGCGTCCGGAGATGCTGGAGGCGATTTCCGGCGTGCTGGAGAGCACCCAGTTTGTGTTGGGCGATGCGGTGGCCGCTTTTGAGCGTGATTTCGCCGCTTTTTGCGGAACGCGGCATGCGGTGGCGGTGAATTCCGGTTCCAGTGCCCTCCATCTGGCTCTGTTGGCAGCCGGGGTGGGACCGGGTGACGAAGTGATCACCACGCCGACCACCTTTGTGGCGACCACGGCGGCCATTCTCTACGCAGGGGCCAGACCGGTCTTCGTGGAGATCAATCCGGTCACCCATTGTCTGGATCCGAACCGGGTGGAACAGGCCATCACCCCCCGGACCCGGGTGATTCTGCCGGTTCATCTGCACGGACTGATGGCCGAGATGGATCCTCTGCTGGAGATTGCCGGTCGGCACGGCCTGCTGGTGATCGAGGATGCGGCCCAGGCGCATGGCGCCCGCTATCGTGGGCGCAAGGCGGGTGAACTGGGGGCGATGGGTTGTTTCAGTTTTTATCCGGGCAAGAATCTCGGTGCGTATGGGGAGGGGGGCGCGGTGGTCACCCACAGCGATGAATATGCCGTCAAACTGCGCATGCTGCGGGACTGGGGACTGGCGGGTCGCCACAACCACGTCCTGAAGGGGTTCAATTTCCGCATGGACGGGATTCAGGGGGCGGTGCTCGGGGTCAAGCTGCCCCATCTCGATGGCTGGAACGCGGCCCGGCGCTCCCGTGCCGCGCTTTACGATGCCTTGCTCGCGCCTGGCGGGGTCTCCATTCCCCGTCCTCCGGCCCATTGCGAGCCGGTCTATCATGTCTACGCCGTGCGACTGGCTGCGCGGGATCGCATTCAGGCCGCATTGCAGGCGCGTGGCGTGGCCACCAACATCCATTATCCCCGTCCGGTGCATCTGCAACCGGCCTATGCCGATCTTGGCTATGGTCCTGGCGCTTTTCCCCATGCCGAGGCGGCGGCGCGGGAGTTTCTTTCTCTGCCGATCTACCCGGAACTGACCGATGATCAGGTCGCCGAGGTGTGTCATCATCTGCTTGCCTGTCTGGAGTCATCGGAATCGTGAGCGAGAGTCATGCAACTTTGTCCGGCGGGAAACGGATTCTGGTCACCGGCGGTGCCGGATTCATCGGTTCGGCCCTGAGCGCGCAACTGGTGGCGGCTGGGCATCAGGTGATCGTGGTCGATAACCTGGTGAATGGCAAACGGGAGAATCTGGCCGGGCTGCCCGAGGACCGGCTGCGGTTGCATGTGGTGGACATCCGCGATGAAGCTGCCCTGGAACCGTTGTTCCAGGGGGTGGAGATTGTTTATCATCTGGCCTGTCTGGGGGTGCGTCATTCGATCCACTCTCCTCTGGAAAACCATGCCGTGAACGCCACGGCCACGCTGGGATTGTTGCGCTTGTCCCAGCAGCAGGATGTGGCCCGGTTCGTTCAGGTTTCCACCTCCGAGGTCTATGGTACGGCCCGTCAGGTGCCGATGACCGAGGAACATCCCACCTTTCCGATGACGGTTTACGGGGCTGCCAAGCTGGCCGGGGAGTGCTATGTGCGCGCCTACCATGAGACTTACGGCATGCCGACGGTGGTGGTGCGTCCTTTCAATGCCTATGGTCCCCGTTGTCATCACGAAGGGGACAGCGGGGAGGTGATCCCGAAATTTTTGTTGCGTCACCTGGCGGGTCTGCCGAAGGTGATCTTCGGAGATGGCACGCAGACCCGTGATTTCACCTATGTGGAGGATACCGCCCGCGGCATTCTGTTGGCCGGTTTCCGGGATGGGGTGGTGGGGGAGACGCTCAATCTGGGCAGCGGTCGGGAGATTGCCGTGCGGGAGTTGGCCACGCGGGTGGCGCGGGTGGCGGGTGGTGTCGATGGCGGCGTGATTCATGCCGCGCCGCGTCCCGGAGATGTGTTGCGGTTGTATGCCGATGCGCAAAAGAGTCGTCGTCTGTTGGATTTTGTCCCCACGGTTTCGTTGGACGAGGGGTTGGGGCATCTGCTGGCCTGGTACAGGAGTCGCGGGGAGTCTGCGGAGCAGTTGTTGCGTCAGGAGGTGGTCTGCAACTGGGCGCCGGGAGCCGGGCGATGATGCCGATCATTCGTCCCTGTCTGGATGGCGCCGAAGAGGCGGCGGTCCAGCGGGTGTTGCGGTCGGGGTGGATCACCCAGGGACCGGAAGTGGCGGCATTCGAGCGGGAATTTGCCGATTATACCGGTGCGGCCCATGCCTGTGCGGTTTCCAGTTGCACCACGGCCTTGCATCTGGCGTTGCTGGTCGCGGGGGTGGAAGCGGGAGACGAGGTGATCACGGTCAGCCATTCGTTCATCGCCACGGCCAATGCGATCCGTTATCTTGGGGCGATCCCGGTTTTTGTGGACATTCGGCCCGAGAGCGGCTGTCTGGATCCGGCATTGCTGGCAGCGGCCTGGACGCCGCGCACCAGGGCGGTGTTGTGTGTGCATCAGTTGGGCATTCCCTGTGATATGGCGGCCATTCTGGCGTTTGCCCGTGGTCGGGGCATCCGGGTGATCGAGGATGCGGCCTGTGCGGTTGGCAGCGCGTTGTTGCTGGAGGGCGCCTGGCGTCGGATTGGCCATTCCGGGGGGGATCTGGCCTGTTTTTCCTTTCACCCGCGCAAGCTGCTCACCACCGGGGATGGGGGGATGATCACCGGAGAGGACGAGGCGTTGCTGGCCCGTTTGCGACGGTTGCGTCAGCATGGCATGAGTGTGCCTGACACGATTCGTCATCATGCGCAGCAGGTCATTTTTGAGAGTTATGACGAATTGGGTTATAACTATCGCATGACCGATCTGCAAGCGGCCATCGGGCGGGTACAGTTGGCCAAGTTGCCCGGCATGGTGCAGCGGCGTCGGGAGCTGGCACAGCGTTATCATGCGTTGCTGGCCGGGATTCCCGGTTTGGAGGTGTACCGGGAGCCGGAATGGATCCATTGGAATTATCAGAGCTTTTGGGTGCGGCTGCCGGAGCATTGCGATCAGAAGCGGGTGATGGGTCATTTGCTGGAGCAT
The DNA here is from genome assembly GCA_015234115.1 of Magnetococcales bacterium. GTDB lineage: Bacteria > Pseudomonadota > Magnetococcia > Magnetococcales > Magnetaquicoccaceae > Magnetaquiglobus. Next base: position 4,286 of record JADFWP010000129.1, read on the forward strand.
GGCATTTCGTCCCGGCGTGGGGTGATGTGCGCCCATCTGGAGGCGCCTTATGTCACGGAGGCGTTGCGTTGGCCTCTGCCCTGGAGTGAGCGGGCGCGGGATCGGACGATTTTGTTGCCGTTGTATCACGACATGGAAGCCGGAGATCAGGAGCGGGTGGCCGAGCGGTTGCGCGAGGCTTGCGCCCAGGGGTAATAATGCCGTTTGTCAGCGGGGTCCAGGGGCCAAGGGCCCCTGGTGGGGTCCAGGGGCGAAGCCCTTGGGACT
>JADFWP010000012.1 GCA_015234115.1 Magnetococcales bacterium
TTAAAGTCAAAACCCTGGGGGAAGAATCCCCCAGACCCCTTCTTTTCTTTCAATGATGGACTGAATCACGCCTCCCAGGGCGGAGGAAAATCTTCGGAGCCTCGTTCCGGCCCCGGCGCCGCATCAACCACCGTATCCGGTGCGGACGACTCGCCACCTTCGCTCCCTTCGCCCCCTTCCGCCCCACCACCCGCACGACGGGATGCCCCGGTGGTACGACGACGACGCCTGCGACGCGGACGGGGCTTGCCCCCTTCAGGCGCCGCAACCGGCTCCTCTTCCCCACCCTTCTCCTCGTCCATGACCTCCCCGACCAGACTCTCCGCCGAATCCGCCCCAGACTCCGGAGCAGCGATCACCACCGGCTTCACCGGTTCCAACTCGGGACGGGCGAGAATGAACAAGCCCGGCGCGGCCGTGGCCTGCACTCCCTGAATGCCAGCGACCACCGGGGATTCCTCTTCCTCCTCGTCGTCTCCCTCCGCATCGCTCAAGCCCTCCTCCGGACGCACCCCCCCGGCGACAGCCCCCTGTCCGGATTTGCGCCGCCGACGCCGCCGACGTTTTTTCTTCTCGCCTCCCCCGGCAGAAGCGGCAACGCTCTCCGACTCCTCCGCATCCTCCTCGGCAACCACAGGCGCGACAGGTTTCGATGGGGGCTGCGGCCTGGATTCCGGTTTGGCCTCCGGCTTGACCGGAACCGCCACCTCCCTGGAGGCCGGACGCCCCCCCGAACTCTTGCCCGCTTTCTGCTCGGCCAACTCCTCCGGAGTCGGGGCCACCTTGGGCCGGTCGGTACGCTCCACCCGGTATTCCGGGGTCTGCAACGACTCATCCCCTTGAATCAACAATGGAATCTGACTATCCGCCTCCAGCGCGGCCAGTTGGGCGCGCTTGTGGTTGAGCAGATAATTGGCCACATCCCACGAGGTGCGATAGACAATGCGCGTGTAACGACTCTTGGAGACATCCTCTTCCAGCATGCGAAACAGATGAATCGCCGTGGACTCCACCGAACGGATCGTGCCCAACCCCTTGCACCGGGGACACTCCATGCGGTTGGTCTCGCTGAAAGTCGGCTTCATCCGCTGCCGCGACAGCTCCAGCAGTCCGAACTGGGAAATCTTGCCCAACTGGATCTTGGCGCGGTCCAGCTTCAGCGCCTCGCGCATCTGCCGCTCCACCTCCAGATTGTGCTTCTTGTCCTCCATGTCGATGAAATCGACCACGATCAATCCACCCAGATCCCGCAGCCGCAACTGCCGGGCGATCTCCTCGGTGGCCTGAAGATTGGTCTTGAAGGCCGTGGTCTCGACATCCTTTTCGCGGGTGGAACGACCGGAGTTGATGTCGATGGTCACCATGGCCTCGGTCGGCTCGATGACGATGTACCCCCCGGCTTTGAGCTGAATGATCCGCTCGTGCATGGACTCGATCTGATTCTCGATCAAAAACCGGGAGAAGATCGGTTGCGGCTCTTTGTAGGGTTGCACCACTTTCATGTAGCGCGGCATCAGCAGACGCATGAAATCCTTGCCGCGCCGATACCCTTCGTGCCCTTCGATCAGGATCTCGGTCATGTCGGAACTGTAAAGATCCCGGATGGTGCGCATGATCAGATCCCCTTCCTCGTGGATCAGCATCGGCCCATCGGCCTGCGCCGCGTTTTCCAGGATCTTTTTCCACAAACGCAACAGATAGTTCAGATCGCGGATGATCTCCCGCTTGGTCCGTCCCAATCCGGCGGTGCGGATGATCAGGCTCACCTGACCGGGAATGGCGATGGTCTCCAGGATCTCCTTGAGTTTCTTGCGTTCCATGCCATCGGTGATCTTGCGGGAGATGCCGCCGCCCCCTTCGTTTTCCGGCAGCAGCACGGCATAGCGCCCGGCCAGCGAAAGATTGGTGGTCAGCGAAGCCCCCTTGTTGCCACGCGGCTCCTTGACCACCTGCACCAGCAGCTTCTGACCCCGGGTGAGAATCTTCTGGATCGGCAACCGCTGCCGCCTCGGAAACCGCTTGAAGGTATCCAGCAGGGGCGCGCCGTCGTCATCGATCTCCACCCCGTTTTCCAGATCATCCAGACCGGAATCGGTTTCATCCCCGGCAGACTCGGCAGACAAATCGGCGTTGCCCTCTTCGGAATCTTCCGACTCCCCATCCTCCGGTTCGTCGCCCCCCTCCTCCGGTTCGTCGGAAACTGCGTCCAGCGCATCGGCGCCATCCTCCGGTTCCGACTCCGGCTCCGCCATACCGGCGTCCGACGCATCGAACCCATGCGCCGCAGGCTCTGCCGCGCCTGCATCCGCAGCTTCCGGAACCGGAATCGCCAGGGCGGCATCGTCCGCAGAGGAGGCAGGCCCGGACTCCGCATCGTCCAACTCTGCCTGTGGCGTGATCGCGGCAAGACAGGGCTGACTCCGCGCCTCGGCGACCATGGCCGGATTGGCGGAAGGAGGCACCGGTTCGTGCGGCGCGGTCCGAGGCTCCGGAACGGGAGTGCGGACGGAAACCGGGGCGAAGGTCTTTTTCCCTGACGCCTGCCCAGGATCTTCCTCGTCCTCCTCGTCGTCCTCGTCGTCGAACTCGTACTCCTCCTCCTCCTCGTCCTCCGGCTCCGGCAGGGGCAAGGGAAGAAATTCCCCGCGCTCCCCCTTGTCGTGGGTGGGGTAGTATTTGGGATGGATGTCGTTGACCGACAGGAAGCCCTGACGCCCGCCTCCGAAATCGATGAAGGCGGCCTGGAGCGAGGGTTCGACGCGGGAAACGCGCGCCAGATAGATGTTGCCTTTGATTTGCTCCCGGCTTGATGTTTCAATGTCCAGGTCGATCAGTTTATTGTCCTGGACAATGGCGACACGAATCTCTTCTGGATGGGTGGCATCCACCAGCATACGCTTGGTCATGATGGGACGGGTTCTCCTGTATGGATTGGCCCAATCATCCGTTGATGCGGTCCAAGGCGCGCTGCATGGCGTTCACCTCGGGAGAATGCGACGGATCGGGCATGGTTTCGGTTCATCCGGGGCAAGGCCACCGGGATCAAGTCCAAATCGAGAAAAAATGGCTCTACGGGCAAATAATATCAGTATAGGATCTTTTATCCATGGAAGCAAAGTCGCTTGACAGATTTTCGCAGGTTCGCACGCCGGTTCGTCGCGTGGTGGTGGGCGCAGACGAGGCGGGCATGCGTCTGGACCGTTTTTTGAGCCAGCACAATCCCGGCGCACCCCTGGCTCTGGTGCAACGTTGGGTACGAACCGGGCAGACCCGCATCGACGGTGGCCGCGCCCAGGGGGGAGACCGCCTGGAAGCGGGACAGGAGGTGAGGCTGCCTCCGTTCGAAGCCAGGGCGCCTTCCCGGCGTGCCGACGAAGCGCCGGAATGGGCGATCAACGCCTTGAATTCCCGCATTTTGTGGCGCGATCGCTGGCTGCTGGTGCTCGACAAGCCCTGCGGCATGCCGGTGCACGGCGGCAGCGGCCAGGAGTGGGGCGTGGTGGATGCCCTGCGCACCCTGCTGGAGCGCGAAGGGGGTGGCGAGGTGCCGGAGTTGTGTCACCGGCTCGACAAGGAGACCTCGGGCTGTCTGCTCTTTGCCCTGGACAAGACGAGCGCGCGCCGCATGAGCGCCGCCTTTCGCTCCAAGGAGATCGAAAAGGAATACTGGGCCTGGGTCGCGGGCGCGCCGCGCGCCCCTGCCGGGGTGATCGATCAGCCGTTGAGCAAAGGCAATGCGCGGGGGGGCGAGCGCGTCATGGTGACCGGCGGCGGCATCGACAGCCAAAGCGCCCGCACCCGCTATCGGGTTCAGGAGCGCCACGCCCGCCTTTCGCTGCTGATCGCCCATCCGGATACCGGACGCACCCATCAGATCCGGGTTCATTTGCAATGGCTCGGCCATCCGGTGATCGGCGACGAAAAATATGGCGATCCCACCCTGAACCGGCAGGTGAAACGCCAGGGGGTCGCCCGCATGGGGCTGCATGCCCGCAAGATCGGTCTGGTTCATCCGGCCACCGGAGAAAAATTGATCATCGAAGCCCCGCTGGACGAGGGATTCAACCGTCTGGCCACCCTGGCCCGTGCAGACGATGGGCTCATGCGGCCAGATGATAAAGCAAACGGACCAGACTCTCGGTCCCGGTATGAAACGAAGGAAGATGGAGGTTTTCGTCCGGGGCGTGGGGACGGGCGTCGGGCAGGGAAAACCCGAGCAGCAAAGCCTTGATCCCCAAAATCCGATCCAGATCGGCCACCACCGGAATCGAAGCCCCTTCGCCGATGATCACCGGCTCGACCCCGAAGGACTCTTTCAGGGCGCGCCGGGCCGCGATCACCGCCGGAAGATCCGCCGAGAGCCGCCAGGGATGACCGCCACCAGGCACGGAACGCACCTGGATTCGCACGCAATCGGCCATCATGGTCGCGGCGGCGCGCAGATGATCGGCCACGCGTGCGGCGACCCGTTCCGGCTGTTGATCCGGCACCAGACGCATGGAGAGCTTGGCCCAGGCCCGCGACGGCAACACGGTTTTGGCCCCGGATCCGGTATAGCCGCCCCACAGGCCATTGATTTCGATGGTGGGACGGAACCAGAGCCGCTCCAGCAGGGTGCAACCGGCCTCACCCCACCCGCCGGCCACGCCGATATCCTGCAAAAAAGCCGCCTCGTCGAACGGCAAGGCGGCCAGCCGGGCCCGCTCTTCCGGGGTGGGCGCGACCACATCGTCGAAAAATCCCGGCACGCGAATGGTGCCATGATCGTCTTTCAGGGTGGTCAGCAGCCGGGCCAGAATCTCCACCGGATTGGCCACGGCGCCGCCATAGCTCCCCGAATGCAGATCGCGATCCGGTCCGATCAGCTCGACCTCCAGGGCGACCAGCCCCCGCAGACCCGCCGTGATCGACGGGATCCCCTCGGCCCACATGCAGGTATCCGAGACCATGGCCAGATCGGCGCGCAGCATCTCCCCGCGCTCCCGCAGGAACGCCGGCAGATTGGGACTGCCAATCTCCTCTTCGCCTTCGATCAGAAAAATCACATTGACCGGCAACCGCCCCGTGACCCGCAACAGGGCCGCCACGGCCTGCATGTGCATGAGAATCTGCCCCTTGTCGTCCGCCGCACCCCGCGCCACCATGCGATCCTCGTGGATGGTCGGCTCAAAGGGACCGAAACGCCATAACGAGACCGGATCCACCGGCTGAACATCGTAATGGCCATAAATCAATAGCGTGGGACGATCCGGGGCCTCCCGCCATTCGGCGGTGACGATCGGATGGCGGGGGGTGGGATGGATCTGCACCTGCCGGAGGCCGGAACGCTCCAGAAACGCCGCAGTCCAGGCCGCGCAGGCCGCCACATCCGCCGCGCGCTCCGGATGGCTGGAAATCGAAGGAAAACGCAACCAGTCGCTCAACTCCTTCAGACGCGCCTCGCGGGTGGCGCGCACCGCCTCCAGGACCGCTTGCATGGCGACCGGCTCAACCACCCAGCTCACGCGGGGAGATCAGGGTTTCGAGGGTGGCACAACCGGGAGAGATGTGGGTCCAGTCATTGGGCAGGGTGAGATGGGCCACGGTGGCGGTCTTGACCAATCCCGCCTCTCCATCCCCATCGCCGGGCAACGCCATGGCGTGGCGGGAGAGATACTCAAGCAGCATCTCCAGTCCTGGATTGTGTCCCACGATCATGGCGATCCGGGTCTGTTTGGGCAGCTCGGTGAGCACTTCGAGCAACTCTTCGGTGCCGGCGCCATAAATGCGCCCATCCCACTGCACGAGTTTTTTCTTGATGTCGAGTACCTTGCATACCTCCAGAATGGTCTGTTTGGCACGCAAGGCCGGCGAACTGACAATGAAATCGGGGATCAGATCCTGATCCAGCAACCATTGTCCCATGCGCGGCGCATCCTGCAAGCCGCGCCGGGCCAGGGGACGCTCGAAATCGGAAGCGGCATCCGTGTCCCAGGCCGATTTCGCGTGACGCATGATGATCAGTTGACGGGTCATGGCGGGTACACCTCATGCCTGGTATGAAAATGAAAGTCCTGGATCCTGGTAGCATAGATTCCAGATGCACGGACTGTCAAGATCTCGATGACATCCAAACCGCAATCATTTCGGGATGATGCGTTTTTGGCTCCAAGGCGTCGCCTGCGGCGACCGGGGGGCGCGCTGCCGGAAAAGCGCGCCAGGGAGCAAAGTCAAAGTCCCAAGGGCTTCGCCCCTGGACCCCACCAGGGACCCATGGCCCCTGGACCCCGATAAATTATTACCTGTCCCAAGATGAATGCGATTCAAAGCGCGCTGGCGAACATGCCCCGCTCCACCAACTCGCACAGGATGTGGCCGATCAGAATGTGACTCTCCTGAATCCGGGCCGTCACGGTGGAAGGCACCCGGATGCAGTCGCACTGGCTGAACAGTTTTCCACCGCTCTGGCCCGTGAACCCAACGACATGCAACTGTTTTTTCCTGGCCTCTTCGACGGCGACCAAAAGATTGGGGCTGTTGCCGCTGGTGGTGATGGGAATGAAGACATCGCCCGGTCGGCCCAGGGCAACCACCTCGCGGGCAAAGACCTGCTCGTAGCCATAATCGTTGCCAATGGCACTGATGGACGAACCATTCGTGCCCAGGGCCAGGGCGGCCAGCGGCGCGCGATCAAAACAGAGACGCGACGTGAACTCGGCGGCCAGATGCTGGGCATCCGCAAAACTCCCGCCATTGCCGGCAAAAAGAATCCGGCCCCCCTGTTCCAGACTGCTCTGGCAGTGCGCCGCCAGGGATTCAATCCGGGCGATCAACTCCGGATCGTGCAGGATCGCCGCCTTGACTGCCATCGACGCCTCGATTCGGGCACGGATCAGCTCGGCCGGGGAGAGTTTCATGCGTCACTCCTTGAAATTGACAGGATTGGTCGAGAGGTATCACAGCCGCTCAACCCGGAAAAAGAATGGAAAAATGGATCCCCTTGTCCGGTGCGCCATGACAGAATATGTCGCCACCCAGGGTCTGAGTGACCAGATTGTAAACGATATGCATGCCCAGACCCGCCCCCCCCTGACCACGCCGGGTGGTGAAAAAAGGCTCGAAAATCTGCTGCACCTGATCGGAGGGCATCCCCTTGCCGTTGTCACGGTACTGAATGTGAATCTTCTGCTCATGATTGACCAGCACAATGATCCAGATGGTGCCGTGGGGCTTGAACTCGAAACCATGCCACAGGGAATTGCTGACCAGATTGGTGAGAATCTGGGCAATGGCACCCGGATAAACCAGAATCTCGGTCTCTTCCGGACAGGCGAAACAGATGCGGTGGGGCGTCTCCTGAATCTTGGGACGCAGCGTGGTCAACACCTCGTCGATGAAGGAGCGCAAATGAATTTTTCGGCGTCGGGTCACGCACCGATCCACCGCCACCTGCTTGAAACTCTCCACCAGATGGGCGGCGCGGTTGAGATTTTTCATCAGAATTTCAACCGCATTGCTGATCGCGGTCAAACGCTGGTCGCAGGCGGGATTGGGCGCCTCGTCCGGAAGCGGTGCGCCCATGTATTCTTTCAAAGTGTCCTGCAGAAAAGAGGCCGCCGTGAAACTCACCCCCAGAGGAGTGCTGATCTCATGCGCCACTCCGGCCACCAGATTGCCCAGGGAGGCCATTTTTTCCGACTCCACCAACTGTTTCTGGGTGCGCCGCAAGGTCTCCAGCGAGTGATTGAGCTGCGCGGTGCGCTCCTGAACCCGTTCATCCAACGTGGTATTGAGCCGGGCAAGATCCTCGTTGAGGGCGCGTTCGGCGATTTTGCCGTTGGTCAGGTCATCGTGGACCGCGACGACTTCCCCACCCGGCAACCGGTAAACATAGTTTTCCACCCAGTATTCCAGCCGCTGATCCTTGTAGGTGGTCAAGGGAAACCGTTCGGCACGACCGGTCAGATGAACCCGACGAAACACCTCCAGCAGCCCGAACTCCCGCACGCCGGGAAAAGCCTCCGTGACCCGCTTGCCCAGCACCATCCCCTTGCCGATGCGATTCATCCGTTCGGCGGCCTTGTTGAAATCGGTGATCCGGAAATCCCGTCCCTCGTCGATCGGCTGATAGACGGCCACCGCGCTGCGCATGGCCTCGAACAGACTCCGGTAACGGGTTTCGCTCTGTTCCAAAGCCTTTTCCGCCGCACGTCTTTGGGCAATGTGATGCCAACTGCGCAGCACCCGACTGACGGTCAATGGCAGATCCCGGATCACGTCCGGGCCGTTGAAAACCACATCCATGGCCCCGGCCCGCATCACCTCGACGACCAACGCCGCATCGCGGGCCGCCAACAGAATCACCACCGGCGCCGCGGCAGGCTCACCAGCCAGAGTGACCAGTTCGGTCCCCATGCCGTCGGCCAGACGCAGATCGGTCACGATCACATCGACCGTCCCCTGTTCCAGAAGCGTCCGGGCCGCATGAAGCGTGGCTGCGGGCAGAATCTGCACCATCTGCCCGATCTCCTTGAATTTCTTGCGAATGGCAACCCCGTTCCGGCTGCTCTTTTCCACAAGCAACAGACGCGGCATATGGCTGTCCAGACGCTTCATGGCCGATTTTCCGGATGGTTGCTGATGGCACGAAACATGGCCCGGTCCCTGGTTAAGCGTGTTGAACAGACGTTGAGTATCATCCATAGAAATGGATCGGATTGGCAGAATCAATCCAAGTAATGATACATTGTGTCACAATTGACAGGCAGTCGCAAGAGCGTGGGGGGAAAATGAGGAGTCAGGGCAAGGAAGGGGGCGATGGTTGCGGTCTGAGATCACGCTCTACTGAAAAACATGCTCAATTTTCTCGGCACCCAGAATTCTCTTGCCCCAGGCTTTCAGGGTGGCAAGATCGGCCGAGGCCAGTCTGGACGGCACCCACTCCGGCACTGTCCCGAAATGGTCCTGGAGGAGATCAAGCAGTGCCTCGACTCTGCCTTCCAGTTTGCCTCTCTGTTCTCCGAGTTGGATCCCCTCCGCTCTGCCTTCCGCTCTGCCTTCCGCTTTCGCCAGTTCCACCATGCCGCGTGCATCGGCAATGGCAATACCAGCTTTTTCATACAGTTCCAACTCATCAGCCGTCATGTTGGCGACCAGGGCCATCTCAAAGGCATGATGGAATGGAGCGGCCTGCAATTGAGGGGGAATTTCCTTTAAAGAATCCGCGTATCGAATGAAATAAATCCAGCGATCAAGGATATCATTCAGTTGCTCCAACGATTTTTCAAATTTCGGGAGTTCAACAAAAATATGCAAGATATCCTGCAAGAAAGATTGCCCGGTCACGCTCTCCCGCATCTCGTGACGGGAAACACAATGCTCAAAACCGTCCCATACAGAAAAATCAACGATCGTCACCGCGATCACCTGGTTCAGCCTTGGGTAATCCTCCCCGCGTTCGATCTGACTGGCATAGGCCTTTGCGGCATTGTACTGGATGCGTTTCAAAAAGGCCGAAACCTTTTGAACCTGCATCTCCACGATGTAGTTGATGCCGCGATGATCCCGACATTTGACATCCAGGATGGAATATTTCAAATCACGAATTTTCGGTGTCTGGAACGGGTCCAGGAGGGTCAATTCGGCAATACGTCGATCCCCCTCCAGACCGAGCAGGCTCTCCAGGAAACTGATCAGAACATCCTTGGCATTTTCACTGCCAAAGATCTTCTTGAAGGCAAAATCGATTTTTGGATCAATGAATTTCATGACATATTCCCCGCAGTTGACCAGGCAAGAGGGTCTGATGATTCATTGTCCTGTGACAAAGGGGGTGCCGTCAATCAAAATCAAGCGGAAGCGGAAAGGAGTGGACTTCCCGATACCGTGCAGGAATTCCGGGGCACCATACTCAATGCGGGATGGTTTGGCATGGCGCGCCCGGAATTCGACAAGTGGCATGGTCGTATTAATATGTTATTTTTCCATATGATATTTGCTGCACCGCAGGTGTTTGTTGCGCTTCTTCAAGCATGCCGACTTTTTTCTGGATCGAATCAATGCCTGCCAAGACTTCTTGTAATCTGACTGTTAATGACTGAATCTCTTTCCCCTGCTTCTGGATGGTCTCGTCTTGTTCTTTAATGGTCTTCTGTTGATCTTGCACTACTTTGGTTACAACAGCAACGATATCCATCGAAGACAAGCCCTTCCGATCCTTGGTTGCAACCAAGTCAGGAACGTCCTCGGCAATGAAACCGACATGAGACCCGTCTGGTTCTTTCTTGTAAGTGAAAGTGACAGGATTCAATTGTCCCAGGGTTGACTGCGCTTTCTCAAGAGATAAAACGGTGATATTGTCTTTATATTCTCGGCTGGATGCATTGGTCCATATTCCTCCAGATGTGACATATGCACCGCTTGCCATATGAAGAGGATATGAAATTTGATCAACAGTTCGTCCAATACCAACATTACCATCTGCCGTTAATATTATTTTAGATCCTTGGCCGCCTTTTGTGGATAGAGTCAGAAAATGGTTTGATTCGGTTCCTATTTGCATGGATTCATATAAGGAGCCACCTTGTCCAGGAAGGCTAATTCCTCCAATCACTCCGGCAGTATTTGTTAGATATATTTGGTAGCTATTGTCTTTTGATAAAATATGAAGAGGTTTTTCTGGGATTGAAGTACCAATTCCAACATTGCCATTGGAGTGGATGCGCATCACTTCTCCACCAGACGTGCCATGTCGATGAAAAGTGATTGGTCTTGATTCTCCAACAGTGCCTCCACTATAGGAAAACAGACGTAACGAACCATCAGGATATCTTGAAATTACTCCAGGCTCAACGGTGGCATTTGAATTCTCAAACACCAGATTATGTTCCGCTAAGTAACCTTGTGGGGGGGGACTATTGTCTGAAAAATTACTTACGGTCGTAAGAAGTCCTTGGCGTGATGTGGATACGCCTCCAATACTAATTCTTCCCGGAGAAAGTGCTGTATCCGTGTTGATTGCCGATCCAATTTTATTGATTTGTGTATACAATCCATCAAAATTCGCATTCACCTCCGATGCATTGATCACCCCACCAGAGACAAATGTGTTCGGTTTGGTAATACTATCTGCGGATACTGAGCCAAAACATGCAATTATGGCTGTCAGTGTAATGATTTTCAAAGATCTCTTCATGTTATCACCTCATGCAATGGATAGAGTTGGTATCTCAATGTATTGACTGATTCTGGCACCACCTTGTTGCCAGGGCTAACAAACAGCACTGTTCTGCCATCACCCCCAATGATCTGTATTCCAGATTGCACGATTCCAGACACCACCTCTACCAGCATCATCGTCTATGATGGTAGCCATTCCTCTGTTTCTGGCAATGACTGCACCAGAAACCGAGTGCAAGTGGAGATAAAAGGATTCGTTGCCTTCATTCTGCAAATCACCGAGAACTGTCACAGAGACAGACTTGCTGGTTTCTCCAGGATCGAAAGTAAGCGTTCCACTGGTAAAGAGATAATCTGAACCCATGGTCGCGGTGCCGTCGCCTGTATTGTATTGCACTGAAACGGTTTGGCTGCTGGCGCTGTCAAGTGTAACCGTAAAGGTGACATTGGTCGAACCGGAATTTCCCTCAGTGACGGTCACATCGTCGATGGTTAGATTTGGGATCACGTTAATCAGATTGAAATTGAAGACGCTTTCTGCTGTCCCGCCATGGTTGTCGCTGGCCGTAACCTTGACCTGAAGTGTTGAAGTGCCGACAGGAGGAGTGCCAGTAAAAGTCCGGGTGGATGCGGAAAAGGAGAGCCACGCGGGTAGAGCTGACCCATTGACCAATGCTGCCGAGTAGGTCAGGCTGTCTCCTTCCGTATCGGTGAATGTGTTGGCCGGAACTTGAAATGATTGACTCCCGCTTCCTGTCCAGGTCTGATTTGCAATGGGCGTGGTGACTGTTGGTGGATCGTTGGGTGTGTTAATGGTCAACGTAAAGGAGGCTCTGACCGATCCGCCGTTGCCGTCATTGGCTGTGACCTTCAGATTGAGTGTCGAGGCACCAGCAGGAGGATTGCCTGAAAAAGTACGGCTATTCGCGGCAAACGTCAGCCATGCAGGCAAAGCCGAGCCATCGGCAAGCGAGGCTGAATACGTCAGGCTGTCTCCTTCCGCATCGGTGAATGTGTTGGCCAGAACCTGAAAAGACCGACTCCCGCTTCCAGTCCAGGTCTGATTTGCAATGGGCGTAGTGACTGTTGGTGGATCGTTGGGTATGTTGATGGTCAACATAAAGGAGGCACTGACCGATCCGCCGTTGCCGTCATTGGCTGTGACCTTCAGATTGAGTGTCGAGGCACCAGCAGGAGGATTGCCTGAAAAAGTACGGCTATTCGCGGCAAACGTCAGCCATGCAGGCAAAGCCGAGCCATCGGCAAGCGCGGCCGAATAAGTCAGGCTGTCTCCTTCCGCATCGGTGAATGTGTTGGCCGGAACCTGAAAAGATCGACTCCCGCTTCCTGTCCAGGTCTGATTTGCGATGGGCGTGGTGACTGTTGGTGGATCGTTGGGTGCGTTGATGGTCAACGTAAAGGAGGCACTGACCGATCCGCCGTTGCCGTCATTGGCTATGACCTTCAGATTGAGTGTCGAGGCACCGGCAGGAGGATTACCTGAAAACGTTCGGGTGCCGGGTGCAAAAATCAACCATGCTGGCAGTTGAGAACCATTTGCGAGCGTAGCGGTATAGGTAAGGGCGTCTCGGTCTCCATCTGCGAACGTGTTGGCCGGAACCTGAAAGCTCTTGACTCCGCTGCCACTCCAGGTCTGATTGGCAAGCGGCGTAGCCACGGTTGGTCCATCGCTGGTGGCGGTAAAGGAGAGGGTAAAGTTAGCGATGCCGCTTCCACCCTTGCCATCGCTGGCCGTGACCCGCAGATCCAGCGGTGCAATTCCGGCTGGAGGATTACCGGAAAAGGTCTGGGTGGTCGCATTGAAACTCAACCATGCGGGAAGAGCAGATCCATCGGCCAAGGTGGCGCTGTAACGCAAGCTCTCCCCGTCCCCATCAGTAAAGGTATTGGCCGGAACCTGAAAATTCTTGCTTCCGCTTCCATTCCAGGTCTGATTGCCAATGGGGGTGACGACGGTCGGCGGATCGTTGGTTTGACGGAAGGCGAGTGTGAAGGTGGAAGAAATCGTGCCGCCATTGCCATCGCTGGCAAAGACCTTGAGGGATTTGGCCGTGGCACCCGCTGGAGGATTGCCCGTAAAGCTCCGGGTAGCCGGATCGAAGGTCAACCAACCGGGCAAAGCTGAGCCGTCATTCAATCGGGCCGTATAGGCCAACGTATCCCCATCCCGATCAGAAAACGTGTTTTCCGGAATCTGGAAACTCTTGGCACCACTGCCACTCCAGGTTTGATCGACGATGGGGGTACGGAGCGTGGGCGGATCGTTGGTGTTGCCACTGAATGAGAGAGTAAAAGTATGGCTCCCCGTGCCGCCATGCCCATCGTCAGCCGTAATTTTCAAACCCAGTGCAATGGCTTCCGCAGGGGGATTGCCGGAAAAGGTCCGGGTTCTGGGTGTGAAGGTAAGCCATGACGGCAGGGCGGAATCATCATCCTGGGTGGCGGTGTAGATCAGCGTATCCGCGTCCCCATCCAGGAAGGTATCGGCCGGAACTACGAAACTTTTAATTCCGCTGCCACTCCAGATCTGATTTCTGATATTGTTTATGACCTGTGGGGAATCATTGGTTTCGGTCAAATTCAGCGTGAACGGACTGGAAGCCGTGTTGCCATGACCATCATTGGCGATCACCTTGAGACCGATTTTGAGAATGCCGGTCGGTGGATTCCCGATGAACGTGCGGGTACTTCTAATGAAGCGCAGCCAGGATGGCAAGGCCGAGCCATTGGCCCGTCTGGCCGAATAGGTCAGAGTGTCCCCATCGTTATCGCGGAACGTATTGGCTGGCATCTGAAAGCTTTTGCTCCCACTTCCGGTCCAGGTCTGATCGGGAATAGCATTGACCACCCGAGGTGCAGCAGACCATGCATCGGAACAGGTCGTTACAATAAGAATAAAGAGAATGATCTTATAAAATTCAGGCATAACAAGTAGCTCCTGGGGAGTGGGGTGAACGGACTGTGCCCGTTCCGTTTCCTGAAATTCCTCTGTTGAACAGAATGGGACATAGTGTTTAAAATGTCAAGCTTGGTTTTATATTGCGCCAAAAAAATCATCCGCTTTTTGCGATAAAAATAGACCATCAAAATCAAATTGTTACTCGCAGACAGCCATCGCGATCCTTCCAGGATCTCAATCCTCCCGCCACCCTGCTGGCAATCACCAACACCCTTATATCTCAAAGCGCATCACCTTTCAGAAGTGCGTCAGAGAGATGCTTTCGGGTGACTGACACAATGAAATCCCTTGATTTTCATAAGGTTGATTTTTTTTGCGCTACCGATACCGAATTTGAAATTATTGGTGTTCGAATGAACACTATTGGGTGAACCGGGCTGATTTGACATGTCGGTTGGCCCAGATTTTCTGGTGATTCCACCAATTTCAACCTGTCATTTAAGCACGGTTGAGCCACTATGTCCCATTTTGTTCATTCTGATCAGGTCTGACCTTTCTGACGACAGGATCGCTTCAACAGTGATCAAAAATCGGCGCCATCGCGACCCGTGGTTTGCTGCTGACACACCCCCGAAGGCACATGCCCCGTCACCACATACGGGCGCGCCGCATCGCAATGACTCTGCTGATCATCGAAGAAAATATCCGCTCCGAAGGCCCGCAGGAAGGCGGCCTTGTCCATTCCTCCCAGAAACAGGGCCTCGTCCAGCCGCAGATTCCAGGCGCGCAGCGTCTGGATCACCCGTTCATGGGCCGGGGCCGAACGAGCGGTAATCAGGGCAGTGCGCAGCGGGGCGCGGTCGGCGGGAAATTGGGATTGCAGATGTTGCAATGCCTCCAGAAACCCCTTGAACGGCCCCCCAGGCAAGGGATGACGGGCCGCGCGTTGCTCGCTGGCGTGAAAGGCCTCCAGTCCATTGGCCTGAAAGATCCGCTCTGCCTCGTCGGAGAACAGCACCGCATCCCCATCAAAGGCGATGCGCAACTCCGGATGATCGGGCGCCGAGGGGCGGGGCGAGGCCGGAAGAATGGTGGCCGCCGCCAGACCGGCCTGCAAGGCGTTGCGCACATCTTCCGGATTGGAGGACAAAAAAAGATGGCTGCCAAAGGCGGCAGCATAGCGATAAGGCGTGGCGCCGGTGGTGAAGGCCGCGCGGGAGATGGCCAAGCCATGATGCTGAATCGATTTGAAAATCCGCAACCCCGTATCGCTGCTGTTGCGCGACAACAGCACCACTTCCACCCGTGGTGCCGGGGCATGGTGATTCAGGGCCAGCAATTTCTGAATCACCGGAAAGGCGCTGCCCGGTTCGAGCGGTTGATCCTCGTGCCGGATCTGGTACTCCCGGTAGGCATCCACCCCGGCGCGCTCGAACAGGGCGTGACTTTCGTCCAGATCGAACAAGGCCCTGGAAGAGACGGTGACAATGAGTTGGTCGGATTTATCCATACGCGATCGTCACCGTCTCTTCCCCACTGACTAAAGATCCACAGCGTTGCAAGACCGGTCAATGCTTGAAATGACGCACTCCGGTAAAGAGCATGGCCATGCCGTGTTCGTTGGCCGCCGCGATCACCTCGTCATCGCGGATCGACCCTCCCGGCTGGATCACCGCCGTGGCTCCGGCAGCGGCTGCGGCATCGATGCCGTCGCGGAACGGAAAAAAGGCATCCGAGGCCATCACCGATCCGGCCACCGGATTGCCTTCCCGTTTGCTCGCCTGGGCGGCGTCATTGGCCTTGGCAATGGCGATGCGCGAAGAGTCCACCCGGCTCATCTGTCCGGCTCCGACGCCGACCGTGGTCAGGTCGCGGGCGTAGACGATGGCATTGGACTTGACGTGTTTGGCGATCTTCCAGGCAAAAAGCAGATCGCGTTTTTCCTGCTCGGTGGGCGCGCGTTGCGTCACCAGCTTGAGATCCTCTGCGCGCAGCTCGCCGACATCGGGTTGCTGAACCAGCAGACCACCCACCACCCGTTTCAGATCCATTTTGAGGATCCCCTCGCGGGTTTTCGCCGGGGCCATGGGCACCAGGAGTTCCAGCAGACGCAGATTGCTTTTTCCGGCCAGAACGGCGCGGGCTGCGTCGGTGTAGCCGGGCGCGATGATCACCTCAAGAAAGGTTGCGGCGAATTCCTTGGCCAACCGTTCGTCCACCTCCCGGTTGACGGCGATCACCCCGCCAAAGGCCGAGACCGGATCGGTGTCGCGGGCGCGCAGATAGGCGGTGGTCAGATCCGGATCGGTCGCCACGCCGCAGGGATTGGTGTGCTTGATGAT
Source organism: Magnetococcales bacterium (assembly GCA_015234115.1). Classification (GTDB taxonomy): domain Bacteria; phylum Pseudomonadota; class Magnetococcia; order Magnetococcales; family Magnetaquicoccaceae; genus Magnetaquiglobus. The sequence continues at coordinate 16,420 of JADFWP010000012.1, forward strand.
GGCCACGGTCGGTTCGGTGAACTCCCGCACCAGCTCGAAGGCGCCATTGGCATCGTGGATGTTGTTGAACGACAACTCCTTGCCCTGAAGCTGCCGGGTGTTGGCAATGTTGCAACCCGGTGCGGCTGCATCCTTGTAGAAAGCCGCCTTCTGGTGGGGATTTTCGCCGTAGCGCATCTCCTGATGCTTGTGAAACTGCAACGTGAGCACCTCGGGAAAGAGGCCGGGGGTGTTCTCCTTGTCAAGCGCGGTGAGCCAGTTGGCGATGGCGGCGTCATAGGCGGCGGTACGGGCGAAGGCCTTGCGGGCCAGTTCCGCATTGGTGCGTGCCGAGATCGCCCCCTGATTGGCACGCATTTCAGCCAGCACCCGGATGTAGTCTTCGGGATCGACCAGCACCGTCACCCAGCGGTGATTCTTGGCCGCCGAACGGATCATGGCCGGACCGCCGATGTCGATGTTTTCCACCGCCTCGTCCAGGGTGCAGCCGGGACGGGCCACCGTGGCCTCGAAGGGATAGAGGTTGATCGCCACCAGATCGATGGGTTCGAGTTGGTTTTCCTTCATCTGGGTCTGGTGCTTGCGGTTGTCGCGCACCCCGAGCAGGCCGCCATGAATGCGCGGATGCAGGGTCTTGATGCGTCCATCGAGCATCTCCGGGAAGCCAGTGAAATGCGAGACCTCCTCCACCGCCACCCCATTCCCCTGGAGGGCACGGGCCGTGCCGCCGGTGGAGAGAATGGTGACGCCGAACGAGGCCAGTCCCTCGCCGAGGATCGCCAATCCGGTTTTGTCCGAAACACTGATCAGGGCGCGTTTGATCGGAATCATGCTCATGGTCTTAAAAAACCGTTATCGGTTCCTCTGAAGAAGGGCTGCGAAAAAGCCGTCACACCCGGCGATATGCGGCAAAAGTGTCAGATACGGATCCATGGAGTATATCTCCCCGAACCCCCTGGCCGCCAGGGTCGGCATGGCGGAAAGAAGGCGAAAGTTGGGATTTTCATTAAGGAAAGTTTCGATCACGGCCTGGTTTTCCCGTGCCAGCAGCGAGCAGGTGGCATAGACCAGACGGCCTCCCGGACGAAGCAGACGGGCAGCGGCGGCAAGCAGGCCGCATTGGCGTTCGTGAAACAACGGAATCTGCTCCGGTGCCAGGTGCCACATCAGATCCGGGCGGCGGCGCAAGGTGCCGGTGCCGCTGCACGGGGCATCGACGAGCACGGCATCGACCTTGCCCACATAGGGTTTCAGGGCCGGATCCCCTTCGTGGCGCAGCGGTGGCAAGACCCGCACCCGATGTCCCGGAACGCGGCGCAACCGCTGGTTGAGCTGCCCGAGTCGCTTCGCATCGGTATCGGTGGCGATGATCTGTCCTCTTCGGCCCAGCAGCGTGGCCAGATGGAGGGTTTTGCCCCCGCCGCCGGCGCACAGATCGACGATGGTTTCGCCCGGACGGGGAGCAAGCAGCGGCGCGATCCATTGGCTCCCTTCATCCTGAATCTCGAACAGACCCTGATGAAACAGATCCAGGGTGGTGACGGGCGGATTGCCGTGCAGACGCAATCCATCCGGGGTGTTGGGCAGCGGTGTGGTGACGATATCGCGGGCAGCGAGTTGTTTTTGCAGTGCCGCGCGCTCGATTTTTTGCCGGTTGACCCGCAAATCCGTGGGAGCGGGTCGGGTCAACGCCTGATCGAGGGCGTGGGCTGTGCTGACGCCATACTGCGCGACCAGCGCCTGCCACAGCCACTCGGGCAGAGCGGGCAACTCCGGGAAGAGGGAACGCTCCCCCATGCCCGCAGCCGCCAAAGAGACCAGGGTGACCAGTCGCGCGGTCTCCGGGGTGGCGAGCCGTTCGGCCTGCCGTTCCAGAAAACGCCTGTGGCGCAACACGGCAAAGACCAGATCCCCGATCCGCGCCCGTTCGACCGATCCGGAGTTGCGACGCTGGAACAGACGGCGCAACGCTCCGTCAGCCGGGGTCGAATGGTCGAAAATCTCTTCCAGCAGGGCCGCAGCCAGGGTGATGGCCAGTTCTTGCGTCATCAGGAGACTTCCGGTCCGGGGATGTCGGCGACGGTGACCTCCAGCACGCTTTTGACCAGGACCGCCAGCGGCACGGCGAAGAAAACCCCGGCCACCCCCCAGAGCGAGCCGAAAAACAGCACGGCCAGCATGATGGTGGTGGGATGGACCCGCACGGTTTCACCGAGAATCATCGGCGCGATCAGATTGCCATCGACCAGTTGCAAAATGCCGTATACCAGCAACGGATGGATCGCTTCCCAGGTGATTCCCCACTGGAGCACGCCCAGCAACACCACCGGAATGGTGACCGCAGCCAACCCCAGAAACGGGATGAGCACCGACAATCCGGTCAGCACCGCCACCAGAAAGGCGTACTGGAATGCAATCAGCACGAATCCCAGATAGCTCGCCGCACCCAACAGCAGCATCTCCCAGAATTTGCCCCGGATATAGCCGCCGACGCCGGTATTGACCTCCCGCAGCACCCGCTTGAGCAGGGTCCGCTCCCTGGGAAGATAACGGGTGAAGGCGGTGAGCAGCTCGGTCTTGTCTTTCATGAAGAAAAAGATCAGGAAAGGGACCAAGAAGAGGTAGATCAGCACCGAGACCAGCCCCGGCAATCCCCCTTTCAACAACAAAGACAGGGAATCGGCGATCCAGCCCTGGGATTTCTCCACCAGGCCGAGCAGCATGCTTTCGGCAAAAGGCGAGTCGATCCAGCCCGAGGCCGAAAGCGTGAGCTGTTGCAGCAGGGTTTTCAGGGTGACGGTGATTCTGGGGATTTCGGTGGAGACCCGGGAGAGTTCACGGATCAAGGCCGGGGTGAGAAGGAAAAAGATGGCCATGGCGATCAGCAGAAAAAGACCGAAGACCAGCAGTACCGCCACAATGCGGGGCAGGCGGGTTCGTTCCAGGGGACGGACCATGCCTTCGAGCAGATAGGCCATGATCACGGCGGTGAAATAGGGCGCCAAGGCCGAACCGAACAGGGTGACGACCAGAGTGGCGCCGATGAGGGCCAGAAAAAGACCGGAAATCTGAGGATTGGAGAGCTTTTGCAAGTACCCGGCGAACAGTTGATGCATGAATCGGGGTGCTCCGTGCGAACGGTCAGGGGGGTGGCAGGATCAAGACCAGGGTGCCCGGTTGGGCATGGGAAAAAAGTTGGATCACGTCACGATCACGCATGCGCACACAACCCGCCGAGACGGGTTGTCCGATCCGGTCGGCATGCGGGGTACCGTGAATATAAATATATCGGGTGCGGCTGTCGATGCCTGTTCCCTGGTTGAGGCCCGCTTCGAGTCCGTCGAGCCAAAGAATGCGGGTGGTGATGAAATCGCCGTCGGGACGGGCATCGGGCGGGAGGATCTGGCCGGTGGGCTGACGACTTTTGAAGACCGTGCCGGGTTGGGCGCGCGCGCCGAAGGTGGCGCAGATCTGGTGCAGACCAATGGGGGTGCAGCCGCTGCCGTCCTGGCTGCCAAAGCCCGCCCTGCCGGTGGAAACCGGCCAGAACCGTTTGCGTGGTGTTGGCAGGCGTTGGCCGTTCGGGCGTTGCTTGCCGAGAAGAACCAGTCGTTGCGCCCCCCCGAGCACGACGATGGCGGGCTGGAGGCCATCCCAGCCCGCCTGATGCAAACGCGACAGCGCCTGTTTGGGAACCTTACTCATCGCCTCCCAGGAAGCCCAGCAGCCGGAGCAGGCTGGTGAAGAGGTTGACCACGTTGAGATACATCGAAAGCGCAGCCACCGACGGCGAGACGGCCCAGGGATTTTCCTTGAGTTGCTGGGTCTCGAAGAGGATGTAACCGGCGAAGATCACGCTGCCGAGTGCGGACATGGCAAAAGAGACTGCCGAGGATTGCACGAAAAGGTTGATCAAGCCCCCGACCACGACGATGATCAAACCGGCGAAGAGCATGCCGCTCATCATCGACAGGTCGCGTTTGGTGGTCAAAGAGTAGACCGAAAGCCCGGTAAAGACCGCTCCGGTCATGAAGGCGGCCTGCCCCACCACGCCCGACATTCCGGCGCCCACATAATAGGCGATGAGCGGCCCGAGGGAGAGACCCGACAGACCGGTGAACAGGAACAGGGTGGCGGCGTTCTGGATCCGGAAGGCCAGGAACATGGACCCGAACATCAGCAGCATCAGGATGATGGGGTGTTCACGGGCAAAAGGCAGGGTCATGCCGACGTAGCCGGCGGCCACGGCCACCAGCAGGCTGGAGGCCAGCAACGCATAGACCTGTTTGAGGTAGACCGCGACCTCCGAGGCGGCGTGGGCGTAACTTTTGGGCGCGCCCCAGGGGGAGTCTTGGGAGGGATACTTGGGATCGTTAAACATGGTTTAAGCTCCAATATGTGTTGGCATTTTCGACAACGCAGAAGTCTCAGTTCACACTTTTTTCTGACCTGATTCTAGCACGAACGGTAGATGCCGTGCAAATGAATTGCAAAAAGCGCAAAAAGTGTGATATGGAATGATGTGGGGGAGATGTGTCAGGAAGGGTATGCGGAGTTCTCTGGCAACAGGGCCGCTGTTTTTTTCTCTTGAATTTTCTGTGGAGTTTCCATGTCCCTCATCGAAGAACAGTCGGCAGACAAAAGCCAGGAAGAGACCAAAATTGATCGGAGACGCCGCCCGGAACGACGGCTCGAGATCCTCAAGGCCGTGATGACCCTGTTGGAAAAGGGCAATCGCCGCGTGACCACAGCCGAGTTGGCCGCCGAGGTTGGCTTGTCCGAAGCCGCCCTGTATCGCCACTTCACCGGCATGAACGCCATCTTTCAGGCGCTGACCGAACTGTTGCGGGAACAACTGCTCCATACGACCGGAAACGACGCCGTGGCGGGTTCGCCGTTGCGCCAACTGCAAGATCAACTCACCCGGCATCTGAATTTCTTTGCAGCCCATCCGGGGTTGTGTCGGATTTTTCTGGTGGAGGGAGTGATGACCCGCGCCGAAAGTCTGGCCATGGCCGAAATCGTGCGGGATTTCGAGCGTCAAACCCAAAAGACCATCGTGGCGGCCCGCGATGCCAACGAACTCCCGGCTGCGGTGGATCCGGAATCGGCCACCCGTTTTTTTGTGGGATTGATCCAGGCTGCGGCGTTGCGGTATGTGCTCAGTGGTTTCAGCGCCTCTCCGGTCTCCGGGATCGCTTCCATCTGGGGTTATTTCTGTCGTGGTGTGGGTGCGGTGGAGCAGGGGTGATCGCAGCCGCCCGCAACCGCTGAATCCGCTGTGGCACTCCCCTGATCCCAGAACCAGAAAAGCAAAAAGGATCCGAAATGAAAATCGCGGATCCTTTTTGCTTTTTGGGCGTATTTGGTGCGGATAGCCAGATTTGAACTGGCACGGCGTGAACCACTGCCCCCTCAAGACAGCGTGTCTACCAATTCCACCATATCCGCGTCTTGACAAAAAAGCCTAACAGAGGCTTTCATCTTTGGCAATGGTTTTTCTTCGCAACCGCAACCCTCTTGAAGAAAGTGTCGTTCCGGGTACGGATTGGCCATGGCGACAGGATTGAAAAAAAGAGGGGGGTCTGGGGGATTGCTCCCCCAGGGTTTTGACTTCACACAAAAACATTTTAAAAGTTTTTTGTTTAAAGTCAAAACCCTGGAGGAAGAATCCCCCAGACTCTCTCTTTTCTTTCAAAAGTGTGCCTCTTTGAAAGAGGCGCAGTTCAAAACAAAAAAAGGAGCTTGCAAGGCATGGTCGGGAGTCAATGGGTTGGCGAGGTGGAGGGATCCACCTTTGAACGTGAGGTGGTGGAACGTTCCAGGCGTGTGCCGGTGCTGGTGGATTTCTGGGCCGTATGGTGCGGTCCCTGCCGGACCTTGGGACCGATCCTGGAAAAACTGGCCAACGAGATGGATGGACGGTTCTTTCTGGCCAAGATCGATTCGGACCGGGAACCGGAGTTGGCGCGCCGTTACGAGGTGCGAGGAATTCCGGCAGTCAAATTGTTCGTGGATGGAAAGGTGGTGGACGAATTCACCGGTGCCCTGCCCGAATCCCAGGTGCGCCGTTTTCTGGATCAGGCACTGCCCGGCGAGGCGGACAAGCTGGTGGGCGCGGCCCGTACCGCCGAGGCGGAAGCGGGTTGGGCGCAGGCTCTGACCTTCTATCAGGATGCGCTGACGTACGATGCGGAGCATGGACAGGCGATGCTGGGCATGGCGCGGATGCTGTTGACCCTGGGACGCGCCGCCGAGGCCGAAGAGGTGATCTCCCGTCTGAAACCCCGCGACCGGGAGAGCGTCGAGGCCAAAGCCTTGATCGCGCGGCTGGCTTTTGGCGCAGCCGAAGCCGATCTGGAGGGACTGGCGGCCAGAGTGGCGGCCCATCCGGACGATATCGAAGCGTTGCTGACGCTGGGCGAGGCGCTGGTGGCGCGGGAACGGTACGAAGAGGGGCTGGAACGTCTGCTGGAGGTGGTACGACGGGATCGGGCCTTCCGGGAAGAGGCGGGACGCAAGGCGGTGCTCCGGGTATTCGATCTGCTCGGACCGGGCCATCCGTTGATCCGGCAATACCGCCAGCGACTCTCCGCGCTGCTGTTTGCCTGAAATTATTGAAAAAAAGAGGGGGTTTGGGGGATTCATCCCCCAAACCCCCTCTTTTTTTCAATAGCTGACCCTGGAACGACCGTTCGCCTTGGCGCGATAGAGCGCCGCATCGGCCCGTTCCCACCAGGATGGCAGGGTTTCGTGGGGCTGCCACTGGGTCAATCCCACACTCACCCCAAGCGGCGCCGAATCCGGCGCGTGAATGTCAAGCGCCCGCACCGCCTTGCAAAGCCGTTCCATCAACAGCCCCGCCTTGTCCAACGGCGTGTTGGGCAGAATCATGGCAAACTCATCCCCGCCAATGCGGGCCAACAGATCCGAATCCCGCACGATCCGGGCAAAAGTCTGGGAAACGGTCCGCAACACCGCATCCCCCTCCCCGTGACCCAAACGATCGTTGATCGCCTTGAAATGGTCCAGATCCAGACAAGCCAGCACCAACGGCTGACCATGACGGTTGGCATTGGCCATCTCCATGGTGGCCCGCTCCTCGAAGACCCGCCGGTTGACCAGTCCGGTGAGGGCATCCCGGCGCGCCTGATCATACAGATCCTCATACGCCATGGCCCGCTCCAGCGGCCCGCGCAACTCATCCAGAACCTCCTCTTCCAGATGCAGAAAAGGGGCCGTGGAGAGTTCCGGACAGGGATGAATCACCAACAGACAGTCGTCATGCTCCGGATCCAAAGGCCAAAGATGATAAAAACGCCCCACGGTCGGCAATTCGCCGGAACGCTTCTCGTTCAAAGGATGGGCCATCAATCCCTGCGCCATCTCCTGCAACACCTGCCGGTCCGGACCATGACAGGAACAGGCCGTGTGCAGACGCCGACCAAACCGACGATAGGCCACCAGGTTGTGTGGCATCACCGGCACCAGCCAACGGGAGAAGGCTTCGATCATCGAATCCAGATCCAACGTCGTGCCCAATTGACGATGCAACTCGTAAATGCGACCCAGCCGCTCGGTCTCCTTGCGATACTCTTCGATCTCCTCGACCAGAGCGCGCGGCTGACGCGCAAAGAGCGAAGGATCGATCATCATTTTGCGACGGTTTTCCAGTGAAATGCTGATACCCATTTTTTTTCTCCACGCACGAGGCGGCGGATGCCAGAAAAACGGCCCGATCCGTTTGACCGGTTCGGGTGCGAAGAGGGCAGATGCCAAGTTTATGCCAATTCACCTCGGAGCCGTGGGAGTGCCGCCATGACAGGCTTTGCAAGCTTTGAAAGTTTGCACAGGATATCGGAAACGTCGTGCCAGGGAGTCAGGATTGCCGCCCGGTTGGCAAAAATTGCCCCGTGTTCAGCCGGACACCCAACGCAGGATCGTCTGCCGGAGCATCTCCCCGCGCACCGGCTTGGTCAGATAGTCGTCCATGCCTGCTTTCAGACAGCGTTCCCGATCGCCCTTCATGACCTGCGCCGTCAGGGCGACGACAGGGGTGCGCCGCGCCGCTTGCGCCTCCTCCGCAGCGCGAAACAACTGCGTGGCGGTCAGGCCATCCATGACAGGCATCTGGCAATCCATGAAAACCAGGTCATAGCGGGTTGCCTTCAGCCGATCCAAGCCCTCTGCCCCGTTTTCGGCCAGATCCGCCACAATGCCCAACCGCTTGAGCATGCCACGGGTCACCTCGCGGTTGACTTCGTCGTCTTCGACCACAAGAATTTTCAAAGTGTTGGCAAAGCGTCGGTCGGTTGCGGCCCCGGCAGCCGCCGGACGCGCGAGCGGGAATTCCACCCGGAAAAGCGTGCCGCGTCCGGGCGCGCTCTCCACCGTGATCGTGCCGCCAAGCCGCTCGATCACCCCATGCGCGATGGCCGGTCCCAAACCGCTGCCCTGGAGCGACGCGCTGGCCGTCGGTGCGGCCACGGGAGAAAAAAGCTGTTGCAAAGCCTGCGCATCCAGGCCACTCCCGGTATCGCGGATGTCGCATCCAAGACGAACCCGGTCGGCCTCGACCGTCAGCACCCGCACCGTGAGACGAATCTCCCCGCGTGGCGTGGTCCGCAGGGCATGATTGAGCAACTGTGCAAGCGCCAGTTGGATCCGCTCCGGATCGCCCAGCAGTCCGGTGGGCAGATCGGCGGGAATCTCGCTCAAGAAATCGATCTCCTGCGCGCGCGCCCGAATGGAAAAGGTGTCGCGCAACTCGCCAAACATCGTCCCCGGATCCAGTGGACGCCACTCCGGCGTCAACGCACCGGCCATGAGAAGCGAATAGTCGCGCACATCGTCGAGAATCTCCTGCAACGCCTGGGCCCCATGGTGGATCACCCCTGCCTGACGGCGCACCTTGTAAAGATCGTCGGCATGCTGCAACAACTCCACCATGCCCAGTATGGTGCTCAACGGGGTACGCAGGGCATGTCCCAGGTGGGCCAGAAACAGATTCTTGACCTGATTCTCCGCATCCACGACACCCTTGGCCTGGGAAGCGACCCGCGCCCGCTCACGCAACCGCTGATCCCGGAGCACGACCTCGGTCACATCCTGGATCTGAATCAGACAATGGCGCCCCGACTCCCCATGCTCGACCGGTTTGACATGAATGGTCTGCTGCATGGGCAGACCGTGCGGCGTGGTCAGCGGCAAAGGGGGAGCATTCAGCCGGGAGGTCAGCAGTGCAGGCAGGCCGCTCTTCAGGGCGTCGGCGATGGCCCGGTCCAGACGGGAATGGGCTGCCCCCGGAAAGAAATCCCGCCACAACTGACCCAGAATCCGCCCCTTCCCGATGCCGGAGGCCTGCTCCATCCAGCCATTCCAGACCAGCACCCGCGTTGCGGCATCGAGCACGATCCAGCCGAACGCGGCCTCTTCCACCAGATGACAGGCCAGGGCAGGATCCAAAGACGAACAAGAGCGCATGACATTCATGGCATCAGACTTCAAAACGACGCAGCAGACCGGTCAGTTCCTGTTTCAGCCGGGAGATGGCCCAGGAATCGAACAGCAAAACCACATGCCCCTTGACCGTGTTGCCATGGGTCATGAAATCGATGAACATCAGGAGAATGATCGCGTCATCCGAGTCGTCGCGCCGCTCTTCCGCCAGCAGCGCGTCACGGGTTCCCTGCCGGTATTCGGGCAGAGCGCACAGAATTTCCACATCCATGATATTGGCCAGACTCCCCAGGCAGGCGTTGAGCAGAATGTTGCCCACCTCGGTCAGACTCTCCTGTTCCAACTCCCGGCACTCCTCCAGGGCGATCTCGTCGTGAAGCAGCGCGCGCACCAGCTCCAGGCTCCGGTCATGCGGATAGATCAGCAAAGTCGAACCGTGAAACGGACCGGTGAAACGCTGCCTGACCGCCACCATCCGCGCTTCGGGATCCGGACCAAGACGACAGGCCGCCGCACGCCAGGAAAGAAATTCCAGACGCGGCATCGACAGCACGATCTCTTCGTGCACCATGCCGGAAAGCGCATCCGCCGCCTGCCCCATGCCCAGGTTCAACACCTCCAGCAAGGCATCCTGTTCGAGTTCCGAAAGCACAGAAATCATCGGCAAACGCCCCGGGTCGGGATTGAAATCCGGAATAAGGCAGGAACGATCCATGCAAGGATACAACGATCCACCTGCCGCTTCCAGGTTTGACAAGGCGCGGCGCAAAACGTTGCCCCCCCGCTGAACAATCTGCTCCATCACGGCTGCCGGTTGACAGAAATCAGGCTTTCAGGCATTGGTGAGCAACCAAAAAGCAACTCAACAGGCTGCCCGATCGTCGCGCATCCTGGCAGACGCATGCAAAAAAGGTGAAGTGTCATGAAACAACGGGCCTTGTTTCTCGACCGGGATGGGGTGATCAATCTCGATTGCGGGTATGTCCACCGCAGCGAAGAGGTGGTGTTCATCGAAGGGATCTTCGACCTGACCCGCCAGGCCCGCCACTGCGGCTATCGGGTGGTGGTGGTGACCAATCAGTCGGGCATCGGACGGGGATTGTATACCGAACCCCAGTTTCACCAATTGACCGCATGGATGCAGGCCGAATTCGCCCGGCAGGGTGGAACCATCGACGCGGTTTACTTCTCGCCGTATCACCCCACCGAAGGGATCGGCCCCTATCGGCGCGAGGACCCCTCCCGCAAACCGGGTCCGGGGATGATCCTGGAGGCACAACGCGCCTTCGAACTCGATCTGGCCGCATCGCTGCTGATCGGCGACCGCCCCACCGATATTCAGGCCGGTCTGGCCGCCGGAGTGGGCACCAATCTGCTCTTTGCCCCCCATCCGCTGGACAAACCTCCAGAAACGCCCTGTACCGTGATTTCCACCCTGCGGGCAGCCTGGCCCTTTTTGCGGGAACTCCAGGCGTAAACACTGGACTTCAGACCCTGATCTTGTGTAAACCTGCATGGATTGCCCCGCCAACGCGAACGTGGCGGGAAGACGGATTTTCCGGATTGGACACGCTCGACAAGGAGACGATCAGACATCATGGGCATGCAGGTATTGCTGGTCGGCGGAGGTGGCAGAGAACACGCCCTGGCGTGGAAAATCGCCCAATCCCCACAGGTCACAAAAATCTGGTGCGCTCCGGGCAATCCGGGAATCGCGACCCTGGCCGAATGCGTTCCGATCCAGGCCGAAGCGCTGGACGAACTGGTGAACTTCGCGGTCGCCAAGGCCATCGAGCTGGTGGTGATCGGTCCCGAAGCCCCCCTCACCCTGGGTCTGGCCGATCTTCTGCGGGCACGGGGCATTGCGGTCTTCGGTCCCTCCAAGGCAGCGGCGCAACTGGAAGGCTCCAAGGCCTTCATGAAGGATCTGCTCGCCCGCCACGCCATTCCCACCGCCGCCTATCAGACCTTCCGCGCTCCGGAGGCCGCCTGGCAGTACATCCAGGAGCAGGGCGCTCCCATCGTGGTCAAGACCTCGGGACTGGCCGCAGGCAAAGGCGCCATCGTCTGCGCCACGCTGGACGAAGCCCGTGACGCACTCGATCGCATCATGATCCAGCGGGAATTCGGCGCCGCCGGAGACGAGGTGGTGGTCGAAGAATTTCTGCGGGGCGAAGAGGCGTCGCTGCTGGCCTTCGTGGATGGAGAACGCATTCTCCCTCTGGCCGGCGCCCAGGATCACAAGGCGATCTGGGATGGAGACCAGGGCCCCAATACCGGCGGCATGGGCGCCTACTCCCCGGCGCCGGCCCTGACCGACGCCCTGGTCGCACGCGCGGTGGACGAAATCATCCGGCCCACCGTCCGCGCCATGGCCGAAGAGGGCCATCCCTATCGGGGCATCCTCTACGCCGGATTGATGATCGACGGCAACACCCTGAAAACCCTCGAATACAATGTCCGCTTCGGCGATCCCGAGTGTCAACCGCTGCTGATGCGCATGCGTTCGGACATCGTTCCCCTGCTGCTGGCCTGCGCCACCGGATCCCTCGAAAACATGGCGATCGACTGGGATCCTCGTTCCGCCTTGTGCGTGGTCATGGCCGCCAAGGGCTATCCGGGCAGTTATCCCAAGGGCGATCCCATTCACGGCCTGTCCCAGGCCGCCCAACTGGCCGATACCGTGGTCTTTCACGCCGGCACCCGGCAGGCCGCCGATCAGGTGGTCACCGCCGGAGGCCGGGTGTTGGGCGTCACGGCCCTGGGTCACGGGGTGGCCGAGGCCCAGCGACGCGCCTATGAGGCGGTCCGGTTGATCGACTGGGACGGGGTGCAATTCCGCCGCGATATCGGCTATCGGGCCGTGGCCCGGGAACAACAGGCGCAAGGGTGACGACAATGAACGCAGCAACCGCTCCCCTGGTGGGGATTCTCATGGGTTCGGACTCGGACTGGGAGGTGATGAAAGAGGCGGGCAAGGTGTTGCGCGACTTCGGCATTCCCTTCGAAATGACCGTCACCTCGGCCCATCGCACCCCGGAGCGCACCCACGATTATGCCACTTCCGCCGCCCGGCGGGGCATCCGGATCCTGATCGTCGGCGCCGGAGCCGCTGCCCATCTGGCTGGCGTGGTCGCCTCGATCACCGATCTGCCGGTGATCGGCGTCCCCCTTTCGGCCACGGAACTCCAGGGCATGGATGCGTTGCTGGCCACGGTGCAGATGCCGGGCGGCATTCCGGTGGCCACCATGGCCATCGGCAAAGCCGGCGCCAAGAATGGCGCCCTGTTCGCCGTGCGCATTCTGGCGGGCAACGATCCGGAACTGGCCGAGAATTACCGGAATTATAAAAACAAAATGGCCGCCGAAGTGACCGCCAAGCACGAAGCGTTGCAAAACCGGCTGCGGGAACTGTGACCGTCTCCATCCCGGCGGCGGTGGCGGCATTGGGTCGGGGCGAGGTGATCGGACTGCCCACCGAAACCCTCTTCGGTCTGGCGGCAGATCCGATGCACCCCGACGCCCTGGCCCGTCTGATCCGCATGAAGGAGCGACCGGCGGACAAAGGATTCATTCTGCTGATCCAGGGCCAGGAGGATCTGGATGCCCTGGTGCTGCCCCCCTCCCCCGTGGCGCGTGCGCTGATGACGCAATTCTGGCCAGGACCATTGACGCTGGTGCTGCCTGCCCGTGCGGGTCTCTCCCCACTGCTCACCGGAGGGAGTGGATTTCTGGCCGTGCGGCACTCTCCGGCCCTGCCCGTTCAGGCGCTGCTCGCGGCATGGCAGGGGCCACTCATCTCCACCAGCGCCAACCGGGCCGGCGATGCCCCGCCGGGCACCGCCGCAGAGGTACGGGAAATCTGGTGCAAAGAAAATCTGCTGGTGATCGACGGAGAGATCCAACCCGACGCCCTGCCCTCCACCGTGGTCAAGGTGGCAGGCGCGCAGGCAACGATCCTGCGGCATGGCGCCATCCCTGACGAAGCACTGCCCATGGTGGATCCATAAACCACTTCAGAGGGCTGTGACTTTTTGAATCAATGCAGCAAAATGAGGACATTTTTTGCCGATTCTGTCAATATTTTTTACCGCACGCTTGGCAAATTCTTTATAGCGAATTGATGTTTTTCTTGAGATACCGGTTGCCTCTTCCGGGAAAGGTCGCTTTTTATCTTGGCAATCCCATCTCAACAACGTCAAGTCCGGATTCTTGTCAGCTTCCGGTGTTGTCTCCTGAGTCAGTCCGGCGACCAGCCAACTTTCCACGGATTCCACCGCTGGCGCGATGATGGTCCACTGAAGATCATCACGATCCACACCAGCAGGCCATAACCAATCGGTCAAAACAGCCTCAACATATTGTCCCCTCCCCACAGGACCAGAAAGATCATAACAATACCGATCCACATTTGTATTATCTGATATTCTTTCACAAACATCGGAATCCAGATGAATCAATAACGCGTCATAAGATGAAGAAGTAGAAAAAAGTCCTCCCCCAACAATCATTTGCCGACGCAATTCCGGATGATTATTCATACACCATTTATACACCAGTTCCCAACCGCCCTTCTGACCACCTCCTGAACTCGTCCTGTCTGAGCGTGGCTGCAAGCTGTCAAACTCATACGATATTACTTTTAGCGAGGCTGCTGGCAACAAGATTCTCAACACCTCTTGATCGGTTGGACCTTCAGTCACCATGCCAATGCGTTTGAAAGTCATAGTTGCGACGGCCCCAAAGCATCAGGAATCAGACCATTGATCCAGAGTTCGGACAAATTTTTACCTTGCTTGATTCGAATCCACTCTTCTCTTGTCATGCCCGGCCTGGGCTGTAAACGATCAATTTTGGTAAAACCAGTCTCCGGCTCACGACTGACCACGAAGATGCGTTGCTCCTCGTCAAACAGGTCAAATGCATCCAGGGAGGTGGGATTATGACTGGTCAGAAAGACCTGATGGGGACCAATACCATGCTTCTGGAATGCTTCCCCGCACATCACGGTAATCAACTTCTCCAGAAACGCCCGTGTCGCCGATGGATTCAAGGCGTTATCCACATTATCGAGGGCAAAAATTTTTGGTGCCTCCTGATGTAAAATCACGATCGCCAAAAACAATAAATAGAGAGAACCTTCGCTGCTGTCATAAGCAGATAGGGTATCTCTCCCGCGTTTCATAAAACGATCTTTAAAGAAAAGAGTTTTGTTTCCGGTTTTTACCTGCGAGGAAACCTGATCTGGAGATGACTCTCTAACCGCTAAAGAACTAGCCCATCCCGGCATCCACACCAGATCAAGTATTTCTTTAATTAATGATGAAGTTTTTTGTGATTTTATAAGCTGATTAAAAACAACCAATGCTGCTTGTGGCAAGCCACCACCAAGCAATCCAATTGGCTTCACTGGCGTGGATTCAATTTCCACCCCACGCAGAAAAGAGGGCTGAGGTGCATAGATGCAATATCTTGCCAACACATCGAGTTGTAATGATAACTCCTCTGGAGTATCAATCACCCCATGATATTGATCCCACAAACCACGCTCAGGCGACAACTCTATCTTTTTGTCAATCCCACGCAACCGAATTCCACGATTGCTGCGCCCCAGATAACTCAAATTCTTATACCGAATCTCTTCACTAAAAAAACGTAATGTTTGAAATTGTTCGCCAGATGCAATGCGAACATTATATTGAACATCACCGTCCATTTCAGCATCAAACCCAAAATTACTTTTCAATTCTCGATTTCTGAAAGCCGATTTAAACAAAGTCGGTACCGAAAGTCGCACCCCCTTGCGTTGCAATTCCACTTCGGTGATATCACGACTCAAGGCCGCACTCAAAACCCCAATAGACTCCAAAATGTTGGATTTTCCAGATCCATTCGCACCAATGAACAGGTTGACCCGTCCAAATTCGAGTCTCGCATCGGTAATCGTCTTGAAGCCATTGATGGAAAGTTTCCTTAACACGTTCTTTTTTCCATTTAACCCAAGGAGCGAAAGAGATCTGTCCCGTACTCAATCAAACAGGCCATTGTCTATCCAGATTACCCGATAATGCTCGAATAATCCATGCGGATCTGTTTCACCAGAAACCGAATAACGAATCCATGCATCAAACATTAAACCGCACCCATCCGGGATACATCATTTGTCCGTGGGGTCCAGGGGCGAAACCCTTGGGACTTGCTTTTGGCGCGCTTTGCCGCAGGCGCGCCCCCTGGTCGCCACAGGCGACGCCTTTGAGCCAAAAACTCATGATTCCGAAATGGTCGAGGTTTAAACAAAACTTTTTCAAAAGTTTTTGTTTAAAGTCAAAACCCTGGGGGACGCCCCCCCCCAGACCCCTTCTTTTCTTTCAATCGTTCTATTCGACCGTGACACTCTTGGCCAGATTGCGCGGCTGATCCACATCGGTGCCCTTGAGCACCGCAATATGATAGGCCAACAATTGCAAAGGCACCACATACAAGATGGGTGCCGCGAACATGCCGCACTCCGGCATCGAAACCACATGATCGGCCAGCAATGGCGTCTCCCCGACGCCCCCGGCAGAAGTGACCACGATCAAACGCCCACCCCTGGCCCTGGCCTCCTCCAGATTGCTCACCAACTTCTCGAACAACGGATCACGCGGCGCCACCGCCACCACCGGCAGATGGGCGTCGATCAAAGCAATCGGACCATGCTTCATCTCCCCGGCGGCATACCCCTCGGCGTGAATGTAGGAAATCTCCTTGAGCTTCAACGCCCCTTCCAGCGCAATGGGATAACAGGTGCCACGCCCCATGAACAAAAATCCCTTGGCATTCATGAAACGGGTGGCAATGCGCTGCAACGTCTCGTCCAGCAACAAAACCTGCTCCAGCCGGGCCGGAATGCGAGTCAACTCCTCCACCCACTGCTGTTCCTGCTCCAGAGCCAACCGCCCCTTGGCACGCGCCAACCCCAATGAAAAACAGGCCAGAACCATCAACTGCGTCGTGAACGCCTTGGTGGAAGCCACCCCGATCTCCGGGCCGGCCTGGGTATACAACACCCCATCCGCCTCGCGGGCAATGGTCGATTCCGGCACATTCACAATGGCCAACACCTTCTGCCCCTGGGAACGACAGAAACGCAACGCAGCCAGGGTATCCGCCGTTTCGCCACTCTGCGAAATCACCACCGTGATGGCGCCGGGCAAAGACGGCGGCTCCCGGTAACGAAATTCGGAAGCGATATGCACACTCACCGGCACCCGAGCCAACTGCTCGATCCAATACCCCGCCACCATGCCCGAATGATACGACGTGCCGCAGGCAATGATGTTCACCGCCTGCACCGCCGTCAGATCCACATGATCCGCAATCTCTTGCAGATCGATCTGCCGTTCCGCAGCATGGATCAATCCCTTGAGGGTCGCACCCAACGCCGTGGGTTGCTCAAAAATCTCTTTTTGCATGAAATGACGATACGGCCATTTGTCGGTCAGATCCGCGCTCACCTGGGAGATCTTGACCGCCCGCTGCACCGGACGACCATGCAAATCGGTGATCTGCACCCCGGTCCGGGTCAATACCGCCAGATCATCATCGTTCAGATAAACCATGCGCCGGGTATAAGGCACCAGCGGAGTGGCGTCCGAAGCGATGAAATTTTCCCCCTCGCCCAGCCCCAGAATCAATGGGCTGCCGCGACGGACGGCAATCAGCAGATCGCTTTCCAGAATCAAGATCCCCAAAGCATAGGCGCCATGCAACCGCCGAATGGCGGCCCGGACCGCCTCCGCCGGTTCCAGCCCGCGATCCAGTTCCTGATCGATCAGATGCGGGATCACCTCGGTATCGGTATCCGAGGAGAAAACCACCCCCAGGGCCGTCAGTTCGCGCCGCAACTCCTGGTAATTTTCGATGATCCCATTGTGAACCACGGCACAGCGACGGGAGAGATGCGGGTGGGCGTTTTGTTCCGTGGGCGGACCGTGGGTGGCCCAACGGGTATGACCGATTCCCACCAGGCCGGTGCAGGGAATTTCGGCCAGACGATTTTCCAGGTGAATCAGTTTGCCTTTGGAACGGGTGATCTGAATGGCATGGTCACGGGTCAAAACCGCGATGCCTGCCGAGTCGTAACCGCGATATTCCAGCCGTTTCAACCCCTCCACCAGGATGGGCGTGACATTGCGTTCGCCAATGACACCGATGATGCCGCACATGGAGTCTCTCCCGGTTCAAAATGAAAACCATTGAAAGAAAAGAGGGGGTCTGGGGGATTCATCCCCCAGGGTTTTGGCTTTAAACAAAAAATTTCCTAAAAATATTTTGCTTAAAGTCAAAACCCTGGGAGATGAATCCCCCAGACCCCCTCTTTTCTTTCAATAATCAAAACCAATCAGGATCGGTGTTTGTTGCGCTTTTCCGACCAGCCCATGACATGGGTCTGATGCGCACGCGAGATGGCCAACGAATCTGCCGGAACATCCTTGGTCACCGTGGTGCCTGCGCCAATGGTCGCCCCCACCCCGATCTGCACCGGTGCCACAAACTGAACATCCGACCCCACGAACACATGATCCCCGATCACCGTGCGATGTTTATGCACCCCATCGTAATTGCAGGTGATGGTCCCGGCGCCCACATTGACCCCGCTCCCCACCTGAGCGTCGCCAATATAGCTCAAATGATTGATCTTGGAGCCAATTCCAATGGTGGACTTCTTGATTTCACAGAAATTTCCCACCTTGACCTTGCGCGCCAGACGCACGCCCGGTCGCAAACGGGCATAAGGCCCGATCACACACTCTGCCTCGATCTCCACCCCCTCCAAATGACTGAAGGGAAGGATCCGACTCTCCGAACCGATCACACTCTCCTGAATGTGACAAAACGAGCTGATCACACACCACTCCCCGATCACGCTGCCCGGCCCGAGAATGACATTCGGTTCAATGATCGTATCTGCCCCGATCTGCGCATCCGCTGCCACCCAACAGGAGGCGGGATCCACGAACGTGACCCCACGCTCCATCCAGGAGACGATGTGCCGATCCCGGAAGGCACGTTCCAGGGCGGCCAATTGCACCCGGTCATTGACCCCGGACAAGGCCACCGAATCCTCGAAGGGCCAAGCCGAGGCCCCGCCTGCGGCAATGGCCATGGGAACGATATCGGTCAGGTAATATTCATTCTGGGCATTATGCGGAGCAATGCCCGCCAGCCAACCCGGCAGACGATCCAGGGAGACGCAGTAAATGCCCGTATTGACCTCGCGGATCCTACGCTCGGCATCTGTGGCATCCTTTTCTTCGACAATGCGCACAAAAGCGCCCGCATCGTCGCGTACCACACGTCCATAACCAGCCGGATTGTCCAGAAAAGTGGAAAGCAGGGTCAGAGGTTGACCCTGAGTGCGATGGTGCAGCAACAAAGATTCGAGAATGGCTGTGGTGATCAGGGGATGATCCCCGTTGAGGATCAACAACTCACCGCTCAACCCCTGAAGCGCGGACAGGGCACACTGTACCGCATGCCCCGTACCCTTGCGCTCTGTCTGTCTGACCCAATGGATTCCTGGCGCGGCCAAAGTCTGCTCGACCGCTTCGGCCTGGAAACCGGTCACCACCACCAACCGCTCCGGGGCCAGTCCGCGCACGGCCTCCAGAATATGCCACAACAAAGGACGACCTGCCAAGGCATGCAACACCTTGGGCAAACCCGAACGCATTCGGGTGCCCTGCCCAGCCGCCAAAATCACCACAGAACAACGATTCATGAACAAGAGCGTTCCCTGTTGACAGCCAACAGTTGCACAGGGTGACTAGGCTTTTTGTTTGTTGAGGAGTTCCTGACAAACATTGGCAAAGTCGATGCGGGATTGCCAGAGAGCCGCAGTGGTCTCCTCCAGATCCGACGCAGCCAGTTTGGTTCTGGCCTCTTTCAACTCGTCCTGGATCTGTTGGGCCGAGATCTGCTCACGGGAGAGTGCCCGTTCGGTGAGAATGGTCACCTTTTCGGGCATCACCTCGGCGAAACCACCCGCCACAGCGAAATGTTTGGCGTCATCCCCCTCGCCCAGGGTGACAATGCCGGGTTTGAGCAGCGTCACGAAGGGGGCATGACCCGACATGACTCCGAAATACCCCTCGGCTCCCGGCGCCGTGACCAACATGGACTCCTCGGCGTGCAACAAGGCCTCCGGTGTGACGAGTTCCATTTGAATGACGATGGACATGGAGTCTCCTCATGATTACTGCTTGGCCAGGCGACGGCCTTTCTCGATGGCACTGTCGATGTCACCGACCATGTAGAAAGCGGCCTCGGGCAGATTGTCGTGTTTGCCCTCGACGATCTCCTTGAAGCCCCGGATCGTCTCTTTGAGGGAGACATAGACCCCTTTCTGACCCGTGAAGGCCTCGGCGACATGGAAGGACTGAGACAGAAAGCGTTGGATTTTGCGCGCCCGGAAGACGGTCATTTTGTCTTCTTCGGAAAGCTCGTCCATGCCCAGAATGGCGATGATGTCCTGCAACGACTTGTAGGTCTGGAGAATCCGTTGCACTTCACGCGCCACGGTATAGTGCTCCAGGCCAACCACCTGCGGATCCAACATGCGCGAGGTGGAGTCGAGCGGATCCACCGCCGGATAGATGCCGATTTCGGCGATCTGACGGGAGAGCACGGTGGTGGCGTCCAGATGGGAGAAGGCCGTGGCCGGGGCCGGATCGGTCAAGTCGTCGGCGGGCACATAGATGGCCTGCACCGAGGTGATGGAACCCTGGGTGGTGGAGGTGATCCGTTCCTGCAAGGCGCCCATGTCCGTAGACAAGGTGGGTTGATAACCCACGGCGGACGGAATGCGTCCCAGCAGCGCGGAAACTTCGGAACCGGCCTGGGTGAAACGGAAGATGTTGTCGATGAAGAGCAGCACATCCTGTTTGGCCACATCGCGGAAATACTCGGCCACCGTCAGGCCGGTCAAGGCCACGCGGGCACGCGCTCCGGGGGGTTCGTTCATCTGGCCATAGACCAGAGCGGCCTTGGAATTTCTGTAATCGTTCGGATCGATGACCTTGGAGGCGATCATTTCGTGGTAGAGGTCATTGCCTTCGCGGGTACGCTCACCCACGCCGGCAAACACCGAATAGCCACCATGGCCCATGGCCACGTTGTTGATCAACTCCATGATCAACACGGTTTTGCCCACACCCGCGCCACCGAAGAGACCGATCTTGCCACCCTTGGCATACGGAGCGAGCAGATCCACGACCTTGATGCCGGTCTCCAGGATTTCGGCCTCGGTGGATTGCTCCGCAAAAGAGGGCGCCGGACGGTGCATGGAAAAGGTCTGTTCGGTCTGGATCGGGCCAAGTTGATCCTGAGGATCACCCACCACATTCATGATACGGCCCAGGGTCTGTGCGCCCACCGGGATTTGGATCGGGGCGCCGGTATCCGTGACCTCCTGACCGCGAACCATACCATCGGTGGAGTGCATGGCGATGGTCCGGACCGTACTTTCGCCCAGATGGCTGGAGACTTCCAGCACCACCCGACCCTCGTTTTCACGGTCGATGTGCAAGGCATTGAGAATGGCTGGAAGTTCGCCATCAAAGCGCACGTCCACCACTGGTCCGACCACCTGGATCACCCGTCCTACATTTTTGCTCATTGATCGCTCCGTCTTGCGCTTGAATGGATCGCCGTACCCGCGCCGTCCGTCGCGGTCGCGGTGGGAGTATGCTGGATATTCATCCCTTCAAAGATTCAGACCCGCCGATGATTTCCATCAGTTCGGTGGTGATGGCGGCCTGGCGCGTTCTGTTGTATTTGATGTTAAGTTTCTTCAACATTTCTCCGGCATTGCGCACCGCATTATCCATGGCGGTCATGCGTGCGGCATGCTCGGCGGCATTGGATTCGGCCAGGGCCTGGAAGATCTGCACCGCGATGTTGCGCGGCAGCAGGGCTGCCAGAACCGTCTCTTCGTCGGGTTCAAACAGGGGGCTGGACAAAACCTCCTCATCATCGGCACCTGCGGAGTTCTCCACCGGAGCCGGAATGAGTTGCCGCCAGGTCAGTTCCTGGGTCATGGCAGACTTGAAGGCATTGTAAACCAGATGACATTCGTCGAACTGTCCGGTCTCGAAATCGGCGAGCAGTTTGGCGGCCACAATGCGTTCCGCAGACTCGAAGGTGAGATTGCGGGTCAGACCGACATGAACATCCCGGGTCAGGGCGCCGAACTGACGTTTCAGGACATCGTGGGCCTTGCGGCCGACAAAGGTGAGCGACACCGTATGTCCCTGCTGAGTCAACTGGGCGATGCGCGCACGGGTTGCCCGGATGATGGAACTGTTGAAACTGCCACACAATCCCCGGTCCGCCGTATAGATCACCAGATGGATCTTTCTGGCCCCTTCCGGCGGACGGGAGAGCAAAGGCAGGGCATTGTCCGCCGGGATCAGGGTTGCCAACCGCTGGATCATGGCGCGAATGCGCAGGCTGTAGGGTCGTGTCGCCAAAGCCCGTTCCTGGGAACGACGCAATTTGGCGGCCGAGACCATTTTCATGGCCTTGGTGATCTGCCGGGTATTGTTAACCGAACGGATCCGGTTGCGGAGATGTTTTAGATTGGCCATGCGTCTTGGGTCCCTTTCAGGCTCACTTTGGCATGAGATGCTGAGCCATTTCAAGCTCGTCAGAGGATACAGGCCGATCAGCCGCCGCGTGATCCTCAAACCTGAGGATGAATTTACTCAGAATCGAGGTCAGTTTATCTTCCATCTCCTTGGAGAGTTTCTCCTCCTTCTTGATGGTTTCCAAAACATCCTTCTGTTGGGTGCGCATGTAATCCAGAATGGCCTGTTCGGCAGCCGAGATCTTTTTGACATCGACCTCATCCAGCAGACCGCGCGTTCCGGCGAACAGCACCACTGCCTGCTCTTCCATGGAGAGCGGTTTATACTGGGGCTGTTTCAAAAGCTCCATCAACCGCTCGCCACGATGCAGCAGTTTTTGCGTCGAGGCGTCCAGGTCCGAGCCGAACTGGGCAAAGGCCGCCATTTCGCGGAACTGGGCAAGATCGAGACGCAAGGAGCCGGCCACCTGTTTGGTCGCTTTCACCTGAGCCGAACCGCCCACGCGGGAGACCGACAGACCCACGGAGATGGCGGGCCGCATGCCGGAATAGAAGAGTTCCGATTCGAGAAAGATCTGACCATCGGTGATGGAGATCACGTTGGTCGGGATGTAGGCCGACACGTCACCGCCCTGGGTTTCGATGATGGGCAATGCGGTCAGCGAACCTGCGCCATTGGCATCGTTGAACTTGCAGGCCCGTTCCAGCAGACGCGAATGGATGTAAAACACGTCGCCCGGATAGGCTTCGCGTCCCGGAGGACGACGCAGGATCAAGGACATCTGGCGATAGGCCACCGCCTGTTTGGACAGATCGTCGTAAACGATCAGGGCGTGCATGCCATTGTCGCGGAAATACTCACCCATGGCGCACCCGGAATAGGGCGCGAGAAACTGCATGGGCGCCGGTTCCGAAGCCGTGGCCGAAACCACGGTGGTATAGGCCATGGCACCATGTTTTTCCAGGGTTTTGACCACCTTGGCCACGGTCGAGCGTTTCTGGCCGATGGCCACATAGACGCAATAGACCGGCTTGTCGGTCTGGTGGGTGCGCTGCTGGTTGATGATGGCATCGACAGCCACGGCGGTTTTGCCGGTCTGACGATCGCCGATGATCAACTCGCGCTGTCCCCGCCCGATCGGCACCAGAGCATCGAGCGCCTTGAGGCCGGTATAGAGGGGTTCGTGAACCGATTTCCGGGGAATGATACCCGGCGCCACCACTTCGACCAGAGAGCGATGCGGGGTTTCGATGGCCCCTTTGCCATCGATGGGGTTGCCGAGCGCATCGACCACCCGTCCGAGCAGAGCCTTGCCGACCGGCACATCGACGATGCGCTTGGTCCGTTTGACCGTGCTGCCCTCCTTGATGTTGCGGTCATCGCCGAAGATCACGACGCCGACATTGTCCTCTTCCAGGTTCAGGGCCATGCCCTGGGTGCCATCCTGGAAGATGACCATTTCGCTGGCCATGACCTTGTCGAGTCCGTGGACACGGGCGATACCGTCTCCAACGGCGATCACCTGTCCCACTTCGGAGACCTCGGCTTCGATGCCGTAGTTGGCGATCTGTTTTTTCAGAATTTCGCTGATTTCGGCGACGCTGATCTGCATCGGCTGTTATCCTCTCATCTGTGCTTTTAGCCGGTTCAAATGGTTGCGTACGGAGTAATCCATCATCAGGCTTCCGATCCGCACAACGATTCCGCCAAGGAGATCGGGTTCCACGCGGCTCTCCAGGCGGACCTCCTTGCCGGTCAGTCTGGAGAGCGTGGCTTGCAGATTCTCGGCATGGTGGCTTTCCAGGGGCGCGGCCGACTGCAGCTCGACGGTGATGCGGCCACTGCGGGTCTCCATCTCCTTATGATACGCGACGATGATGGCCTCAACAAGGTCCATGCGCCGTTTGTCCACGAGCAACTTCAAAAAATTGCCCAGTATGCGGACCGGTGCCGCATGCGTGATGAAAGCATCCAGAGCGGCATGCTTGTCGCGAGCGGGCGCCGTGGGACTGGTGAGCAGAAGGCGCAAACCGGGCGTGGCCGTCAGAAGCTGGGAAAAGCGGGTGAGATCCTCTCCCACAACGCTCAATTGCTGATCTTCTGTTGCCAGGTCCGCCAGTGCGGTTGCGTAACGTTTGGCCAGGACAAGATTCAACACGATGGTTCCTCGACCTTTCGCATGATATGGGTTGGGAAAATCGTTTTGCCTCGAATGGTCAAATTGAATACCACACCCGGTCGGCCCATTCAACGGTTTGCGATCACGCCCATGACGATTTCCCAAACCAGACCCGAATCGCCTCCCGTGGCATCTCCGGCCCGGCTGGGTTATGCTGGATTCCACGCGCGTCGGCACTACGCCCCGCCATCGACCCGAACGCTCCAGCCAGGAACAAACCATGAAACAACTGCCGATTATTCTTTTAGCTATCATACCGTTCATCGAAATCTGGCTGATGATCTGGATTGGACATCTATCCGGCGCCGGAGTGGTCCTGCTTTCATGGCTGGTCGCCGGCATGATTGGCTGGTCGGTGCTGCGCCAGGCGGGTGCCGGAACTCTTGTGACTGCACATAACCGCATACGAAACGGTGAGAATCCTGGACCTGAACTGCTTGACGGCGCCCTGCGCATGCTCGGCGCCGTGTTGTTGATCATTCCAGGTTACCTTTCGGATTTATCAGGTGTTTTATTGCTTGTCCCCTGGATCCGCACCTGGTTGAAACTCCGGATACTCGCTCATTTCGCTTCCGTTGCCGCGTCTGCCGACGGGGTGATCGAGGGAGAGGTGGTGAACCATGAAGAGTAAGAAAATCTGGTGTGCCGTCTCCGGCCATGGTTATGGCCACTGGTCGCAAATGGTGCCGGTGCTGCATATGCTGCTGGCCGCGAGACCCGATCTGACCCTGCATGTCACAGGCAGCATTCCCACCGCGTTGATTCAAAGAACGCTGCGCCACCCCGTGACCCACGATCTCCGCAGTTGTGACGTCTGCCTGATCCAGCCCGATCCCATGCAGGTCGATCTTGCCGCCACCGCTGCGGCCATGCGGCTCTTCCACGACGACTGGCCCGAGCGTGTGGCCCGCGAGGCTGCCCTCATGGCTGCCTGGCAACCCGATCTGATCCTTGGCAACATCCCCTGTCTGCCCATGGAGGCCGGAAAACGGCTCGGCATCCCCACCGTGGCCCTGACTTCCCTGACCTGGGATGAGGTGATCACCGCCTATTTCCCGCCAGATGCGCCAGAAATCGCCGCCTGGCTCGCCACCATGCGCAACGCCTATGCCCAGGCAACCCTGGCCTTGCGCATCACCCCGGCTCTGCCGGATCATCCGTTTCCGGAGAGCCGGATCATTCCGGCCATAACAACATCAGGTATCGAACGTGCCACGGAACTGCGGCACGCACTGGGCATCGCTCCCCACGACACCCGCCCGCTGGTACTGCTCACCCTGGGAGGGATTCCGACCCGTTCGTTTCCCCTGGCGCGGCTCAACACCCAACGCGATTTTCACTGGATTCTCGACCAACCCCTGGAGCCGGATTCAGCATCCCATCTGCACGCCCTCGACCAACTCCCGACCTGGCCCTTTGCCGATCTGCTCGCCTCGGTGGATGCCCTGATCAGCAAACCCGGTTATGGCATGGCCTGTTCCGCCATGGCCCACCGCATTCCGTTTCTTTATCTGCGACGGGGCATCTTCCCGGATGAACCGCCGATTCTTGAATGGTGCGCCCAACATGGACGAGTCATGGAAATCCGTCGGGAAGCGTTTCAACAAGGCCAATTCTCCGCCCCGCTGACCACGCTCCTCGCCCAGCCAGCCCCTCCCGCACCCGAGGTCAATGGTGCCGAGGTGGCGGCACGCATGCTGATGGAACGGTTCCTGGAATGAATCCCAGCCATTGAAAAAAAAGAGGGGGGGCTGGTGGATTCCTCCCCCAGCCCCCCCTCTTTTTTTTCACCAACTCAATCTGTCCAGGCAAAACTGGCTTGATCAAGCAACCTTCCCCAACTTTTCCCGAACCGGACCATCAGTCGGCATTCCGCCCCAAATCAACACATCAGGACACAAATCCGCCCCATTCGGCCACGCCACCCCCCCGCCCTCGACACGCACCTCGAAAAACAAAGCCGGATCGCTACGCACAGAATCAAACAAGGGGCCACGCAACAATGGTGCGATCTCCCGTTCGATTTCAGTGCCATCCGTCAATGTCAGAGCAAGACGAAAACCTGACAAAGGCAGCGCACGGCTGATTCTGAGCAGAGTCATGAGCATTACTCCAAGGGTTCCATGTGAAGCGGCGGTTTACCAACACTGGCCAGTTCCCAGTTTTGCTGCAACATTTCGCGATGGATTGCCGCCCATTCCAACACTATGGCTAATGCTCTTCGCGGCAAATGACCATACAGCACCTCCAAGGTGCCAATATCAATCAACGCTTCATCATCACCATAGATTACATGAAAATGAGGAGGATTGTGATCGTTGTTAAACATCCGAATGATGATGCCAAAGAATCGACACAACTCGGGCATCCCATCCCCCTATACACCAGAACAGAGAAGTGACTTTAAAGAAAAAACCCATAAAAATGATTTGTTTAAAGTCAAAACCCTGGGGGATGAATCCCCCAGACCCCTCTTTTTTTTCAATAATTGCAACGATCCTGCCGCCTCAATCCTCGATGATATCCCCCCGCAAGGCGCTCTTGTGCGCCACGGGCAAGACCCCTTCATCGCCATCATCCGGATTGTAAAAAGCCCGCACCGAACCGATCCGTCCCATGGAATTGAACAACGAATTCCACCCCTTGACGAACATGGAACACTCATCGTTGAAACAGACGAACATGAAATCACTGACAAATCCCATGCCGTCTCCGCAGAAATTATGGCCTGCCGAAGCCCATTTTTTCATGGCCACCCCACAATGGGGACAATCGTATTGCGTCGCTCCAATCACTTTCGGTTTCATCCGGTTCTCTCCTCGATCCAGGCCGTCGCTGCGACCAAAGCTTCATTGAGCGCTTCGGGACGGGTTCCGCCCCCCATCGCCATGTCTGGACGACCTCCCCCCTTGCCACCCACCACGGGCGCCACGGCCTGCATCCAATCCCCGGCCTTGCAGCGTCCGGTCAGATCCTTGGTGACCCCGGCCAACAGACTCACCTTGCCCTCTTCGGCCAATCCGAGAAAAATCGCCCCGGAACCGAGCTTGTCCCGCAACCGGTCGGCCAGATCCCGCAACCCCTTGGCATCCACCCCGGAAACCCCGGCCACCAGATAACGCACCCCATTTTTCTCTTGGGCGCGTCCCAGCAATTCATCCACCGTGGATCCGGCCAGCGCGGATTGACTCTTTTCCAACTCGCGCTCCAACTCGGCCCGACGCGCCAGCAGCTTTTCCACTCCGGCCACCGCATCGCCCGGCGGCAGTTTCAACAATCCCGCCACCCGCTGCAACACCCGAGCATCCGCCAGAAAACTCTGTCTGGCCCGCGCGCCGCACACCGCCTCCAGACGCCGCACCCCGGCTGCCACCGCCGCTTCGGAGACAATCCGCATCAGGCCGATGTCTCCGGTACGCCCCACATGGGTGCCGCCGCACAACTCCAACGATGGACCCAGACGCACCACCCGCACCTGATCGCCATATTTTTCACCAAAAAGCGCCATGGCTCCGGCTCGAATCGCCTCATCCGGGGTCATCACCTCGGTGGTGCGCGCCTCGTTGGCCAGAATCGCTTCGTTGACCAACTCCTCGACCCGCTCCAACTCCGCCGCACTCACCGCCTGATAGTGGGAAAAGTCGAAACGCAACCGCTCCGGTCCCACCAGGGATCCGGCCTGCTTCACATGATCGCCCACCACCTGCTTGAGCGCCCAATGCAACAGATGGGTCGCCGAATGGTGCCACTGCACCGCACGCCGTCTGCCCCCATCCACCTGCAACGTGACCACATCGCCAACCGCCAGACTCCCGGATTGCACCCGCACCTGATGCACGATCAACTCCGGCAACGGTTTGCGGGTATCGATCACCGTGCCACGGCTCTCTCCGGCCAGAATCTCCCCCGCATCTCCGACCTGCCCCCCGGACTCGCCATAAAACGGGGTCTGATCGCAGATCACCCCCCCCTCTTCTCCGGCCTTCAGGGAGAGAACCAACGCGCCATCCCGCACCAGCGCCCGTACCCGACCCGAGGCGGTTTCGGCCTCATAGCCCAGGAAGGTCACGCCACCGCCATCGGCCAGGATTTCATGATAGACCGCAGCCGTCCCCGCATCCCCGGATCCGGCCCAGGCCGCCCTGGCCATGGCCTTCTGACGGGCCATGTGCTGTTCGAATCCTTCCAGATCCACATCGATGCCCCGATCCCGCAGAATATCGGCGGTCAGATCCACCGGGAATCCGTAGGTATCGTACAACGTGAAAACCACCGCTCCATCCAACCGGTCGCCAGCGACCAGACCGCTTGCCGCCCCTTCCAGCAGTTTCATGCCCGAACCCAGGGTGGTGACAAAACGGCGTTCCTCGTTTTCCACCACTGCCGTGATCGCCTGTTGTTGCGCGACCAGCTCGGGATAGACCCGCCCCATCTTTTCCACCAGGGTGGGCACCAGACGATAGAGAAACGGCTCTTCCATGCCCAGCATCCGGCCATGGCGCATGGCGCGACGCATGATGCGACGCAGGACGTAACCCCGTCCCTCGTTGGAGGGCAACACCCCGTCCGCAATCAGAAATCCCACGGCGCGGATGTGATCGGCGATCACCTGCAACGAGACCGTCTCCCGCGACCAGGCTCCGGCATTTTTCTCAGCGGCGACCACCTGTTCGTGGCCGGTCCAGCGGGCCGCAGCCTGCATCAGGGGTTGAAACAGGTCCGAGTCATAATTGTTCGTATGGCCCTGCAACACCACAGCCAGCCGTTCCAATCCGGCGCCCGTATCGATGCAGGGACGGGGCAGCGGGGTCAGGGTGCCATCGGCGCTGCGATCGTACTGCATGAAGACCAGATTCCAGATCTCCACGAAGCGGTCCCCGTCCTGTTCCGGAGAGCCGGGCGGACCTCCCGGGATCGCCGGGCCATGGTCATAAAAGATCTCCGAGCAGGGACCGCAAGGGCCGGTCGGACCCATGGACCAGAAGTTATCGCTCGTGGCAATCCGGATGATCCGTTCCGCCGGCAGCCCCAGTTTTTCGTGCCAGAGGCGATAGGCCTCCTCGTCTTCGGCGTAGACCGTGACTAAAAGCCGCTCCAGGGGCAGGCCCAATTCCACGGTGACGAATTCCCAGGCCAGCGGGATGGCTTCTTCTTTGAAGTAATCCCCGAAGGAGAAGTTCCCGAGCATTTCAAAAAAGGTGTGGTGGCGGGCCGTGCGACCGACATTTTCCAGGTCGTTGTGTTTGCCGCCCGCCCGCACGCATTTTTGCACGCTGACCGCTCTGGGGTTGGCACGGCGTTCCCGGCCCAGGAACACCCCCTTGAACTGGTTCATGCCCGCATTGGTGAAGAGCAGTGTGGGATCATTGTCCGGAACCAGACTGGACGAGGATACGGCCTCATGTCCCTTGCGTTTGAAAAACGACACGAAACGGTCGCGAATGTCATCTGCCGTCATGATCACCTCACAGGCGGTTAACGATTTCCACTATTAAAAAAAAAAGCGGGGGTCTGGGGGATTCCTCCCCCAGGGTTTTGACTTTAAAATAAAAAATTTTGAAAATGTTTTGCTCTTAAAGTCAAAACCCTGGGGGAGGAATCCCCCAGACCCCCGCTTTTTTTTTCAATAATTTATAATTCAACAAGCGCAGCGTCAATGACCTCCGCCTCGAATCCGCGCCGCGCCAGGAAGGCATAACGCCTGCCCCGCTCGCGCAGATCCGACCGGTTCCACCCCGCTGCGGCTCCGAAACGCTTTTCCAGCACCCGACGCGCCCGAGCCACGGGATCACTCCCCTCCTCGTCCGCATCCTGCTCGAATACGGCCCAGGCTTCGGTCAAAATCGCCTCGTCCAGCCCCAGCGACCGCAACTCCGCCCGAATCCGCAACCTGCCCCACCCCTGATTCTGCCGCACCCGGATCCGGGAGAGAACAAAGGCCCGGTCATCCAGATACCCCAACTCCCGACAACGGATCAGCACTGCCGCAATCGCACCCGGTTCCCCCCCGACCCCTGCCAGACGCCAGGCCAGTTCCTGCTCACCATAGGAGCGGCGCGTCAACCAGCGCAACGCCTGATCATAAAGCTTGCGATCCAACCCGTCCACCGGACCATTCATCGCCGCATGCCACGCAATCCGTAGACATAGGCCAGAACTTCGGCCACCGCCTTGAAGAGTTCATGGGGAATGGCCCGATCCAGATCCACATCCTTGAACAAGGTGCGCGCCAACGGCGGATTCTCGACGATGGGCACCCCGTTGCCCCTGGCCACTTCGCGGATGCGCGCGGCCACATGACCCCGGCCCTTGGCCGTCAGCTTGGGCGCGCTCATCTTGCCTTGTTGATAGAGCAACGCCACCGCCACATGGGTCGGGTTGGTGATCACCACATCGGCCTTGGGCACCTCGGCCATCATGCGCCGCTGAGCCATCTCCCGCTGGATCTGGCGGATGCGGCTCTTGACCAGCGGATCGCCTTCCATCTGTTTGAGTTCGTCCTTGACCTCCTGCTTGGTCATGCGCAACGCCTTCATGTGCTCGAACTTTTGATACAGAAAATCAAAAAGCGCGAACGCAAGAAACGCCATCGTCACTTTCCACAGCACCGCCATGGAGTCCATGGCCAAGGCGTAAGTCACCTGCTCGACCGAAGTGGCGGTCCAACCCATGATCTCCGGCAGACTGCCCCGGATCGATTGATAGACCACCAACGAAATCACGCCCATTTTAAGAACGGATTTGAACAGATCGACCAGGGATCGCTTGGAGATAAGCCTTTTCAGACCGGTCCAGGGATTGAGCTTGGAAAATTTGGGAGCCAGGGGTTCCAGGCTGAACAGAAAGCCATGCTGGAGAATGGAACCGAAAAACGCCATGAAAATAAAAACGATCAGGAACGGGGCCATATCCACCAGCATGCCGAGCAGCACGCCGTCCATCAGGACGCTGATGCCCTCCCGGGTCAGATCATCGCTGATAGCCCCCCCCAGAAAAAAACGCATTTTTTCCTGGAGCGCGTTCCAGAAGACGCCCCCGTGAAAATAAAACACGCCTGTGGCCCCGAGCAGCAACAAGGCGGTGCCGACCTCACGGGAGTTGGCCACCTGCCCCTTGTTGCGGGCATCACCGAGCCGCTTGCCGGTGGGGTCTTCGGTTTTGGAATCGCTGTCGGCATCTTCGGCCATGATGCGGGATCTCCTTCAGGCGTGATCGAAGGCTCCAGGCCACAAAAAAATCCACTCGACCTGGCGACCGGGGTCTTGACCACCCCCCGCCCTCCAAAGTCAAGTGGATTATGGTAACCCATTCGCCCGGTTTCCGAAAGGGAAGCCGTCAATCGAATGGCTTCAGCGCCCGTAGCGTCCGGTCAGACGGGCATGGGCCAGAGAATTGGCATTCACCAGAAAGCCGATCAAAGAGGCGGTCGCTCCAGCCGGGGGATCCAGTTTCTCGACCTTGAGGGCGTGTAGGGTAAAATGATAATGGTGCGCACCATGACCGACCGGCGGGCAGGGACCACCCCAACCCGGCGCCCCGAAATCGGTTCCGGCCTGTCTGGCTCCCGACACCATGGCCGAGCCATCCCCGGCGCCCGCGCCTTGCGGCAAAGCGGTAACGGTCGCAGGAATATCGTAGACCACCCAATGCCACCACCCGGCTCCTCCCGTTGGCGCATCCGGATCATGCACCAACAGCGCAAAGCTTTTGGTCTCCGGCGGCGAATCCTGCCAGTTGAGGGCCGGAGAGAGATTCCCGCCCTCGCAGCCAAATCCCTTGAAGATGAATTTCTGATCAAACACCCCTTCCGGTTGCAGATCCGGACTGGTCAACGCCATGGCAGAAGCCCCCTGCGCCACACCCATGACCAGACCCAACACCATTCCCATCCTACCCGCCCGAAGTTTCATGGCATTCACCCCATTTCCACAACAAATTGTCCCGATTCACACAAAGTGCGTGACTTCCGTTTGTATCCTGACGTAGAATATACCGGTTCGATGATCCTTTGCCACCGGATCCTGACAAATTTACATTCATAAACTCTCAAAAAACACCCCACGGCACTCATCGAAACCTGGACGCGAATCCCCACTGCCGCATCAGGGAAAAGAACAAGATCTCCGCATTTTTTTCTTGCATCCAGATTTAAAGTGAGTCAAAAATGCAAGCTGACCGGAATGGTTGACAGCAGTGTCGATCACAAGCGTTTCAGATCTGTCACGACACCAAAGGCCGATTGCCCGCACCCCGCTCTTTGGTGTTTGTCGTGACCGACCGGAATGGGCTGCACGCCCGAATCCAAACCAATGCGGTAAGACAGTCATGGAAATGAGGTAAAAACCGACTGAACTCCAGGCCCATGCGCATGGTGAATCTGCTTGACTCTGATATTGGCATATGCTATTCATTGATGGATTCAGGCCGTGAAATCCTGAAATGTCTATATTTTTTTTGAACGGCCCATAAAACTTTCTGTTGCGCCTGATCGCGGCATGGTGCTTACAGATCTTAAGTCAATTGCCGCAAGACACTACAAGAGGAGCAAGAAGCGAATGCCTACAGCAACTGAGCTACAAGCGATGACCACGACCGAGATTGCAGCCCTGACTACGACCGCCGTCAAAGGTCTGACCAGCACGGCAGTGGGTCTGCTCACCACCACCCAGTTTTCAGTCTTGTCATCCACCCAGATCGGCGTGATGACCTCCACTCAAATTCGTAGCGTGTCCGTCGATGCCATGGGCACCATCACCACGGATCAACTCGACGGCCTCACGCGGACCCGGTTGGGTAATTTGACCACCACACAGGTCGCCGCGATTTCGGCTGACGGTGTGGAAAGCCTCTCCACCACCCAGATGGCCGGTCTGAAATCCTCCCATCTGGCCAATATGACCGATACCCAGATCGAAGCCTTGAGCGCCGATCAGGTCGGCAGCCTGACCACCACCCAGGCGGATGGACTGGGCGAAGACCAGATCGGTCTGCTGGATGCGGATCAGATCGCGGGCCTCACCTCCACCGTGCTGCGCTCCCTGAACACGACCCAGGTCGGCGGCATGAACACCACCGCCATCGGCGCCCTGAATGCCACCCAGATCGGCGGCATGCGTGCCAGCCACCTGGGTGCCCTGAATGCGACCCAGTTGCAAAGCCTCTCCACCTCTGGCGTGGCGGCCCTGAATACCACCCAGATCGGCGGCCTGTCCAGCACCCAGGTGGGCAACCTGTCCGCCAATCAGTTCTCGGCCATGAGTTCCACCCAGATTGGCCAGATGAGCGTCACCCAGCTGCGCGGCCTGCCCACGGATCGTCTCTCCGGCATGTCCACGACGCAACTGGCTGGTCTCTCCTCGACCCAGTTGGGCCGGATGACCACCACCCAGATCGGCGCGTTGGGCGTGGATAATCTCTCCACGATGCAGATTGTCGGCATGCGTTCCACGCAGGTGGCCGCTCTCTCCACCACCCAGATCGGCGCCATGGGCACCTCCCTGGTGGCCGCTCTCTCCTCGACCCAGGCCCAGGGACTCAGCGCGACCCAGATCGGGGTGATGAGCACGACCCAGATCGCCAACATGACCACCAACCAGTTGGGCGCCCTCTCCAAGACCCAGCTGACCGCCATGAGCACCACGGCCATCGCCACGCTGGGCACCGCCCAGATGGATGGCCTGAATGCCACGCAGATGGGCTTCCTGACCTCCACGCAGGTCGGCGTCCTGAACAGTGACATCCTCGGCTCCCTGGAAGCGACCCAGTTGGGTGGCATGTCCAGAACCGGCATGGCCGCCATGTCCACCACGCAATTCGCTGCGCTCAATTCGACCCAGATCGGTGGCATCTCCCTCTCCCAGATCGGTGGCCTGCCGACCACGATCGTGGCCAGCATGAACACGACGCAGCTGGGTGGCCTCACCTCCACCGTGATGAGCCGTCTGAACAGCTCCCAGCTGGGCGTGATGTCCACCACGGCCATGGGTGCCCTCTCCACCGTCCAGGTCGCGGGTCTGAGATCCAGACAGATGATGGAAATGCCTTCGGCCCTCATCGGCGCCATGAGCACCACGCAAATGGGTGTGCTCACCGCGACCCAGGCCGGCGGTCTGACCGCAACCCAGATCGGTTCGATGAGTTCGACGCAGGTCGGCAATCTGGGCACCAACATCCTGGGCGCCCTCAATTCGACCCAACTGGGCGGCATGAACACCACGGCCATCGCGGTCCTGAGTTCGACCCAGCTGAGCGGTCTGAAATCCACCCAGATCGGCTTCATGAGCACGACCCAGATCGCCAGTATGAGCACCACCGGCTTGGCCAATCTGAGCACGACCCAACTGGGCGGCCTGAACGCCACGTTGATGAACGGTCTCTCCGCCACCCAGTTCTCGTCCTTGAACGCCACGCAGGTGGTTGGACTGAATCCGGACGTGATGGGCGGTATCGCCAACCTCGTGGGCGGAATGAGCACGACCCAACTGGGCCAACTCAGCACATCCCAAATGGCCAGCCTCTCCACCACGGCCGTGTCTGCCATGAGCACCACCCAGCTGAATCTGCTCACCGATTCCCAGTTTGGTGGACTGACCGGCACCATGATGGGTGCGTTGACGACCACGCAGTTCTTTGGTCTGACCACGACCCACATCGGCGCGATGAATGCGTCGCAAATGGGTGGCCTGACCACCACAACGGTCAGCGCCCTGAGCACGACCAATGTTGCCTCTCTCTCCTCGCTGCAGGTGGGTGGCTTGACGCTTGCCCAGTTCGGCGCCTTGACCACGACGAACCTGAACTCCCTCACCACCACGCAGATCGCGGGCATCAGCACCACGCAAATCTCGGGACTCTCCGCAGGACAGGCAGGCGGTCTGACCACCACCGAGATCGGCTATCTGTCGCAGGCCCAGGTTGGTGGATTGACCACCACGGCAATCACCAATATGTCCACGACGCAGGTGGGCAACCTGACCACGACCCAGTTGAACGGCTTGACCAGCACGGCTGTCGGGGCATTGACCACCACAAAATTCAATGACCTGGGCACGACCAAGATTGCCGCTCTCGGTGCGACCCAAATCAGTGGTCTCTCTGCGACCGTCCTGGCAGATACAGATTTCCTGAGCACCACCACCCAGAATGTACTTACCGCAACCAGCATCTCTGGTTTCACCCCGACCCAGCTCGGCCTCCTCACCACCACGTTCGTTGCGGCACTCACCACGACGCAGATCACGGGTCTGAATACCACGCAGGTGGCTTCACTGAGCACGACCAACATCCTGCTCATGACCACCACCAACATCGCGTCCCTGACATCCACCCAGTTCAGCGGATTGGTCACGACCCAGGTCAGAGGTCTGTCCACGACCCAGATCGTGAATCTGACCTCCGCGCAGGTCGGTGTTCTCAATACGACCCAGGTCGGCAGCGTGACAACCACCCATCTCACCTCAATCACCACGACTCAGGTGGCGGGTTTGAGTGCGACCCAGGTGGGTGCTCTGACCACCACCCAGGTCAGAAGCCTGAACACGACCGCTCTGGCTTCGCTCAATGTCACCCAAATCGGTGGTCTGACCACCACTGAAATCGCTGCCGTGACGAGCACCCAGGTCGCAACCATGAGTGCTGTCCAGATCGCTGGCTTGACCACGACGCAGATCGCCAGTGTGATCTCGACGGGCATCAGCGTCATGTCCACGACCCAGGTGGCCGCCATCTCCACGGCCCAGGTGGCTGTCCTGTCCTCGGCCCAGGTCGGTGCGCTCACGACGACCAATGTGTCGTCTCTCACCGTCGCCCAACTGGGTATTCTGTCCACCACCCAGGTGGCCGGAATGAGCACCACGCAGGTGTCTTCTCTGTCCACGACCCAGATCGGCACGTTCACGTCGAATCAAATCGGTGCCGTCCCGGCCGCAGGATTCGGTGTGCTGTCCACAACCCAGGTGACCGCCATCTCCACGACCCATCTGTCTGGCATCAGTTCCAGCCAGGTTGGCTATGTGACCACCACGGCCATGGGGATTCTCACCACCACCCAGACGGGTGTTTTGACTTCAACCCAGATCGCCGGTATGGGCAGCAATCAGATTGCTGCGCTTACCACGACCCTGCTCACCTCACTGACCTCGGTCCAGCTCGGTTCAGCGGTCACGACAGGAATCGGTCTGCTCTCCACGACCCAGGTGGCCTCCCTTACCACGACTCATCTGTCTGGCATGTCCGCCGGCCAGGTCGGCGCGGTATCCACCACGGCTGTATCGACTCTCACCACCACCCAGGTGGCGGTACTGAGTTCGACCCAGGTTGCAGGAATGATTGCAGCCCAGGTCACCGTCATGACCACCACGCAAATCGTTGGTTTGACCACTGGGCAATTGTCCGGACTGGAATCCACGGATGCTGCCGGTCTCACCACAACCCAGGTGGCCGCACTTTCGACCTTGCAATTGGGTGCCTTCACCGGTTCAGCCGTGGGTGGCATGACCACCACAGCCCTGAACGCTCTGAGCACGACACAGATGGTCAACTTGTCCACCGGACAAGTGGCTGGACTCAATGTCACTCAGGTGAGTGCCATGACCACCACGTTGTTGTCCACTCTCTCTGCTGACCAGATGGGTGCGATTGAGTCCACCGATGCTTCGGGCATCACCACGACTCAGATCAACATCCTGACCACAACCCAAGTTGCTGCATTGACCTCCAGTGCCGTGGCTTCCTTGAGTGTGACGGATCTGCAATACCTGACCGTCACCCAATTCGGCGCACTCAACTCGTCGGATATCAAGGCCCTGTCTGCCGTCCAGATCGGTTCGTTGACCACGACCCAGGTGGCGGCTCTCACTTCCACCCAGGCAAGCGGCATCGACATCCTCGATATGCCGTCTCTGACCACGACCCAAATGTCGGTCTTGACCGTCACAGCGGTGAGCGGCTTCAGCTCCACGCAGGTCAAAGGCCAGCCGTTTGGTATCGGTACTGCCACAGTCGGTGGCTTGACCACCACGCAGGTCATGGCAATTTCGAGCGGCGACGCAGCACAGTATGTCATCGCGCTGGGCCAATCCTGATCGCAGTTAACCCTCCAAACCTCCGGCCAACTTCCCTCCTTCGGGAGTGGAGTTGGCCGGTGAACTGAACAAAAAAAGGTGGCTGGTGAATTCATTCCCCAGCCACCTTTTTTTGTGCCCCCTTCCCCGGATGACTACCTGCTCTGCACCGTCTCCTCTCCAACCAAGGGTCCTCTCCCTTTCCCCCCCATAAGAAAGGGGCCTGGAGATTCAATCCCCAGGCCCCTTTCTTGGTGACAACTGATCAAACCACCCCATCTCAAGAGGCACACTTCTGAAAAAAAGAGAGGGCCTGGGGGATTCCTCCCTCAGAGTTTTGACTTTAAACAGAAACCTTTTTAGAGATTTTTTGTTTAAACCGCGACCATTTCGGGATCATGAGTTTTTGGCCAAAAGGCGTCGCCTGCGGCGACCAGGGGGGGCGCCTGCGGCAAAGCGCGCCAAAAGCAAGTCCCAAGGGCTTCGCCCCTGGACCCCACCAGGGGCCAATGGCCCCTGGACCCCACTGACAAACGACGTCTCCCGTGATGGGTGCGGTTTAAAGGCAAAACCCTGGGGGAGGAATCCCCAGACCCCTTCTTTGTCTTTCAATGATCTCACCATGGCCCATAGCCACGATCAGCCCGGACGCGAAGCGGCACGATCCCGCACATCGCCGACGATGCGCGCCGGCACGCCCGCCACGATGGCAAAAGCCGGCACATCGCGCGTCACCAGCGCCGCAGCCCCGACCAGCGCCCGCTCTCCGACGGTCACGCCCCCCAGCAACGTGGCGTGGGTGCCGATGGAGGCCCCTTTTTGGATCCGGGTCGGTTCCACCTGCCAATCGGCCTCGCTTTGCACCGAGCCATCGTCATTGGCGGCCCTGGGATACGAGTCGTTGATGAACATCACCCCGTGACCGATGAACACCTCGTCTTCGATCACCACCCCTTCGCACAAAAACGAATGGGAGGAGATTTTGCAGCGCGCGCCAATGGTGACATTTTTCTGAATTTCGACAAATGCCCCGATGCGGGTATCATCCCCCACCCGACAGCCGTAAAGGTTGACCAGATCAGGTTGCGGAATGCGCACATTGGCGCCAAGTTCAACGTTCCGGGCTATGGGCATGCGGCGGTGCTCCGATGGTTCATGAGAGGAGACTCCTGGCCGGACGCGACGAAGCTCTGGCAGGATTGCCGTAGACAACCGCGTCATTTTCAACAGATTGCAACACCACGCTGCCCATGCCGATCAACGCCCGATCCCCGATTTGCAACCGCTCGCGAATGGCACAGCGCATGCCAAGGTAACAGGCCCGTCCCACCGTGACCTCGCCGGCCAGACAGGCGCCACTGGCAATGGCGGTATAGTCACCGATCCGGTCGTGGTGGCTGATCACCGCATTGGGCAAAATCATGACATGCTGGCCAATCGTGACATGAGCGGCAATGGTGACCTGTGGCAAGACCACGCTCCCAGGAGCCAGAATGGCGCTACGGGATACGGTTGCCGATGGATGGATCAGGGTGACGAATCGATCCGGTGGCAGATTCAACTGGCTGAGGAACTGCTCTTTCCGGGCAAAGGTCTTGACATTGCCGATCCCGTTCACAAACAGGCAATCGGCATAGTCTGCACTCGCGGACAAGGGACCAAGGATCGGCACCCCCTGAATGGACTGCCCATGCAAATGCGCTGCATCGTCCAGGAATCCCGCGCAGTGGTAACGTCTCTCTTTGTGGGCATCGTTGAGATCCTGGAGCAAATCCAGGATATCCAAAGCATTGCCGCCCGTACCAAAGATAATGATCTTCTTCACCGAACCCGCATGTCAGATTGGGAAAGACAACCGTTCATCCCGCGGCGACCGATGGAATCATCCCTCTGGTCCCCTGTTCAGCAAACCCTGCATCCAGAAAAGGTCACCATCTAAAATATTCTTGATTGACCCGCATGGCAAGTCACGGACGCTCATGATCGCACTTTCTTGCCACATCCTCAACCCGCCCGCTTCAGAAGCCCGTTGACGCGCAAGCAAACACCATCATCCATGATTGGCCGAATCGGTTTCATAGACCGACACACCTTGATCCACCTCCAGCAGACGCCACCGGGCCGGGGGTTTCAGGATGAAATCCGGCACCGCACGCTGATAGGTGCCCTGGATTGCATTCAATCGATTCCGGTTGACAAAATAGAGGACACGCTTGTGGATTGCCGACTCCGGCTGCTCGGCGGACCAGTTGATCAACTGCATCGTCTCTGGAACCTGAAATCCCAAATAATAACGCAGCGCCTTGAGCGTACGGCCATCGGTCACCACGGTCAGAGGTTCGCTCCGGTTCTTCAGATACTTCTGCACCAACACCCGTTCCGCGTGCAGATTCTCGCTCTCACCGATCTGTTTGCGGGCGATTGGCAGGGCGCTGTTGAGCGGATAAAGGGTGGCAATCAACGCAATGGTCACCCCGGCGACCACCCCCTTTTCCCAATGCAGACGGGATGCGAGCCAACGCAGCACAACCAGCCCAAGCAGTGGGGCCAGAGTGAAAACAATGGCAAATTTCTCGAAATTGAGCCATTTCTGCACCGGCAGCATGACCAGCGCAACCGCGATCACGCTCCACAACAACCGTTTCATTCCCGCCTCTGCGCCACTGCGCTCCACCAGTTGTGCAATGGTCACTCCAGCCAGGAAGCATAGAAACGGAGTCAGTGGCAACAGATAATAGTCAGACAGACTGTACGGGGTATAATATTGGGAAGAGTTGCTGCCAAACCAGAAGAACAACAAAATAGACCACGCCATCAGTGCCCAAAAACGGACTGAAGCCGGCAGCACCCGCGCTTTCCGGAACGGCTCGATCATCGCCGGCCAGGAGAAAAGCATCGGAACAATGATGGCCGGAAGCGACAGGAACATCAGAACAGGCTTGTAGGTCAGTCGTTCGATATAGTCGATCAATGGTCGATTAATAAAATACTCCCGCATCTGCATGGCATTCATAGGTTGATCCTGGTCAAGCATTTTATTGACACCGGAAAAACGATACAAAAACTCTCCCGTGTACATATAATACATGCCAAAATAGACCACAGCCAGCAATGTTCCCGCGATCGAGATGGTGATCCAGAGTCGCACATGACGCCGGGATTTCAGGTCATAAAGCATCAAGCCAACCATGAACGGAAACGCCCACAGCACAGAACATTTACTGACAAAAGCCAATGTGAAGAGAATCGAAAAACCAAGCCCCCATCCAATCTGCGACTGCGGCTGTTGCGCTTCACGACCGAAATACAACGCCGCAGCACTCATGAACGTGAACGTCGCCAACGGTCCATCCGTCATGATGCTGATCGCAAAGACCACATGCAACGGGTTCACCGCCACCAGCAATGCCGCCACGAAACCCGACAAAAGCCCGAAAATCCGCACGCCGGTCCAGTAGACAGCCGAAATCAATGACAGTGAACAGATCAAAGACCAGGCGGTCGTTGAATACGGATTCACTCCGAACCAGGAGTAAAACAACGCAGGCACGACCGTTGCGCCAAACCGATTGTAAAAAACATGCGTCTGAAGTTCAAACGTGCCATTGCGGATGGCCTCGGCAATCGTGGCGTAGGCCAGATCATCGGTCACGAACATGACCGGACCGGACCAAAAATAAAAAACAAGATGCAAGAGCAGCAGATAGACCAGTGGCAGCACGGGACGCTCACGCATGCGAACGGCTATGCTGTCCAGGTTGGCAAAAACGCCCATCGTCGGATCCCCTGAAAGAGAAATCAAAACCGCAACCATTTCGGGATCATGAGTTTTTAGCCAAAAGGCGTCGCCTGCGGCGACCAGGGAGGGCGCCTGCGGCAAAGCGCGCCAAAAGCAAGTCCCAAGAAGCTCTCGCCCCTGGACCCCACCAGGGGCCATTGGCCCCTGGACCCCACTGACAAACTACTTATATCCCGTGATGGGTGCGGTTAAATTGGGTCAAGCTGGTATTTGAACAGCACCCATCCCGCAGATGATGCGTTTCCGGCCCACAGGCGTCATCTGCGACAAGGCGCGCCCAGGCCAAAGTCCCAAGAGGTTCTTGCCTCTGGATCCCGTTAACAAACGATGTGGATCATACCCTCCCCACCCCCCTTCCGTCAACCAATCGCCTCTGAAGCCCTGGTGCGACTCAAGATGGCGACCATCTCCTCTGCCCACCCCAGATGTCGCAAACGGGCCTGCATGGCTTGAACCTCGTAAGGGACACGATGCAACTCAACCCGGCAATCCTCTGCCAGATCGACAACAGCGAACGACGCTTCAGGACAATAATCCCGAGGTTGACCCACCGATCCGGGATTGATCAGCCATCCCCGTCCACAACGCTTCACCATGGGATGATGGGTATGACCCACAACCAGAATCCCGTTTTCCGGCAGGTCGATCCGTGCCAGCAGCGCGGTCGCATCCGGATAAAGATAGGTGGTTTCGTCCCAGGGAGAGGCGTGGCGCAGTTGGATGGTCCAGGCGCCACAACAGAAAATCCGTTCACTGGGCAAGGCGCGCAACCAGGAGAGCTGCTCCTCCGCAAGCACCGCGCGACTCCAGTCGGTACGATAGGCGACACGCCGGTCAGGATCGGATGGGAGCAGATCGAGCAGATAGGCGTCGTGATTACCCCGGACCGTCCATGCCCCGGATTGACGCACCGCGACACAGACTTCGTTGACATCGGGATAATACCCCACCAGGTCTCCGGCGCACAGCAGCAGATCGACTTGCGGCAACGCCTGCAAAACGGCCCGCAAGGCCGGCAGATTGCCATGGATGTCGGAGATGAGGGCGATTCTCACGACCGGGACCACCACGGACGGAAACCAGCAGGATGACGCAAATACGCGATATAGTCGCGCAGCCCCTCATCCAGGGTAATCAGTGGCCGATATCCCAATTGCCGCTGACCATGCGCCAGATTCAACTCCCACGCATATCCTTCCTGAGGATCGGGTCGATCGACCGCCGTGGCCCGGGAGGGAGAGTCCGGAATCAGGGCGATGATCTTTTCGGCCAATTGTTTCATGGGGATGCTGTCCGGTCCACCCACCAGAAAAAGATCGGGTTGCCGACTGCGGGCAGCCAACAGGCAGGCCTGCACCACATCGTCGATATGGATGAAATTCTGGGTGCGGCTGCCGGATCCAAACCAATGAATCTCTTTTCCCTGCAACACCTGCCCGATGAAAAAAGGCAGGATCGAGCCTTGCCGCAAACCCGCACCATAAGGAGAAGGAATGCGCAGAATGGTGATGACCGGATCCGTGGGCTGCTCGTACTGGGCAATCCGACAATGGAATTCACCACACAATTTGCTTTTGGCATAGGCGGTTTGAGGATCGAGAGGATGATGTTCGTCAACCGGCCTCAGACGCGGAATGCCATAGACCGCAGTCGTGGAAAAGTGGACGAAAAATCGTGCCTGCAACGCACGCGCCATCTCCAGCAGATGACGGGTCGCGGTCCCGTTGACCTGCATATAGGCTGACGCTTCCGGAATGGCCGGATCGGGAAGAAGCGCGCCGACGTGAAAAACCCCATCCACCGGTCCGATAGCGGTCCGGACCTGTTCCAGGGCCGCAGGATCTGCCAGATCCGCGTACACCACCTGGATCTCCGGATCTTCCCAACGCACCTCCTTGCGCACCAGACAGACCACTTGCCAATTCAGCGCCCGCAACCGCTGCACCAGATGAGTGCCGATCAGGCCGGTTCCACCAGTGACCAGAACACGCATGGCGCCCCGATCATCCCCCCACCGCAGGTTGCGTCAGATCGGCACGCGGCACGATGATCGCCTGCAAGGCCCGGATCGCCACCACATCGCTGCGGTAATCCAGACGACCGAAGGTCTGATCAAACAGAAAGTTCCGAATCATCAGATCGGGTTCGTTGAACCCCACATCGGCCCGAATGGAGGTCGTCCCCGAAAAACGGGGATGAACCTCAAAGATTTTGATCTTGTCGTCGCTGTCGATGCGACATTGAATATTCAACGGCCCCCTGGCCCCGATGGCGCACGCCAAATGTTCCAAAGCGGCTTGCAACCGGGGATGACGCACCACGAATCCCTGGGAATAGCCGGTGGAAAATCCATACAGTTTGCCACGGATCAGACGGGTCTGGGCCAGAGAGATCCCGACCAGCTTGCGATGCAGCACAATGGAATCCACAAGCCGACCCTCTTTGTCGGTCAGCACGCCAACCGTGTATTCGCTGTCCAAATCTCCGACATATTCCTGGAAGAGGGCATTCTCCTCCCCGACGATCCGCAGCCATTCGGCCACCTCTGCCGCGCTGTCGAGAATGGCCACGTTGCGGGATCCACCGCTGCCGGTCATGGGTTTGCCGATAATCGGAAATCCGGTATCCCGCACCAGTTGCGGCCACTCGCTGGCCGTGACCGTGATCGGGGTATCGATGTCATGGGTTTCCAGCCAGTGTTGCAAGCGCAGCTTGTCCTGACACAAGGCGACCAGTTCGTGCGGATGCGCGATCAGCACACACCCGTGAGCAGCGAGTTGCGCCTGATGCTGCGTCAGCACCCAGGTCTCCGGCTCGGTTCCGGGTATCAGAGCCTGCACCCCCTCTTTTTTGATAATCTCCAACACTGCCGGAAGATAGCCGACATCCCGCGCGCCCGGAAGCAAATGACGGCTATCCCCCAGATAAAGTCCAAAGGAAAAGGGATCCATATCCGTGGCCACGATCCGATAGGCAGGCGTGACCAGAGAGAGCGCATGCAGAATCTGATGACCGACCGAGCGCCCCCCCACCCCGGTCACCATCACCGTGGTCCGCTCAGTCGGTGGCAACGAAGGCACGGTCATGTGCGCTCCACACAACGCAACAGACCATGTTTCCAGAGACGCTCCGGACCATCGAATGAGGCCAGCGAAAATCCATTCCCTTTCACGCCGACGACGAAATGGTCAAAAGCGTCGTTTTGTTCGATGTTGTCGATGATGATCCATCCGCCGGGTCGCAGGTATTTCCAGGCCAGTCCGACCTCAAACATGATGTGCGGATAGGTATGATCGCTGTCATGCAGAAAAATATCGATTGCGCCATATTCTGCCAGCACTCCGGGCAGAGCCTGTTCCGCCGGCGCCAGAACCAGGCGGTGACGGCTGCGCAATCCATCCGGAATCACCCAACCACTGGATTTGCCAGCCGGCAAGGGATTGGTTCCTTGCTGGGTGATCCGCTCATCCCCGAGCGGCGGCACATCAATCGAACACAGCTCTCCCCGATCGTTATGATGCATGGCCAACAAGATGAAGGCACTGCCAAAACCATGCTGAACGCCTGTTTCAACAAAAACATGCGGCTTGAAGACGCGCGTGACCAGATAAAG
This sequence comes from Magnetococcales bacterium, assembly GCA_015234115.1. Taxonomy (GTDB): domain Bacteria; phylum Pseudomonadota; class Magnetococcia; order Magnetococcales; family Magnetaquicoccaceae; genus Magnetaquiglobus. The sequence goes on from JADFWP010000012.1 coordinate 61,160, forward strand.
CAAAATACGATAAACTCTCAAATCGTCCGGATGCGAGAAAGAGCGGCCCTGAAACTCCTGCACCCCGGCAATCTTTGCGTTTATCCCGCTCAGGAACAACGAATCCTGGGCAAGATCGTCCAGCATCCGCTCCAAGGCATCCGTGTCCACGTCCCATTGTTTGGACAACAACGGGAGATATTCTTTGATGTTTTTCTCCACGGCACGCCCATTCCTTATTGTCAGACGAACGATTCAGATCGCGGCAGGATTCCAGCCAACTCTAATGCCCCGACACTCCCAAAGAAAAATCCAACTTCATGATTTCCCGAAAAAGACTACCGCGCGACTCGATACGGATGCAAGGGAAAAATGGACCGCCCCCAGGGGAACCAAACCGTTCTCAAGCCCCGGCAGACCGGGATCTTCCTCATGGCGACACCCCAAACCCATGCACAGGCCGGTTGACACATCGCCTGACGCCCCGTATCCTTGCAATATGTCTACCATCCCGTCGCGTGCGTGCTTTGCGCCCAGGTTCGCAGCGTCCGCGCATTGTGTCCGGCGCCTCCTGCCACACAGTCAACCCAGGGATCCACCAGGTCACCAGACCCCATGAAACCACCGGAACACGGCATGATTTCATCACGCGCACGCGACCGCATGGTACGGGAACTGCTCGAAAACCAAGGGATCGACGATCCTCGCGTCCTTGCGGTGATGCGGGAAACCTTGCGTCACCTCTTCGTGGAAGAGGCCCTGGCCAGTCGCGCCTACGGAGACGAAAACCTCCCCATCGGCGAAGGCCAGACCCTCTCCCAACCCCTGACCGTGGCCCGCATGAGCCAGGCATTGCGCCTGGCCGGAAACGAAGAGATTCTCGAAATCGGCACCGGCTCCGGCTATCAGACCGCGATCCTGGCCAAACTCTGCCACAAGGTCTACACCATCGAGCGTCTCCCCACGCTGGCCGATACCGCCCGCAAACGGCTGCGGCGACTGGGGTATCACAATGTGGTCTGCCGGGTGGGAGATGGCACGCTGGGATGGCCCGAAGAACGGCTCTTCGACCGGGTGATCATCACCGCCGGAACCCCGGTCACACCCGAAAGCCTGATCCGTCAACTGGCCCCCCAGGGGCTGCTCGTCGCCCCGGAAGGCAGCCGCAGCGCCCAGAACCTGATCCGCATCGCCCGTCTGGCCGATGGCTCCATCCAGCGCGAAACCCTGGATCCCTGCTGTTTCGTCCCCCTGATCGGCGCGCAGGGGTGGCGGGATTCCACCCCATGATCCCCTCCCGCCCCCCCAGGAGGAATCGGGATTGGCACCACGCGTCGGCGCTGCTCCCCTGGCTGCTCCTGGCCGGCTGTGCCGGAACCGGCGCGCCGCCTCCCGCACCGCCCAAAGCCACCCTGCCTCCGGTGCGCCTGGCCCAGAATCCCGAAACCCCGACTCCGCCCGACGCCCCCGACCGACCGGATTTTTATCAGGTCCGTCCCGGCGAGACCCTCTCGGCCATCGCCAAAGCCAACAACCTCGCACCGGAACAACTGGCCGCCTGGAACCGCATCACCCGACCCAATCAACTCCGGGCCGGACAGAAACTCCGCCTCACCCCCCCCGGCACGCCCGCCGCTCCGAACCGGAAAAACCCAGCCGTCGCATCCGAACCATCCCTCGCGCCGGTCGAACTCCCTTCCCCGCCCCCGCCGACCAATCTGCCGGACACCCCCCTGGCCAGCGGCTGGGTCTGGCCCCATCCGGGTCGCATCCTCACCTATTTCGGACGGGTCGGCGCACTCGACAATCCCGGCATCGACATCGCCGTCACGCCCGGCGACCCGGTGCTGGCCGCCTCCGATGGCGTGGTCGCCTATGCCAATCCGGGACTCACCAACTTTGGCAACATGATCCTGTTGCGCCATCGCAACGCCTTCATGAGCACCTATGCCCACCTCGACAAAATCCTGGTCAAGCCGGGCCAGAGTGTCAAAGCCGGTGAAACCATTGCCCTGGCCGGTCAATCCGGGGTCACCGTCTCGCCCCGCCTCCATTTTGAAATTCGCCGTAGCATTGCACCGCACAATCCTCTATTGTATCTCCCCAGAAAAGACTGAAAACGCCCCCCGCAGGCACCACCATTGAAAAAAAAGAGGGGGTCTGGGGGATTCTTCCCCCAGGGTTTTGACTTTAAA
>JADFWP010000130.1 GCA_015234115.1 Magnetococcales bacterium
ATCAACCATGCGGCGGTGCGCCACTGCACCGAGTGCAAACATGAATTCCCGCCGCCAGAGAGCGACAAACTGGAGGCTACGGCCACCACAAAGGAGATTCTCACCAGCGGCAAGGTGGAGTGGGTCAAGGTCTACGACATCGCCTACCAGCGCCATCAGAAGGATGGTAAGCCCCCGTCGATGCGTGTGGAATATCTTTGCGGCTTCAACTGGCACCGGGAATGGGTCTGTTTCGAACACACCGGTTATCCACGCCAGAAGGCGGTCTCCTGGTGGATGCGCCGGGCGCCGGATGGAATGCGGGTGCCGGACAGCGTCGAGGAGGCCATGACCATGCTGGATCACCTGCGCATCCCCACCGAGATCGCCATTCGCCAGGGGGATCGTTTTGTGGAAGTGATGGGTGCGCGTTTCGATGCGGAGGTGCCCCATGGTTGATCCGACCGAACGCGAACTGGCGGCCATGCGTGCCGCCGCCCCTGCGGCTGGCGAGTACGTCGAGAGCCTGGGCAAGTCCGACCTGACCCTGTTCACGGTGGAGGAGTTCATGACCCTGATCCAGGTGATCGTCGGCGCCTACCTGTCCGCCAAGACCGCCTTTGATGTCACCGACACCTGGGACGATGTCCCGTTTTGAGCTTGAAGGAGCAATGAGATGAACGTGGATCAAACGCCAATCTATCTGTTTGAAATCTATAAAAACGACGAATTTCGTTCCTTTGAAATCGCCGAGTGACTCGAAGGAGGCGACCATGGACGAGAACTTCATGACCCAATACGGCGACCGCCTGATGGCAGGCGGCTTTCCCTTTCTGCCGATCATGCCCGGCGAGAAATTTCCGGGTCGCTTCATGCGCGGCGAGTGGATGGCCTACCGTGGCTGGACGAAGCATGCCTCCCGCGCCACCACGGTCCACGAACTGACCATCTGGAAGCAGTGGCCCAACGCAGGAATCGGTATTCCTTGCGGTCTTGTTGTCGGCGTGGATATCGACATTTCCGATGATATAATTCTATCAGAGCAACTCCAGGCGCTGGCCTTCGCGGTGCTGGGCGCGACCCCGGCCATCCGCATCGGCAGGCATCCCAAACGGATGCTGGTCTATCGGACGGCCACCCCGTTCAAGGGGATCAAAGCCCATCCCCTGGAGGTGCTCTGTCAGGGTCAGCAATTTGTGGCCTATGCCATCCACCCCGGCACCGGGCAGTCCTACGAGTGGCCGGTCCAGTCGCTGGCAGATCTGACTCTGGCCACGCTTCCGGCCATCACCGAAGTCCAGGCGCACGATTTCATCGAGCAGGCCCTGGCCATGCTGCCGGAAGGGCTGCGACCCACCCGGTTGGATCCTGCCCAGCCAGGCATGCCCGAACAGACGGAAACCTGTGCCCCGTTGCAGTCGATCCGTGATCTGGTCGGCACTCCCGAGGCGATCCAGGACGCCCTGCGCCACATTGTCAACGCCGATCTGCCCTACGACGATTGGGTGCGCGTCGGCATGGCGATCAAGGGCGCGCTGGGTGAGGCAGGCGCGGGCCTGTTCGCCGACTGGTCGGCATCATCGGTCAAAAATGTCCCGGCGGCTACTGAGCGAGCCTGGGCGAGTTTCCATCCCACGGTGATCGGTGCGGGCACCATCTACCATCTGGCGCAGAAGCACGGTTGGAGACCGGACGTCGCCATCACCCTGAACCCGGCCAACAAGCACCCTGGCCCGCACCCGGCGGAAGAGTTGCTGCGCAAGGCCCAGCAGGTGCCGGAACAGGCACCGAAGCCGGTGCCGATTCTGCCGGGGGATGCCGAATTCGATCCGTGCGACGTGGAGGGGGTGCTCAAGGAACTGCTGGAGTTCATGCTGGCTACCGCCACCCAGCCGCAGCCGGTCCTCTCGGTGGGCAATGCCCTCTGCGCTCTGGGGGCGTTGATGGGGCACCGCTTTCGCAGCGAGACCAACCTGCGAACCAATCTCTACATCGTCGGCATCGCCGAGAGCGGCTCCGGCAAGAATCACAGCCGCGAGGTGATCAACCAGGTGTTTCACGATGCCGGTCTGTTCGGCTTTCTGGGTGGCAACCGCATCGCCTCCGGTTCCGGGTTGCTGGCTGCGATGCATCGGCATCCGCCCATCCTGTTCCAGCAGGATGAGTTCGGCATGTTCCTGCAGGCCGCCGCCGACCGCAAGCGGAGTCCCCGTTATCTCACCGAGATCCTCGATCTGATGACCGAGATCCATTCCGCCGCCGGGACCGTCTTCCTGGGACCGGAATACGGCGGCATCAAGGATGCCAAGGATCGCAAGGACATCGTGCAGCCCTGTCTGTGCGTCTACGGGACCACGACGCCGATGCTGTTCTGGTCCGCCCTGAAAAGCGCCAACGTGGCCGATGGTTCCCTGGCCAGATTCGTGATCCTCAGAACCATGGATGATTACCCTGAACGCAATCGTATTAACATCTCTCGCGATACGCCGACCTCTTTGATCATGTCGTTGAAGACTCTGTCCGAAAGCGGGGGCAAAGGAAGAGTCAAAGGAAGAGGCAACCTGGAGGGAACCACCAACAACGGAACCACCGCCCTGCATCCTTCCGTTGTGCCCATGTTGCCGGAGGCCGCCATCCTCTTCGATGCATTGAGCGAAACCATCACTGCCCAACTGCGTCGCAGCCGGGGGTCGCTCTATTCGCCGATCCTGGCGCGGGTCTGGGAGCATGCCGCCAAGGTGGCCATGATCCGGGCCGTGGCGGCCAATCCTTCGGCGCCGGTGATCCGGCGGCAGGATGCCCAGTGGGCCATCGCCCTGGTGCGCTACAGCGTCAACAGCATGATCCAGGACGTGGAACACCATGTGGCCGACAATCTCATCGAACAGAACCACAAACGGGTGCTGGAGATCATCCGTGCCGCCGGGCGCAACGGCGTCACCAAGACCGACCTGGGCAACAAGTCCCGCTTTCTGACCCGCCGCGAGCGCAACGAAATCCTGGCCGAACTCGAAGAGGAAGAGATCGTCCGTTCGGGCCAAGTCCTGTCAGGAGGGCCAAAACCCATTACGGTTTACACTCTTACCAACCAGATGTCGCGTCGATAACAGTTTGATATGATACGCTATTTCTATAAAACTGCTAAATTCGCCAAAATGAATGGGGGTGTCTTATACATAGATAAACAGGGGGATCTCTCGCGTGCGTATGCGCGCTCGCTCAGGATCCCCTATAAACTGCTTACAATATATATAGTTTATATATATTTATATTATTAATCAAAGAGATGTTGGATGGATAAACCCACAATCCCCGGTGCGGTTCAAACGAATTCTGCCGGGATTCACCCAAAACCTACCCAGCAGAGCGACGGATCCGGGATCGGCCACCCTCTCCATCGCCCTCACCAAATTTCACCGAAGAGGAGTGAGGACGATGACCATTTCCCGAACCGCGCCACAGGGCGTACCCCACCAACCCAAGCCGGAGACTCCCGGCGCAACCGCCATCCTCGCCCTGGACCTGGGCAGCATGACCGGCTGGGCCTTGCGGCAGGCCGATGGCACCATCACCAGCGGCACGGTCGAGTTCCGGTCTGGCCGCTTCGAAGGCGGCGGCATGCGCTACCTCCGCTTCAAGCAGTGGCTCGATGAAGTGCGCGGCTTTGCCCATCCCATCGGCAGCATTTTCATGGAGGAGGTTCGTGCTCACGCCGGTACCACAGCCGCTCAGACCTACGGCGCTTTTCTCGGACACGTCACTGCCTGGGCGGAATTCCATAAGATTCCCTACCTGGGCGTGCCGGTAGGCACCATCAAGCGCCACGCCACGGGAAAAGGAAATGCCTCCAAAGCGGAAGTCATGGAGGCGATGCGACGCAAGGGCCATAACCCGGTCGATGACAATGCCGCCGACGCTCTCGCTATTCTGCATTGGGCGCTCGACGAGGAGGTGACGAAATGATCGGAGCACCGCGCGAACCTCGCTCCAGTCTTGCCCGGGTGATCCCGGTGCGGATGGACGTCGAGCAGGAAAAACGGAAAGGCTGGCAGAACCACGGCATCCTGGTGGTGGCCACGAACGATCCCCGTCTCGGCTGGCCGGAACGGGAGATGATCAACCACTTGGCCAAGAAGCTCTTTGGCCAGAAGGCGGCGAAGGAGGCGTCCCATGGCTGAGAAATGGAATCCTAAGATGGTCGCCGAGCGTATGGCGGAAGCGGCCAGCACGCTGCGGCGGCTCAAGGTCTCCGGCTTGAAGCCGCAAGGGTACGGCAATTCGTGGCCGGACATCGTTCACGAGTTCAGCGAGGCCTACGGCTACAACGATCTGGTGATCCGACTCGGTCCTCCGACAGCGGATGCGATCACCCGGATGGACGAGACCATGGAGTGGCTTCAATGGCTGGAGATCGATCAAATCAGGTTGGTGTGGCTCCACGCCGAAGACGTACCCC
>JADFWP010000131.1 GCA_015234115.1 Magnetococcales bacterium
GTTTAAAGTCAAAACCCTGGGGGAGGAATCCCCCAGACCCTCTCTTTTTTTTCAATGATTTTCGCTCTGAATCGGCTTTTGCTTGAAATGCCGCTCCATCGATGGGTAACATGGTGCCTTTTGGACCCGGAGAGTCGCAATGGAAATGGATGGCATCATCATGGCCTTTGTGGCCGGTCTGCTGGGCAGTGGCCATTGCCTGGGCATGTGCGGCAGTCTGGTTTCGGCTTTTTTCATCCGTTTCGTTGCCCCGGAACGCCAGATGGCGGCAGCCTGGAGCTACCACGGCGGACGCATCGCGGTGTATACCCTGGTGGGGGTGCTGGCTGGCGCGCTGGGCATGGTATTGACCTCCGCCGGCCTGATCGGCAAAATCCAGGGCGTGATGCAGATCATCGCCGGAGGGGTGGTGATCGCCCTGGGTCTCGATCTGCTGGGACTCTCGTGGTTCCGGGTGAACCATGACTCCTGGCCCATGAACCGTCTGCACCATTTTTTCATGCGGGCCGGAGAACGCGGACCGATTCAGGGCGCCTGGGCCGGCGGGATGGTCAATGGCTTGATGCCCTGCTCCCTCACTCTGGCCATGGCCGTGAAAGCCACCACGGTCGAACACGCTTTGGGCGGAGGCGCCTTGATGTTGGCCTTTGGCCTGGGCACCCTGCCCGCCATGCTGCTGGTCAGCACCGCTTTCACCCGCCTGGGAGCCACGATGCGGGGCCGTCTGCTCAAGGCCGCCGCCGTGGTGGTGATCGCGCTGGGCGCAGGCACCCTGATTCAGGGGATCCGCTATTTCAATGTCATGAGACAGTTGGCCGATTATTGATGCCAGGAGGGCAACCGGCCCGCCACCACCAATTCCCCCCAAAAAAGAGCCGGTCACTTGCGGTGACCGGCTCTTTTGGATGGCTCAAAAAAAAGAGCCGGTCACTTGCGGTGACCGGCTCTTTTGGAAAGTCGGATGGTGCCCAAAGGGAGAGTCGAACTCCCATGTCCTTACAGACACTAGAACCTGAATCTAGCGCGTCTACCAGTTCCGCCATCTGGGCTTGATAAAAAGGGATCATACTCCTTCCTGGCAGGTCTGTCAATGCAAATTTGGAAGAGAAATTCCAAACCACTCCCCGGTCGGCAGCAGACGGGGTGAGATGGCATGCCAGGTGATCGGCGAGAACAGCTCGCGCAGCAGCAGCCCCAGCCCCGGCGTATCATAATAGACCAGCAAAACAGACAGATACATGGTCGCCGTAGCCCATCCGTCCGGTGCGCGCAGCTTGAAGGCCGTGCCGAACGAGTCGGCAACCCCCTCGGCACTCAACAAATTCAGACTGTAGAGTTCGTCCAGCAGCAGATGGACCAGATAGCCCAGCAACACGAACAGACCCGCCAGCCAGGCCACCCGGTCCGGCTGATGAAACAGACGGATCAGCAAATCAGCGGTCAACCCGGCGAAGAACAGCCCGGCAGGCAAGGAGTGGAAAATCCCGCGATGGACCGTGAAGCGGACGAACAGTTCAAAAAGCGCCAGCTTGATGAACAAAAAAGTGACCAGCCACAGCACGATCAGTTCGGCAATGGAATAGCGCGCCAACTGACTGAACATCACGAAAAACGATCCCAGCAGCGCGAACAGGGTGAAGGAAAGATCGAGAAAGATCGAGTCATCCGCATCCACATCCGGCATGACGCCACCGATCATGGCCGCGACGAACCCGATCAACCCGGTCTGGGGGTCGATCATGCCCGCGCCCATCAGGGTGGTCACCCCCACCCCGCCGAAGACCGCCGCCACGGCCAGATGGATGTCAAAACCCGCCACTTATCCCGCTCCACCCGCTCCCTGCGCTCCCTCGACGCGCTTTTCCACGGTATAGACCTGGATTTCCGCCCCCTGACGCCAGCAGGCGCCATCCAGTCCGGCCTTGCGGCAGAGATGCGACAGAAAATCGACCGGATCGGGGAGTTGTTCCCACACCTGGGGCAGAAAAGTGGCCCGCCGCCCCTGTTTGGTGAGAATCACGCCGTGAATGCCGGGTTTCAGCAGCCGGATCAGCTCCTCCCCGTCCCGATGGGGAAAGGGTTGGGGGGCGCTCAACAGGGAAACCTCGATGGCGATCCCGGCCAGATCCTGTGCCCTGACCGGCGGAAAACGGGGATCCTGGGTGGCTGCCGCCATGCCGTTGCCCAACAGATCCTCGGCCAGCGAGCGATGGGCCACCAGCGAACCGATGCACCCCCGCAACGCCCCACGCTCGGTCAGGGTGACGAAACAGGCGCCCGGCCCAGCCAACGCGCCCCATTGGGCAGCCAGGGCCGCCGGAGAGAGTCCCGGCTGACCGGAAAGCGTGGCGGTCAGATGGGCACGCACCAGCTCGGGCAGACCGATTGTCGGGACCGGGGCCGGAACCGGGGCCGGGGCGGATGCGGGAGGCTCGGGATAAAACAGATAGCTCGCATAGCCCACCACCCGCTGTTTGTCGCCCGCCGTGTCGCCTGAATTGCGCAAGTCTGCCAACTCGGGACGCCACTGCCGACGCCGCGCCATCGCCAGCATGGCCTGCACCCCGATGCTGCCGCAGGCTTCGCACCCGCTCATGGCCTTGGAGTCACACGCCAGAATGGCCGCATGGCTCTGGGCATCGCGCTTTTTGGCCTCTTCATAGGTATGAAAATGGGAAAGATCCGTCGAGATCACGATCAGATCCCCCGGCTGCCAGCAGGCGGCCAGCACCTCGGCCAGTTGATCGCCCCCCATCTCGCCATAGACGATCGGCACAATGGAGAAATGGCCCAACGTCACCTGAAGAAAGGGCAGTTGCGTCTCCAGAGAGTGCTCCAGCCGATGCGGGGCCTCATCGCGGGTGATGCCGGGCCGGGAGGCGACCAGGGCCACCCCGGCCTGATCCACGGCCACCAGACCCAGGGGGGTGACGTAGGCGTCGTAATCCCCCACCGACGCCCCGCGCAACCAGACCCGATGGCTCGGACCGATCAGCCAGACCCGACGCGGCGCCTCCGCCGGAGCGCGCCGCAACCCCTTGTAGGCATGCGCCGCAGTCAGGCCCGAATAGACAAACCCGGCATGGGGCGCGATCACCGCCAAAGGCTCTTCGGCCACCGGCGGCACCTGGGCCAGCAATCCCTCCACCATGGTCCGCAATACTGTCGCATCGCCCGGATAAAACATGCCGGCCACAGCCGGAGAACGCACGCGCTCTGTGTTCATTCTGATCTCCCTTGCCAGCGGACCGATTGCCACACCCTCTCCATTCCTGTATCCGACGCTCTCAATTTATCACGCAATCAGGGGCGACGTCATCCTTCCTGTCACGGTCCGGAGTGCGAAAATTTCTGGTCAAACCGCCGCGACCAGGGCTACACTGACGAGACGCGGATTCTTGAATGACCCAGCCGCGCCATGCTCCTGGTTCCGACGCGCCCGATTCCACTTTTCTTGTTGCGAGGTTGACCCCAACGATGCGCTCCTTGTTTCTCGCGTTGAGTCTGCTCTTTCTCTTCTCCTCCCAGGTCCAGGCCCAGACCGCCCACGGCTTAAGCCTGGATGGCCAGTTGAAATATCCCCAAGACTTCAAAGGATTCGATTACACCAGCCCCGACGCCAAACCCGGCGGCACCCTGAACCTGCACGCCGTCGGCAGCTTCGACAAGATGAATCCCTATACCCTCAAAGGATCCGCACCCGACATGCTCGAACCGCTGGTCTTCGAGCATCTGATGGTCCAGGCCCAGGACGAACCCTTTTCCCAATACGGGCTGCTCGCCCAAAAGGTCGAAGTGGCCGAAGACGGGCTGTCGATGACCTTTCATCTCGATCCCGAGGCACGCTTTTCGGATGATTCTCCGGTGACCGCCGAGGATGTGAAATTTTCGCTGGAAACCCTGCAATCGGACAAGGCCCACCCCACCTATCAATCCTACTGGCGCGACATCATCGCCGCCGAGGTGGTCTCGCCCCAGGTGATCCGGCTGCGTTTTCGCCAGGCCAACCGCGAACTGCCGCTGATCGCCGGAGAAATTCCGGTCCTCTCCCGCGCCTTTTTCACCAAAACCCCTTTTGAACAGGAAAATCTCGCCCCCCCCCTGGGATCCGGCCCCTATGTGGTCGAAGAGTTCAAGGCAGGCAAGATCGTCACCTATCGCAAGAACCCCAAATACTGGGGCAACCGGCGACCGGTCAACCGGGGGATGTACTCTTTCGAGCGCATCGTGTTGAAATTCTACAAGGATCCGGTCGTGGCCCTGGAGGGATTCAAGGCCGGAGAGTTCGATTTCATGGCCGAATACAACTCCAAACAGTGGGCCAGGGATTACGAAGGACCGAAGTTCACCCAAGGGCTGATCAAGAAAGAGACCCTGCCCCACAAACGCAGCGCCGGCATGCAAGGGTTGATCTTCAATCTGCGACGCCCGATGT
>JADFWP010000132.1:0-110 GCA_015234115.1 Magnetococcales bacterium
TCCAGGGGCGAAGCCCTTGGTGGGGTCCAGGGGCGAAGCCCTTGGGACTTTGCCTTGGGCGCGCTTTTCCAGCGGCGCGCCCCCTGGTCGCCGCAGGCGATGCCTTTGGA
>JADFWP010000132.1:209-4220 GCA_015234115.1 Magnetococcales bacterium
ACTCAAAAGAGCGACGCGACTCCTTATGAGCGACGATTGGACTCAAAAGAGCGACGCGACTCCTTATGAGCGACGATTGGACTCAAAAGAGCGACGACACGCCACGCTCGGCACGCAACCCTTGCCGGACCTCGGCGACCGGCATGGCTTGTCCGGTCCAGATTTCAAACGCCCTGGCCCCCTGATGAATCAACATCCCCAGACCGTTTTCGACCTTCAGGCCACGCGCACGCGCCGCATGCAGCAGCGGCGTCAAAGGCGGCGCATAGACGATATCATACACCAAGGCTGATTCCGGCAAGCCGGACAGATCCGGCACCGGATCCGCATGCGGCTCCATGCCCAGGCTGGTGGTATTGATCACCAGACGGGCCGCAGGCAGGGTTGCCGACCAGGGTTGAGCCGTGATCAACCGGCCAGGAAACGATGCGGCAAACTGTGCCGCCAGAGTGACGGCCCGATCCTGGGTACGGTTCATCAGGGTGATGCGATCCGCGCCTTCGGCCAGCAGGGCGGCCAGCACGCCGCGCGCAGCTCCTCCCGCGCCAAGAATCAGCAGTTCCACCCCTGGCAAGGCTGCGGCAAACACCTCCCGCAACGCCGTGACAAAGCCATAGCCATCGGTATTGTAGCCGATCAATCGGCCATCGGGTCGAATCACCACCGTATTGACCGCGCCGATCAGCCGGGCCATGGGGTCGAGTTCATCCATCAGAGCCACGAGTTGCTCTTTGTGGGGAATCGTGGCGTTGAACCCGGCGATGCCCAAAGCCCGCATCCCCAGCACCGCCTCGGCGAGGTTTTCCGGGCGCACATGAAACGGCAGATAGTGATGATCCGTCATGCCCAGGACCGCATAGGCGCGATTGTGCATATAAGGGGAGAGGGAGTGTTCGATCGGATCCCCGATCACCCCGAAGCAGTGCATTCTGGCCATGGCAATATCCTGACGATTGAAAAGGAGGCATACTTCTGAAAAAAAAGATGGGGTCCGGGGGATTCCTCCCCCAGGGTTTTGATTTTAAACCGTGACCATTTCGGGATCATGTGTTTCTGGCCCAAAGGCGTCGCCTGCGGCGACCGGAGGGACCGGGGGATGCACACGTTTCTGGCCCAAAGGCGTCGCCTGCGGCGACCGGAGGGCGCGCCTGCGGAAAAAGCGCGCCAAAGGCGAAAGTCCCAAGGGCTTCGCCCCTGGACCCCACCAAGGGCTTCGCCCCTGGACCCGACCAGGGGCCAATGGCCCCTGGACCCCGCTACTCACGACGCCACGATCTGAATCGCGCTGGCCGACAAGGTGTTCACGCCAGACAACGTGGCCATGGCTACCGGCGCCGTAACACCCGTGCCATCGGCATCATAATTCAGGGTACGGGTGGCGGTGTTGAAAATGAACCGCTGACTGCGGGTGGTGGCCATCCCGGTGCTGTTGCTGACCAAAACCCCCGCAGCCAATGCTCCCACCGCCAGACGACCAAAATTGGCGCTACTGAACGCCAATCGATCCCCTTCGGCAGCGGAAAAATCGCCAATGGTATCCCCACCCTCGGATGAAGTGATGAATTTGAACTGATCCGCTCCAGCCCCCCCGCGCAACTGATCCCGTCCAGCCCCGCCACGCAACCGATCGTTGCCGCCCGCACCATTCAGGGTGTCGTTGCCACCACTGCCGCTCAAGGTGTTGCTGCCACCATTCCCGGTGAGCACATTGGCCAGGCCGTTGCCCGTCCCGTCAACCGCAGCCGTACCCAACAAAGTGAGATTTTCAAGATTCGCGCCCAGCGTCCAGGCAATCGAACTGCGTACCGTATCGGTTCCACCGTTCAGATTTTCCTGGACCAGATCGCCTGCGACATTGACCACAAAAACATCATTCCCGGCCCCACCGGTCATGGTATCGTTGCCAAGACCACCGTTCAGAGTGTTGTTGGCACCATTGCCGATGAGAAAATTGTTCAAACCATTGCCGGTCCCGTTGATCGCAGCACTGCCAATCAAAACCAACCGTTCCAGATTCTCCCCCAAAGTCCAGGTGACCGAACTGCGCACCGTATCGATACCACTGTTGGCAAACTCCTGAACCTGATCGCTGGCCGAATCCACCACATAAATGTCATTGCCCGTGCCGCCGATCAGGATATCATCCCCGCCGCCGCCGATCAGGGTATCGTTGCCACCCCGACCACTCAGGATGTTGTTGCCACGATTGCCGGTCAGCACGTTGTCACGCACATTCCCGGTTCCGTTGACCGAAGCGGTGCCGGTCAAGGTGAGCGAAATCTCGTCGGCGGTCATGACATGATTGCTGACACTCTCCACCCGACCCAAAGCCGCATCGATCGTATCCCCGACCCAGACATCGCGAATGCTGTACATGGCACCGGAATCGGAATGCACAAAGAAATTGCTTTCACTCATGTCATCCAGATTCACCGTCGCAGGAATGGCATAAGTCGCCACCCAGCTATTATTGACCATGAAACGTACCACCCGCGCCTCGGCATCCACCTCCATGCCCAGTTGATAATAGACCGGAGCGTTTTCATCCACCTGGATCGTCTGTTCAAAAACGGAATTGCCATCCCATTGATCCGGCGCGGTTTCCGAGATGATCATGCCAACGATTTTGTCGATACTCCCATAACCATATCGTCCAAAACCGATCTGTGCATCGACCTCCAGATCATCATCCGTGAAGCCCAGATCAATATTTACGGAAAACCAAGAGTTTTCAGAGGTCTGAACCGGTGCCACCGAAAAAACGACCGCCGAATAGCCATCGGACATGGCCAAGCCCACGCCAGGACCATCATTGCCGACCCCCGGAGCCACCGTCACCTCCAGGTTGCCATTGTTGACCGCGAAAAAGCTTCCGGAATCCTCCCAGTTCCAGGTCTCCCACAGCACCGAATCGAGTTCCGCCGTGGTGAAGGTGTCGTAAAGTCCGGAGTGGGTAAAAGGAATCTCCGGTTTTTCCGCAGACAAGGTAAACGGTCCATCCTCGGAGAACAACACCACGCTTCCTGCCGAAGGAGGTTGAGAGGAGTCGATCCAGAAAGAGAAGGTTTCCGGATTTCCACCCAAAGACCAGCTCTCCTGGCCCACAAATTCATCGGCGCTCACGTCATAGCTGAGCGCACCGATCGCACCGAGGACATACTCTCCCTTGATCCACTCCTCCTGGGTGAAAGAACCATCGCTCTGGATGGTGATTCGTTCGCTGCCTGCGTACCATGCACCCTGTATGGCAGAAAGAGCGGTTGCCTGATCCGGATAAACCAAATTGCTCATGAATGTTGCCTCGCATAAAGGATGTTTACATCAGAGAAAAATTGCGCAACACGGCAGCCAGCTTCTGGTCTTCCCTGGCCAGATCACGCAATGCCAAAAGAAGATGATCCAAAAGGGTCGCGTTCTCCTGCAATTTTTCGTGATTGGCTTTCAACTTTTCTTCAAACGGTTTCATCATGGTACGCCGATCCCATAGAATAAAGCCGATAAAAGCGGTGATGATTCCCAACAGCGAGCCGAACAGGGTCACGATCATATGGGTCAGATCGTCCACTCGTTTGGTCAGATCGTCGATCCGTTTGCTCAGGGATTGGTTGATATCCTCGATCCGTTTGCCCAGGGATTGGTTGATATCCTCGATCCGTTTGCCCAGGGATTGGTTGACATCCTCGATCCGTTTGCCCAGGGATTGGTTGACATCCTCGATCCGTTTATTCAACGCAAGATTGTTATCCTGCATGTGTCTGTTGATATCCTCGAAACGTTGATTCATGGCCGCTTGACCGGCCTTGAGCGCAGCAAGTTCCTGAAGAATCTCCCGTTCACCGTTGGTCACGGGGCGTTCCGGGGTGCTGGCCAAGGCCGGGAAAGTCAGCAGAACCAGCAGCAGGATCGACACCATTCTTGAGATGATCATGACAAACACTCCCATCTGATTCCAATTCAAACCATTGAAAAAAAAGAGGGGGTTTGGGGGATTCATCCCCCAAGGTTTTGACT
>JADFWP010000133.1 GCA_015234115.1 Magnetococcales bacterium
CGCCCCCTGGTCGCCGCAGGCGACGCCTTTGAGCCAAAAACTCATGATCCCGAAAGGGTCGCGGTTCAATAAAAAATTACAATAAGATGATTTGGTTAAAGTCAAAACTCTGGGGGAAGAATCCCCCAGCCCCCCCTCTTTCTCTTTCAATCGTGTCGCCATAACCGCTTCGTGCCCGCGAAATCCACATCCCAGGCGGGTCGCGATTCAACGTCCCTGCTGGGTGCAACCCGGACCGGAAAGCGTGCTTTGGCCACCGCTCCGGGGTGTGACCCGAATGCGCGTGCGAATCCGCTCCCGCAATGCCGGTACATGGGAAATCACCCCGATCAACTTCCCCTCCCGCCGCAAACCGGCCAAAGTCTCCAGGGCGATCTCCAGAGACTCTTCGTCCAGGGTGCCAAACCCCTCGTCCAGAAACAGCGCATCGACCCGGATCTTGCGGCTCGCCATGCCCGACAACCCCAAAGCCAAAGCCAGACTCACCAGAAAGGTCTCACCGCCCGAAAGATTCCGCGCCGAACGTACCTCCCCGGCCTGATGGTGATCCCGGATCCGAATGTTCAACGGCTGCTCTGGATCGGTCAGCATCTCATAACGATCGCTCATCTGTCGCAACTGCCGATTGGCCAAGGTCAACACCCGTTCGAAAGTCAGCCCCTGGACAAATTCCCGATAACGCTTGCCATCCTCGGAACCGATCAAGCCGTGCAACACCTCCCAACGCTCCAACGCCTGCCTTTGACGCGCCACCGCCTGCAACCGTCCCGCCTTCTGTTCCTGCAATGCGGCATTCTCCATCCATTTCAATTGCAAACCACCCAACTCCCCCTGCACGCTCCGTGCCCGTTCCACACACCGCTCCCGCGCGCTCTGCACGACCTCCAGAGTCTGCCCGGTCACCTTGCGTGTCTGTTCCCGCTCCCAAAGCCGACGTTTCTCCGCTTCCAGAGCGCGCAACTCCGCCTGCGCATCCACCAGCACACGTTCCTGCTCCAATCTCGCCTGACGTACCGCCTCGGGCAACACAGCCGCCAGACAATCCGCCTCATCTGCAAATCCGCAACGCGCCAGTTCCTCCTGCCAGACCGCCTCTTCCTGGGCCAACACCCCCGCCTGACTGTCAAGCCGGTTTTCCAACGCCAGCCGATTGGTTTCAAGCGCCATCCAGGCCTGGCGGGAGCTTTCCTGCAGCACCCCTTGCGCTTCCAGCCGCTTTTCCGCCTCCACAACCGCAGCCGCCAACCGTTGCTCTTCCACCTGGGGATCCTGACTCCCGAAAAGATGGAAACGCTCCTGCCGCAACCCCTCCAGAGCCTCCTGCAACGTGTGTCGCACCGCCTCGCGTTCCGACAACTCGCTTGCCAGCCGCTCCAACTCCCCTGCCCGATTGCTTTGTTCCCACTCCAGCCGCGCCACCTCGGCCTCAAGCGCATGACGATGACTTTCGAAGGCCAACCATCGCTCCCGCCTGCGCACCACTTCGGAACGAATCTCTCCGCAATCCGCTCCATCCGGCCACGGAATGCCAAAATGACCCAGCAGATCGATCAATTCGACACGCAACCCGCTGGCCCGCTGCTCCAACTCCTGATGCGCCAGGCGCACCCGCTCCAACTCCCGCAGCGACGATTCATGACGATGCATCCCCCCCGTCCGCTCCCGCTCGGCGACCACAACCTGCTCGCGCGTGGTTTCCAGTGTCGTGCGCAACGTCTGCACCGTCTTTTCCAGCCGATCCCATTCGGCCACGACCTGGGCCGCATGCGCCAAGGCGTGCTGATTTTCCAACAGCACGCGCTCCCCCTCCTCCACCGAACCGGGCAGCCCCTCGGCGTCCGCGCTCTCCGCAGCACGCAATACCGTGGCCCCTTCCTGCAACCGGGCCGCGATTTGTTCCAGATCCTTGGCCGTGGCCACCTGCCGTAAACGCAACTCCTGCACCTGTTCATGACATTGCTGCCATGCCTGGCGCACCTGCTGCAACGCCGCCAGGGTCTCGTCCACCACCGGCATCCCACCCGCAGCAAAAGGGTGCTCCGTGGACCCGCAAACCGGACAAGGTTCTCCAGCGTGCAACTGCTGCCTGACCTTGGCAAAACTCTGCATCCCCTGAATCCGGCTCAAACGGGCCTCGTGTTCGCTCCGTTGCTGCTCCAGCCGGGACAACTCCGATTCGGCAGCCCGCAAGGCTGCGACAATCTGCCCATGTCTGACCAACTGCTCCTGCTGCTGCTTTTGCCCACGGATCAGCACACTCTGCCATGCCTGACGATTCCGGAGCCGCTCCAGCCACCGCTCCAGCACCATGCGCCGCTCCTGCAAGCGTGTCAGATCGGCCCGCCAGGTCTGTGGATCACGCTGTTCCATCCGTTCGTGCCGCAGCCGCTCCTGCTCCAGCATGTTTTGCTGCAACGTGGACAGCCGCGCCTGCACGTCATGCCACCGGAGTTCCTGGCGCCCAAGCTCCTGCGCCAGTTCTTCCTGCCGTTGCCGCCATTCCAGCATGGCTTTGGCCAACTCGCTCCCCTGCCGGTGCATCTCCTGCCATTGCTCCAACCGGGTCAACAGCACCGCGCCCTCACTCACCAGTTCACCATCGGTCGGATATTGGGCCAGGAAATGGCGCGTCTCTGATAACAATCGATTATGCTCGGTCAACCGTTGCAGGTTTTGCTGCTGCTCACCCCGAGTCGCAGCCAACCGTTTGCGCACCCCGGCAAGCCCCTCTTCCGCCTGGCGAAGCGGTGTGCGCTTTTCATGGATCCTGACATCCAACTCCCGTGCCGTGCGAATCACAACAGATTGATTCTGTTGTTGTTCGATGCTCCGCATCCGCTCTTCGCGGGCCTGCTCCACCCCCTGCTCCGCCTGTCTGGTCCGCTCCCACGCCTGGGGTCTTTGTGCGAGCAGCATGTGATGCGCCTGTCGGATTTGTGCCAGACCATTCCGCAAAGTCTGCACCTGCCTCTGACGGGGCAACCGCTCCATGGCCAGTTGGGCACGGCGCAGCCGTTCCAACTCCGGCGCAAAGGCCGTCCAGCGTTGTTGCCAATCTTGTTTGCGTATTTCCAACAAGCGCAACTCTTCTTCCAGTTTGCGCAATCCCTGCAACCAGGCAAAGGCACGATCCAGCTCGTCCAGACGATTATGCAGCGACTCGCCCGTCAGTCGCTTCCAGGCCATTGCCAGGGTCAAACGGAACGCTTCGTCCTTCTCCAGCAGACGGATTCCGGCCACTTCGGCTTCCAGAATTTCGTACGTTCGTCGTTCCGATCCCCGACGCTCATGAACCCGCCGGGAGATGCGGCTGTAAATTTCCGTGCCGGTAATCTGCTCCAGCAGTGCGGAACGCTCGGCACCATCGGCATGCAAGAAAGCGGCAAAACGTCCCTGGGCAAGCAGCATGGCGCGGGTGAAACGGTCAAAATCCATGCCGGTCAGTTGTTCGACCCGTTTGGGAACCTGGGTGAGCTTTTCTTCGAGAATTTTCCCACTGTCGGCTTCGGCGATTTCGTGGGCAGCAGGTTGCAGATCGCCATTGGCCTTGCGCCGGGAGCGGTGTTGACTCCAGTGGCAGCGAAACCGACCTTCCGGCGTGGCAAAGGTCACTTCGGCAAAGCAGTCGCCAAAAAGACGGGACATGATTTCGTTGTCCGAACGGCTGATCCGCCCGAGTCGCGGGGTGGTGCCATACAGGGCCAGGCAGATGGCATCGAACAGCGTGCTCTTGCCGGCGCCAGTCGGACCGGTAATCACGAAAATCCCATCCAAAACATAAGCGGGATGGGTCAGATCGATCTGCCATTCTCCGACCAGGGAATTGAGATTCTTGAAGCGAATCTGTAAAATGCGCATCCTGCACCACCCGTTTGCGAGCACAACCCATTGAAAAAGAAGAAGGGGTCTGGGGGATTCCTCTCCCAGGGTTTTGACTTTAACTAAACAATTTTTAAGAATATTTTTCTATTAAAGTCAAAACCCTGAGGGAAGAATCGAACATACTATTATTTTATTTGAAAAACATCTAAGATTTAATTACTAAAATTTTAAACAATTAATCCAAACCGCAACCATTTCGGAATCGTAACTATTCAGCACCCCGCCAAAAAAAGATCCTTGACAGAGTTTTTCGCCG
>JADFWP010000134.1 GCA_015234115.1 Magnetococcales bacterium
TTTGTTTAAAGTCAAAACCCTGGGGGAAGAATCCCCCAGACCCCCGCTTTTCTTTTATAAAGTGTGCCTCCTGCCAGACTCAATGCAGCGGCAGGGATGAGATTTCGTTGAAAATGTAGGTGCTGATGGCATATCCCATCACCGCGCAATCCCGGGTGAGGATCAGGCCGATGCCGTGGGCGGTCTGGCGAATCACCCGGCATTGAAAGGTGTAGCGGTCCGGCCCGAGTTGCACGGTTCCTTTGCCCTGACGATTCATCATCGCGCCCAGATTGGCGCGCGTGGTCACAAAAAAACCGCTCAGGCTGACATCGCTCGAAAATCCCTGCACAGTCTCGCCATCGTCGAACACGAGAGTGACCGGAAACTGCATGTTGAAACGCTCATGGCGTCTTTTGTTGCTGTCGGGTGTGGGGCACTCTTCCCGTTTGGAGGCGGAAATCGTCTGGAAATGCACGCCGGAAAATGGGGAGACCATTTGATATCCTCTTGAAATCATTGTGTCCATTATGGGCCTCACACGCTCTGTCGTCGTCGAGTCGCGGTTAACATCTGCGTTACAATTCGATAAATCGCAACAATAATGCCAACGCCAGAAATGTGCTATTATTGATTGAAATCAATAAGTTGACCAGAGGGTGCAACAGACCGGAATTCCTGAAACTTGGAATCGGCCCGTTTTTTTCCCTATTTTTAAGAATGGTTCCCGTTTGCGTTGACCAGATCTTTTCACGACCTGCACCCGCTGTTTTGCGGCAACTTGACCGCCTCCCATTTTTCTCCCATTATCTGATCGTCAACGCTCAGAAAGACGGATTTGCCAAGCCCGTCTGTAAATAGAGTGGGTGCGATCCAGTTTTGTTCCATTCCTACACCGTTTCAGGAGGCTTTCTTATGCAGATCGGCATTCCCAGAGAGATCTATCCGGGGGAACGACGGGTGGCGGCCAGCCCGGATTCCGTCAAGCAGTTCATCAAGCTCGGCTTCACCGTGGCCGTTGAGAGCAATGCGGGTCAAGAGGCCAATTTTGCCGACGATGTGTTCAAGGAAGCGGGTGCCGAAATCGTGCCCGATGCCAAAACCCTCTACGCCCAGGCGGACATCATCCTCAAGGTGCGTGGTCCGATGGCGGTCGGTGGACGCAGCAAAGCCCATGAGGCCGATCTGCTCCGTCCGGGTCAAACCCTGATCAGCTTTCTGTGGCCTGCCCAGAACAAGGAACTCATGGATCGCCTGGCCGCACTCAACGTGACGGTCCTGGCCATGGATTCGGTGCCGCGCATCTCGCGCGCGCAAAAACTCGACGCTTTGAGTTCCATGGCGAATATCGCCGGCTATCGGGCCGTGATCGAAGCGGCGCATCATTTTGGCCGTTTCTTCACCGGTCAGATCACCGCGGCGGGCAAGGTGCCTCCGGCCAAGGTCTTCGTGATCGGCGCGGGCGTGGCCGGTCTGGCGGCCATCGGTACGGCGTCGGGTCTGGGGGCCATTGTGCGCGCCTTCGACACCCGTCCCGAAGTGGCGGATCAGGTCAAGAGCATGGGGGCGGAATTCGTCTCCGTGGAGTATGAAGAGGAAGGCTCGGGCGTTGGCGGCTACGCCAAGGTGATGAGCGAAGGCTATCAGAAAGCGCAAAACGAAATGACCGCCAAACAGGCGGCCGAAGTCGATATCATCATCACCACCGCGCTGATTCCGGGTCGGCCCGCGCCCAAACTGATCACGGCCGAGATGGTCCAAAACATGAAGCCGGGCAGCGTGATCGTGGACATGGCCGCCGAAATGGGTGGCAACTGCGAACTGACCGAGCCGCACAAGGTGGTGGTCAAGCATGGCGTGACCATCATCGGTTATGCCGACCTGCCGAGCCGTCTGGCCCGTCAGTCCAGTCAGCTCTACGCCACCAACCTGGTGCGCCTGATGGAAGAGCTGTGCAAAACCAAGGACGGCGTGATCAACGTCAACATGGAAGACGAAGTGATCCGTGGCGCCACGGTCATCAAGGAAGGAACCATCACCTGGCCGCCGCCCGCGCCCAAGCTTTCTGCCGCTCCGCCCCAACAGGCCAAGCCGGCTGTGGCTCCGGCAGCCAAGCATAGCGGACATGGCGCGCCCAGCGAACCGGCCAGCAACAAAAGCGTGTTGTCAACCGGCATTGCGGCGGCGGTGATCTTCGCCGCCATCGGTTTCGGCGCGCCTCCGGCCTTCCTGGGTCACTTCACCGTGTTCGTGCTGGCCTGTTTCGTGGGTTACATGGTGATCTGGAACGTGACCCCGGCCTTGCACACCCCGCTCATGAGCGTGACCAACGCCATCAGCAGCATCATCGTGATCGGCGCTTTGATCCAAATCGCCTCGCCCGGAAAACTCGTGATCGCTCTGGCGTGGTTGGCCATCGTCCTGACCGCCGTGAACATGTTCGGTGGCTTCTGGGTCACCCAGCGCATGTTGCGCATGTTTCAGAAATAAGGGAGAGTGATCCATGAGCCAAGGTTTGTTGACCGTCTCTTATATTGGCGCCACCATTCTCTTCATCCTGAGTCTGGGTGGCTTGAGCAATCCCGAAACGGCCCGTCGCGGCAATCTGTTCGGGATCATCGGCATGGCCGTGGCCGTCCTGGCCACCTTGATGTCGTCGCGTCTGGCTGGTGCTTCCAATCTGGCCATCATCATCACCGCCATGGCCATTGGTGGTGGGGTGGGTGTCTTTGCCGCCATTCGGGTCAAAATGACCCAGATGCCGGAACTGGTCGCCCTGATGCACAGCCTGGTGGGTATGGCGGCTGTGCTGGTGGGTTATGCCACCTATTTCGATCCGGGCGCTGGTTTGACCGGAGCGGAAAAAACCATCCATGAAGTGGAGATCTATATCGGCATTCTGATCGGTGCCGTCACCTTCTCCGGTTCGGTGGTCGCCTTTGGCAAGTTGGCGGGCCGAGTGAGTGGCAAGCCGTTGACGTTGCCGGGTCGTCATCAGTTCAATTTCGGTCTGCTGATCGTCACCGTGATGCTGGGCAAGGTCTTCCTGAATGCCCATGGGGTGAGCGAAGGGTTGACCCCGTTGATCTTCATGACCCTGATCGCGTTGGTGTTCGGCGTGCATATGGTCATGGCCATCGGTGGCGCGGACATGCCGGTGGTGGTGTCGATGTTGAACAGCTACTCCGGATGGGCGGCTGCGGCCACCGGATTCATGCTTTCCAATGACCTGCTGATCGTGGTGGGTGCGCTGGTGGGTTCTTCGGGCGCCATTCTGAGCTACATCATGTGTCGTGCCATGAACCGCAAGTTCCTGGCGGTGATCGGCGGCGGTTTTGGCACGGACGGAGCGGCGGCCTCCTCTTCGGCTGCGGCTGCGCCTGCGGGTGAAGTGGTTGCGGTTTCGTCCCTGGAAACGGCTGAGTTGCTGCGCGAAGCCAAGAATGTGGTGATCGTGCCTGGTTATGGCATGGCTGTGGCCCAGGCCCAGCATACGGTGTTCGAAATCACCCAGTTCCTGCGTTCCAAAGGAAAGAATGTCCGTTTCGCCATTCATCCGGTGGCCGGGCGCATGCCGGGTCACATGAACGTGTTGCTGGCCGAAGCCAAAGTGCCGTATGACATCGTGATGGAGATGGACGAAATCAACGAGGATTTCCCCTCGACCGATGTGGCCATGGTGATTGGCGCCAACGACATCGTGAATCCGTCGGCCATGGAAGATCCCAACAGCCCGATCGCCGGCATGCCGGTGTTGGAAGTGTGGAAGGCCGAAACCTCGATCGTCATGAAGCGTTCCATGGCATCGGGTTATGCGGGTGTGGACAATCCGTTGTTCTACAAAGAGAACAATCGCATGCTCTTCGGCGATGCCAAGAAGATGCTGGACGAAGTTCTCAATCATCTGCGCGCTGCCGCCTGATGATGTCGCAAACTCCCCTCCGTTCGGAGGGGAGTCTTCCCAAAGATCCCCCAGTTCTTTTAAACCGCGACCAGTCTGGGATAGGTCATTTGTCAGTGGGGTCCAGGGGCTATTGGCCCCTGGTGGGCTCCAGGGGCGAAGCCCTTGGGACTTTGGCCTTTGGCGCGCTTTGCCGCAGGCGCG
>JADFWP010000135.1 GCA_015234115.1 Magnetococcales bacterium
CAGCCTCCGGGATCAATCCACGCCGCAACATCCCAACCTCCTTTGCCTTGCCGTCTTCTGTGGTCTCGCTCTGGTACAGCGGCATGGACTGACGCCTTCATTATTTCTGCCGCCCAATCTGTTGAATGACCTCCAGCAACCTCTGCTTCTTGATAGGCTTGGTTACGTACAGATCGCAGCCCGCTTCCTGACTGCGATCCGCTTCCCCCTCAAGGGCGTGTGCGGTCAGAGCCACGATAGGAAGATGCTGGCGGCCTGTTTCCTGCTCCCACTTGCGGATGGCGCGGGTGGCGCTGTAGCCGTCCATCACCGGCATCTGCACATCCATGAAAACCAGGTCGAACGGCTCGGCCTGAACCATCGCCAGTGCTTCAGTGCCGTTGTTGACCATGGTCAATTGGTAGGAAGTTGGCTTGAGATAGGCGCTGATCAACGTCTGATTCTCCTCGACATCCTCTGCCAAAAGAATGCGCAAAGGCAATTCATCAACTGCTTTCGTTAAGGCCACGGAAGATGGGGATTGATTACTCACCTCTGGGGGTGTGGCCTCCCGTAAAGGCAAAAGCACTTGAAAGGTGCTGCCAAGCCCCACGGAGCTCTCCAAGCGGATACTTCCACCCATCTGCTCCACCATGAATCGAGCAATGGTCAATCCAAGACCGCTGCCCCCATAGCGGCGGGTAATGCCTGAATCCGCCTGGGTGAAGAGTTCGAAGATGCACTGCAAGTGTTCATGGCTGACACCGATCCCTGTGTCCCGCACCGTGATATGGAGCATACTGGGCATACCTTTGACCACTGCCGCCAACAACCCGATTTCCCCCTGTTCGGTGAATTTGATGGCATTACCCAGCAAGTTGAACAGCACCTGTTTCAACCGCAAGTGGTCCCCTATGATCCAGCAGGGCACATCCTCCCCCACTTGGCAAGTGAGAGTCAGCCCCTTGCCTTCGGCCACCACCCTCAGCATGTCACTCACGTTTTGCAACAGTTCCACCACGGCCACTGGCTCCTCAACGAGCCGCAACTGGCCCGCCTCGATCTTGGAGATGTCGAGGATCTGGTTGATCAGTTCCAACAGGCTGTTGCCCGCTTTCTGTTGCCTATGCACATATTCCTGCTGCTCCTCAGTCAGGCCGTTTTCCAGCAAAACGTCACCCATGCCGATGACCACATTCATCGGAGTACGAATCTCGTGGCTCATGGCGGCCAGGAATTTGCTCTTGGCCTGGTTGGCAGCCTCAGCCTGCTCTTTTGCCTCGATCAGGGCCAACTGGGCTCGCTTGTCTTCAGTGACGTCCCGCAGCATGAAAATCAGCCACTCCACCGGTCCCTTGACATCCTTGACCGGGTGCAGGGTCCAGTCCCAATAGGTGGTTCCCCACTCCGGATGGTCGGGAAATTCAAACGGCTTGGCCAGGATGGTGAAGGACTCGCCGCTGGCCACCACATGCCGAAAGATGGACTCATTCTCCGCATGCGGGAAGATGTCGAAGTGGTTCTTTCCGAGGAAATAATCCGGTTCGAACCCGCAGGCCTTGGCGTAAGCTTGGTTGACGCGGATGAAATTGAACTCCCTGTCCAGGAATACCACGGAGAGATGGGTGGTGTTGAAAAGTTTTTCCAGAAATTCATTGGAGCGGCGCAATTCGTCAACCGCTCTTTCCGCCGCCTCCTTGGCCTGGTGCAACGCCTTCTCTACCTGCATACGCTCGGTGATGTCGCGGACATTGACCACGACTCCGCCGATGTCGGGATTCCCCAGTTGGTTTGAACCTCGCGCCTCCAGATACACCCAGCCGCCGTTCTTGCACCGGTGTCGGTACTGCGCGCCGCCAGACCCCGTCTTGATGATCTGCTGGAACGCAACCAAAACCCGCTCCTGATCATCGGGATGGATCATCCGTTCGATTACCGGGATATCGACGAGTTCAGCGGGAGCGTAACCGTGGCACCGCTCGGCGGATGGGCTCACATAGCGTTGGATGCCGTCAGCATCCAGGATGACGATGGTGTCAAAGGAGTTCTGAATGAGCTGTGAGAAGCGCCGATCATTTGCCTGCGCCTCCTGACGGGAGAGGAGCAATGCTTCATTGTCACGCCGATGCTCCGCAAGTTCCCGCATTAACCGCAGGGTATTCGATGAGAGCGTGGAATAGATCGACAGAATGATGTCGATCAGCGCGCGCGTAGCTCCCCCCATTTGCTCTTTGGCCCGAAGCTTTGCAGGCTCCAGCGACAATCCATCCTTGAGTGCCAATACAATGTAGGCCAGATAGCGATCACTCTCCAAAATGTGGGACGCCAACCAGCGGGCAAGGAACCCGAGGGTCTCTTCGGCCACTTCGGACAGAAGCTTTGATTCCCGGGACGCTTCGAGGAATGAGATTTCCTGCACAAAGGAGCGATGGATAGCTTGGTGTTCGACCTCGGCAGGGTCACCGGCGAGGTGTTCCCGCCAAATCGCCTCTTCGGTATCGAAGTGATAGACCGCATATTCTGCCAGTTCGGTAAAAATTTTGTCCAGGATCTTTGTCTCAGCGTTGAAGGCAACATGGCTTGCAAGAATATTAAGCAGTTGCACCAAGTTCCGGTGCTGATTATCGATCTCGGGCAAACAAGTATTAAAATTATCATCCCATGGAAAGATATCAATTGAGTTTGCATATTCAGTTATATGTTTGTCTAAATTCATAACGTCTCCTCTGGAGTCTTCCTGGGTTACATCATGGCCTTTCCCACGCTCCTGTGGTGGGTTGATCCGGTTGGCTTTAAGAAAAGGATGATGCCTTGACCGCCGCTTTTCAAGTACCCATGCCATCCCTGTTGGCCACAGGGGGGCAACCGCTCACGGACCTCCGGAGTTGAGGATCGCGGAATTGGCCATATCATAGCGCAGTTGCACCGCCGTGGCGACGAACCCAGTCGGATTGGCTGATCTGCATGGTGATGCCTCATCATATTTCTCTTGCTCCCTATTTGGGAGCATTGTATCCTTACGCAATGAGAATCATCGCCAAACGCACGCTACGGGAATTTTGGGAACGCGATCCGGCCAACCTGGATTGCAAGGGTGCTCTTGAAGCCTGGCATGCCCTTGTGGCCCATGCAGACTGGAAAACCCCTGCCGATGTCAAGAATCAATTCCGCCATGCCAGCTTTCTCACGGGAAATCGGGTTGTTTTCAACATTGCTGGCAACAAGTACCGGTTGGTCGTAAAAATCAACTATCATTACAGCTTAGCGTACTTCTATTTTGTCGAAACCCATTACCAATACGATCAGATCGATGCGGAGACCGTGTGATGGAAATCCAACTCATTAAGACCGAACATGACTATGACGCTGCGTTGGCTGAAGTGGAGCGACTGATGGATGCCGATCCCGACACACCAGAAGGAGATCGTTTGGATATCCTCGCCACGCTGATCGCTGCTTACGAAGATAGGCATCATGCCATTGATCTGCCTGATCCTATCGATGCAATCAGGTTTCGGATGGAACAGATGGGACTGAATCGTAAGGAATTGGAACCATTCATTGGCAGCCGAGCGCGGGTGGCGGAAATTCTGAACCGCAAGCGACAACTCTCGCTGGAAATGATCCGTCGCCTTCACAAAGGACTGAAAATTCCTGCCAACGTGCTCATTCAACCTACCCGTCAGGAGCATGCTTTGTAGCGCGCTACTGAAGATCGATGCCGCGTTCAGTGGCTAGGCGCACCAACCGCTCACGACCCGCCGGAGTGAGGATTGAGGAGTTGGCCACGTCATAGCGCAGTTGCACCGCCGTGGCGACCTTGTTGACGTTCTGGCCACCCGGACCCGAAGCCCGCACGAACTCCAGTCGAATATCAGCCTCCGGGATCAATCCACGCCGCAACATCCCAACCTCCTTTGCCTTGCCGTCCTCTGACCAGAGCAAAACAGCCGCCCTGGGTAACCGGAGCGGCTGTTCTGACGGAGAGTCATGCTCACCGTCTCTGGTGTGCCTGATGCGTCAAGATGCCTGCTTTGCTGTGATCTGAGGCAACCCCACCACTGGCAAAGGAGTCATGCTCGACAGCAACCG
>JADFWP010000136.1 GCA_015234115.1 Magnetococcales bacterium
CGCCCTACACTAAACTATTTGGGGGTCGGTGTCTCGTCTACATTGGCACAGAGGGATAGCCGGACGTAATCTTTCCGGCGCTCCCGTCTCGAACCTTGGCCAGATACTCCATCTTCCTGGCATACGCCTTGGTCAGATCAGATGGGTCCAAAATCAGCAATGTGCGGTCCTTGCTGTACTGGCTCCTGTTCAGGAAATACCATGTTCAGACACAAATTTAATGGGTTGCGTTAATCACCAAACAGCCTCTAAGGAAAATGTCGTTATCCCGGAGTGGAACATTCTGGGGCTTCTATCCCCGATTGACTCAACACAGCCGCTCAGTGTCGAATGATCACCGTATTCGGTTGCTCTGTTGGACGTGGTGATACCCCGCTGACTGGCTGGGTGGTCCCTCAATCAGCACGCCAAGGGATATTGGCGTGTTTTCCGTAAGGTGGCGGGAGAAAGTCGCTGCGTCCTGGGAGCATGCCCGGAGTCGGATCTCCTGGTCTGGATTTCAGGGGCCATGATTGTCCCTGCGGGTCAGACAGTGAAGAATCGAGCAGAAATGATGTTGATCGAGTTGGGCCTGCAAGGCATCGATGCAGGGCGCGAGTCCCTCCCGCAGCCGGGTGGTCATCTGCTCCGAGGTGCCGTTTTCTCCCAGGGTGGTCATGCAGCTTCGGTAAAGATCCATGATGTCCACCCCGAACCGCCATTCGGCCAGTGAGTGGACCGCAAGACGCTCGTTGAGGGTCTGGAACGAGGTTTCGGTGAACATGTGGGTGTGGCCACCGGAAAGCTGCCTGGGAAAGACGTTCTGGAACAGATGTTCCAGCATCACGGAAAAGGAGAACATCGGAATCGAATAGAACAGATATTCGATCCGACTGGCCCGGAAGGCCGCAAAAAACCGTTGCGGTTCACGCAGATGCTCGATCACGCCGATGGCGGAGAGGATTTGGGCATCGGACTGGGCCACCAGTTCGAAAAACTCCTCTTCCCGGGTATGGGCCAGGGGGGTGGTGCCGAGCAGATTGGCGATCTGATGGTTGCCAAAGTCGATCATCCGCTTGTTGACATCGATGCCCTGGGCCTCCAGACCCCGCATGCGGGCGGCGCAGACAAAATGTCCGCTGCCGCAGCCGATGTCCAGCAGCCGGGTCGCCGGTTCCGGCAGGGAGGCCCGGAGATAATCGACCTTGGGAAGATAGATGTCACGGATGCGCCGTTCGTACTGGGCATCGATGTAATGGGTGGCATAGGCTTCGCCCTCTTCGGCGATGTAGAGCGCATCGATGAAGGTCGCCGTCTCTTCGTGGCCGCCATTCAGGTGACCGCAGGCAGAGCAGAAGAGATAATCCACGCCGTGGGAGGTGAAATCGACCACCCCCGGCAGTTCGGCCTCGCAGAGCTTGCAGCGCGTGCGACGTGGCTGGGCGGCATACAGTGCGTTCTGACGGCGGGCTGTTTGCAACAGGTTGGCATTGTTGGTGAAAAAATCCTTTTTGACCTCCTGGTAAAACCCGGACGATTTGGAATAGGTCCGCACCGGAGGCGCGTGACGCGCGGTCATGGTCTGGCTCCCGTCCGGTCGGCCTGGGACTGGGCCAGGATCGCGTCGGCCATCTCCCGGTTGAGCTGACCCAATGCCCGGCTCATGGCGCCGGTCAGGGATTCGTACTCTTCGGGTTGTTCGGCCCGCACCGTGATGTCCGAATGACGGGTGACGAGCAACCGGCCACGACCGTCGAACAGGTTCCAGCGGGCATCGAGCCAGACCTGCCCGGCTTCATCCGGCTCGAAGCGGTTGATGATCGTGGCCAGACGGAACTGGCTGGCATGCTCGCTTTTGTTGGGCAGAATGATCACCCGGTCGCTGTGCAGCAGCCGCGAGAGGTTTTCCATGCTCACCCGTCCCAGATCCTCCTTGAAATCTCCGGCCCATTGATTCATCCGCTCCAGCTTGATGCGATTGCCGCTGGCGCGGGTCACGATCTCCGGGCGATTGAGGTATTGGGGAATTTCCACCGGTTCCAGCTCCACGGTCAACCCCTCCGGGGTGCGCGGGATGGCGTTTTCCTTGGCCTCCAGCGAGGCGAGCAGGAAAAAACGGGTCGGCGGCGAGGTCGGTCCCGGACATCCGGCCAGCAGCAGCGCGCTCCAGGCCAGGGTGAAGAGGGCAAAGGGGTTGCCAGGGGAAAAACGGATCATCAGCGGACTCCCTCCTTTTCCTTGCCGAAGAGCAGGGATTCGGGTTTGCGTTCGAGCAGATCGATGAAACTGCGCACCGAGCGGGCCGCAGCCGACAGCTCCCGCACCGCTTCGACCATGCCGTACTGAAGCGGGGCCTTGGGACCGATCAGCCCGTCCACCTTGATCAGGGTCTCTTCGATCTGTTTCAGGGTCAGGGCTGCCGCGCCGCTCGCCCCCTTGACCCCGGAGGCCAGGGGTTCGATTTGCAGATTGAGGGTTTTCAGCAGCGTTTTCACTTCGTTGAGGGCGGCGGCTGCACCCCGGATCGTTTCCAGGGTCTCCGGGGCGTTGACCGTGCGGTTGGTCCCCTTGAGGGTTTCGTGCAGCTCCTTGCTGATCCCTTCCAGCGGCAGGGATTGGATCTTGTCCAGGAAACTGGTCACCGAGGCGGTGATGGTATCCAGACTGGTGGGAATGGTCGGCAGCTCCGGATAGATGCTGTCCACCGCGTTCACCAGGTTGATCGGCGTGCCGGGCAGCAGATCGATCTCCACGAAGAGCTGTCCGGTGAGGTAACTGCCGGTCTTCAACTGCGCCCGCAGACCGCGTTTGATCAAGGTTTGCAGAAACTCCTGCGGCGAGTCGTCCCGGATCGCCTTGGCGCCGCTGGTGGTGATTTCGCTCACCCGTTCCGGCTCGATCTGCACCAGGACCGGAATGCGGAACGCGGTCTCCTGGAAGTCGTATTCCAGCCGGATGTCGGTCACCTTGCCCACCTGAATGCCCCGGAATTCCACCGGTGCGCCGATGCTCAGTCCCCGGACCGATCCTTTGAAATAGACCACATAGATGAGTTTGTGGGTATAGGAGCCTTCGGCCACGGCGCTTTCGTTCTTGAACAGGGTGAAGTGGCTGTTTTCGGGGGCGAAGGGGCTTTCTTCCAGGGTATCCGGGGTCTGGAAGGTGACGCCGCCCATCAGCAGACGGGTCACGGAGCTGGAGCGGAGTTTGAAACCGCTGGCATCGGCCACCAGATCCACGCCGCTGGTCTCCCAGAACCGGGTGGTGGTGCGGATCAGGGCATTGTAAGGCTCCTGCACGAAGATGGGCAGCGTCACGCCGTTGTGGTCCTTGTCGAGTTCATAACCCAGCACCTCGCCCACCGGGATGTCGCGGAAATAGACCGGGGAACCGACATCCAGCGACCCCAGGGCCGGCGCTTTCAGCAGAAAGCGGCTGCCTGCCGCGCCGACCCGCACCTGGGGCGGGGTCTCCAGGCCGCTGAACTCCCGTTGCGTCTCGCCCTGGCCCGGTTCCATCTCGATGTGGGCGCCCGAAACCAGGGTGCCGAGTCCGGAAATGCCCCGCAAGGTCAACCGGGGTCGCACCACCCAGAATTTGGCGCCGCTGGTCAGAAACGGTTCGGTCCCCTTGACCAGCGCGGCCTTGACCCGCACATGGGAGAAATCCGGACTCAAGGTGACGGATTCGACCAGACCGACCTCGACCGCTTTGTGTTTGATGCGGGTTTTGCCAGCCTCGATCCCTTCGGCGGTCTTGAAGGTCAGCACGATGGTCGGACCGCTTTCGGACCAGGTTTTGAACACCAGCCACGATCCGATCAGCAGCGCCACCAGCGGGATGATCCAGACCAGCGGGATGGTCTGGCCGGTTCTGGTCTCCACCTGGGCCAGGGGCGGGGGGGGTGGGGATGAGGGGTTCATGCCGTACCTCGTGGTTGAGGATCCCAGATCAGCCTGGGATCGAAGGTGTGGGCCGCCAGAATGGTCAGGACCACGACCGCTGCGAAAAAGGAGGCGCCGATTCCGGGGGTGATCGAGGCGATGGCGCCGAAATCGACCAGCGCCGTGAGAATCGAAACCAGAAAGA
>JADFWP010000137.1 GCA_015234115.1 Magnetococcales bacterium
GGTGAAGAGCGGTGAGAAACTGGTGAGGAGCGATGAGGGGTCTATAAAAATCAGTTATAAATCAATGATAAACAGGTAAGAAATGGTGAGGAGCAGGTGAGAAACTGGTGTGGTGAGGAACTGGTGAGGAACTGGTGAGGAACTGGTGAGGAGCGGTGAGGAACTGGTGAGGATGTGCCGATAGCAGCTATGCTGTGAGGCGTGCCAGCAAACCACCCGATGTGCATTGAGCGGCTTGCTGGCGGAAAAGCTCATGCCTTGATCCAACAGAAACCATTACCGTAACCTATCAATTCTTTCCAGTCTGTTCGGCCTCGAAAAAGTTGGCTGATCGCCTTGGATGCAGACCCAACATTATCCAAAAGCATTGTTGTCTGATATTTGGCCTCACCTCGTTGCCATGCGCGCACCAGGATGCTGACGGCCATTTGCTGTTTGCCGGTAAAGATGAATTCGCGTCCATTGGCGCGCACGATTTCGTAATCAATCGAGTGCCAGAGTGGCGACAAATCATCCACGGGTTCATGCTCCCCGGTGAGAACACTCCGCAGCATCCCCAGGTCAAGATGATAGCCATTACCCTCGGCAATGATGGCATCTTGCAGACTGAGCATGCGGTGACCGTGAGGAAGTGAGATGTGCCTCCCCTGGGGTAGCCGCCATGCCAACACCAGACCAGGAGAATGGCCGCTCATTCGTTTCAGAACATCATAAATTTTGTCGAACGCATCCATATGGGTAAACCTTCTTGCCAGATATACGTTTACCTTTCTGTTGCGGATCCTCAACATCCCTAAATTCCACAAGAGGTTGGTGATAATCATCCGTGGGTCTCTTTCCAGTTCCGCCAGATCGTGGATATGACGCACCAACCTGTCCACGTCGAGATTATAGGTCTTCATGTCTTCTTCAGGAACATCGACCCAGTAACCGTCATCAAAACTAAAATACTGATATGTGCCGGTTTCTTCGTTCCACTCCGGTTCCACCGAATCCACCTCAAATGTGCTCCGATTCGGAACCGATGTGCTGACCTCACCTTCGGTGAAAAATCCGTGATTCATCAGGATGCGGCCTTCAGCCTGATGAAAATCAGCGACCAGACTGCCAGCAATGTTCTCTTGCCCGGAATGGAACATCTCCGCAGCCAAATGGAACGCCTTGAGGGTGATGGTTGCATTCGCCATGATCACACATCCCGTACCAAGCCCCAGCGAGGGAGGTACTTGTTGCAGATCAATCGTTCCTTCTCGGTCTTGCTTTTGAGGTTGCAGCCATTGGGGAGGGTGATGGTCACATTGATGGTCTGTTTGCGCCATGATGATCCGCGCGACGGACGCAGACGGATCGAGAGAATGGCTTCGTCTGCTTCGAAGGTGTTGGACAACCCGTCGGCGGCAACGATCCATTGTTGCGCCTGTTCGTGAACCGTAAGGGCATCGCGCCACTTGGAGATCAATGCCATCTGCCCATGCTCCTGCATTTTTGGTCGCAGTCGCAGCCAGGTGATCTTCACGGCGTCGATACCATCCTCTGGATCACTTGGGAAATCACGGGATTTGATCAGACAATTCAGATCGTATTGCCGCAATGGAATCCTCTGCCCCAGAATATCCTGTTGCAGAATCACTTCGGCAAAGATCCGCGCCAGACGCGCCCGTTGGTCTACCCCCTGCGACACCACCTCGATCACGCCACTGACCGGCTCGTAGGTGATGGCCACCTCGATGACCGGGCGATGGGGGCGCAATTCCAATTCCCCGAGCGCATTGAACTCCAGGCTGGCGTCCGGAAGGCCATCGCGATAGACCACGGCCTGCACCAGATGTTCGGTCTGGTTTTTCAAACCGGGACGGGTGCGTTCGAACAGGTCGAGTTTGGCATGCTTGGCGTTGAACAGAACGCGCACCTTCTCTTCGAACCGGCGGTGATCCGCAGCATTCTGACTCGGCACGAGATTGCGAGGGCCAACGAAGCCGGACCACATCCGACCCTGACGGCGCGTATCGGTATACCGCATCTCTTCCGCCCGGCGGAATGCGTCCGGATCATGCAGGAATAGCCACATGGATCGCTCGTGCGGGTTGGAGAGTTCGTCGATGAGGCTTCGATCTTTCAGCATATGCAGGATGGCCCACTGACCGGCTTCATCGGTCATCTCTTGAATCCGCTCGAAATCGGCGTTCATGGATGCCTGCGTCGTTTCGTCGAGTCCGGCAACTTCTCTCAACAATACCGTGGCATTGCGAATCGTACTGCTCCTCAGCAGTCCGCCGGAGCCAAAGCCTTTCCTGTCGAAATAAGCCTGCAACTGGTCCCTCGGTGTGTTACGGATCACTCGTGCTATGGTCGTCATGATGCCCTCCAAAAAAATGTCTTGCAAATTTTAACGATCGGACATAATCATATCGGCACACCGAACGATTGCAAGAGATTTTTTCTGCACAGGTATGATATTTTCTCCAACACCGAATTCAGAAACCAGCAAAGGAGTGCTATGCCCACATCTCTTGGAGAGAAGATAAATATTCTCAGGAAACAGAAAAATTGGACATTTGATCAGCTTTCTGCCGCGACAGAAACGAGCAGAAGTTATTTATGGGAGTTGGAACAGAATCGCATTCCACGTCCATCAGCGGAGAAATTGCAACGGATTGCAGCCGCATTGGACGTCACGGCATCATTCCTGGTCGATAATGACAAAAATGATCCAGGGGAAGATTCTCTAGACCAGGCATTCTTTCGTAAGTATCGAAAACTCTCGCCCGAAACCAAGCAGAAAATGAGGGATCTTATTGATGTTTGGAGCAATTCATGATCGGAAGCGAACTTAAGGGGCCGCAAGAGTGGGCGGCATTCGTCAATCACGTTTTGGAAACGGCGTTCGGCGAAGAGAGATTTCCCGTGAGCATCGTGGATGTGGCGACCATGCTCACCCCGAGGCTGTTTCCGGAGGATCCCATCTCCATCGTCCAGGGGGCGAATCTGGATGGAGTGGATGGCATCCTGGTCCCTGATCCACGCCAGAAAAAAGGATGGGGCATCTTTTTCAACAGCAGCGTCCCTTCAAGACGGCGTATCCGGTTCACCCTGGGCCACGAATTCGGTCACTATCTCCTGCACCGTCACCGCCACCCGGATGGATTCCGTTGTGGGGACAGGGAGATATCGATTCTCGAAAAGACCTCCCGCATCGAGGAAGATGCGGATACCTTTTCCGCCAACTTCCTGATGCCACCAGCAGATCTTCAAAGGCAAATCGCTCCCGAGGAGTTCACCAACCTCTCCATGCTTTCTTTCTGCGCCGACCGGTATGGCGTTTCCTTGCAAGCGATGATCCGGCAATGGCTGCGCATCACCCGCCGCCGTGCCATGCTCGTGGTCTCACGGGATGGCCGGATTCTCTGGTCCGAAGCGAGCGAGACCATGCGCCAGTCCGGCGTGCGTCTTCAGAACAGCCGGGTGGTGCCGGAACAATCCCTGGCAGTCAATCCGGACCTCACCAACTACCCTCGCGAGGGGATCCCCCTGCCGACAGGCTCCTGGTTCAATGAGGAGGAAACAGTCGAAATGATGGTCGCCTCCGAGCAGTATCATTTCACCCTCTCCCTGCTGCATCTCGACCTCGGCGACGTAGTAGCCCCATGATCCACAGGCCATCAAGCCTGTCGGTTCGAGCCTGATGATTCTGCAAGCAATCTTCACAGCGATCAACCTGCTGGGCATCTGGCGCTGGATGTTCGCCGCCTGACCTTCTTCCTCTCCATCCATCCCTCTCCTGTGACCGGTAACTGCGCAGACCGGTTTCCTGCGACCTCACGCGATATCCCGGCAGGACATTTGTGATCCCGGAACATCACCAACGATTTGAAATGTCTTACTTTTACATCCGATCTCGCCTATCCTTGTCCAGCGATTGAAACACCGAAACAGACTCTGGAGGAGATGGGCACCATGAGGATGATGAACATTCCTGACCC
>JADFWP010000138.1 GCA_015234115.1 Magnetococcales bacterium
TTTGTTTAAAGTCAAAACCCTGGGGGAAGAATCCCCCAGACCCTCTCTTTTTTTTTAATAGTGGTCACTCGGTGGGCGTCTTGGGTTCTTCGGGCGGTGCCTTGGATTCTTCGGGCGGCGTTTTGAGTTGATTCTCCCACTCCCAAAGCGCGGAGCGGGCTTTGGGCAGGAACGGATCCTCGGCTTTGGTCAAATGGATGAACGCCCGCATCGCTCCCAGCGCGCCGCGCAGATCTTTCTGTTCTTCGAGCGCCTGGGCCAGACCATAATAGGCATTGGCCCGGTAAGGATTCAACTCGATCGCCCCCCGGAAGAAATCCTCCGCCGCTTTGGCCCGGCCCAACCCCAACAAGGCAAATCCCATGTTGACATGCGCCTCGGGCAACTTTGGCGCCTGCTTCAATACCCAGTGAAACGCAGTCATGGCATGCTCGTACTCTTTGGCATGCAGCATGACCGCTCCCTGCTCGAAGCGGCGTTGCAATTCGGTCTGCTCGGTCTGCGGCGGTGCTGCGGGTGCGGACAGGGTGGTGACAGTGGCCGGATGCGGCCAGATCTCGATGACAGCCGCAATGGCCGCCACGGCCAGGGCGGTCAGGGCCAGGAGTCCGCCGCTTCTTCCGGCCTGCATCCGCCACCAGCGCGGCACCTGGCGCACCACGAAGAGCAGTCCGCTGGCAGTCGAAAGCAGACCCCCACAACCGGCCAGCAGCATGCCCAGGCGGGCCGCGCCCTCCCAGGCATGCTCGATCCCTGGCGTCTTGCGCGGCAGACCGGAAAAACCGGCCACCGCCAATCCGACCACCAGCAGCAGCACGCCACCCGCAAAGAGCCAGGGCTGCCAGCGATCCAGCGTGTGTGATTTTTCCTCCGGGTCGGCGAGCAGTTGCCGCGCCAATCCCATGTAACCCAGGGTGACCGCGCCCACGGTGCCATGATAATGGGCCGGAACCAGCAGGGTCTGTTCCTTGACCACCGTGCCCATGGCCAATCCCACGCCCAGCAGCAGTACGGAGAGCCAGGCGTAAGGTGTGTCCCATCCCTTCCGGCGCCATTCGGCGACCAACACCCAGACCACTCCCGGCACCACCCACCAACTGCCCCAGCGCATCCATTGGGTATGAAGGGCGGGATCGGTGTGATCGAGAAACAGTCCGCTCACCGAAGGGAGCAGGGCCACCATAAAAAGCGGCCCCAGAAACCGGGGCGGCTGGAATTCGGGCACCTCCTGGCGGTAGAGCCAGAGCCACAAGGCGGCCAGCAGCAGCACATGGCCGTTTTGCAGCAGATGGCCGCCAGCCCAGAAGAGGGATTCAAAGGTTTGGGGGGCGCCAATGGGGCCGGGCAGGGCGAGGGCAGCCACGGCGAAGGCGATCAGGGCGCAGAGCAGGGCCAGCGAGGCGGCCAGGATGCCGGGCACCATGGATCCCTGGAGCAGGCGATCCACGACCAGCAGCAGGGTTCCGGCGCCCATGGCGACCATGCCTCCCAGAAAGAGGCCATTGGCCAGCACCGGAAAGTAGTTGGCCAGGATCGGTGTGGCGCCGCCCTGGGCCGGAGCGAGCAGCAGGGCAAAGGCCCCGCCCCAGGCCAGAAGCAGCGCCACGCCTTGCAGTGGGCCATTGGGTCCGGTCACGCTCAGGAAGGCGCCGGCCATGGCCAGAAACCAGACCAGCACCGCGAAATCGACGTGATAGACCAGCAGGGTGGCAAAGCCCTGGGTCGAGCAGGTTGTGATACCCGGCAGGCGGCAGAGCACCAGGAAAAACGCCCCGGTCGCGGAGAGAAACATGGCGGCCAATCCCAGGGCCAGCCAGCCCGAAGTGATGCGATGGCCCATCAGACAATGCCCTGGTGGGTGGAGGTGGAGAGAAACGGCACGCCGAAAAAGACCAGGAAGGCCGCGACAAAGACCACCCAGATGGCGAGTGCCGCCACCAGGGGAGGGGGGTGAAAGAGGGGGCGGAGATGCAGATAGAGGGCCATCAACAGCCAGGAGTGCAAGGTCCAGGTCTCCAGCGGATCCCAGGCCCAGTAGCGGCCCCAGGCATCCTGCGCCCAGATGGCGCCGGCCAGCAGCATCAGGGTATGGAACACGAACGCCACGGCCACGCAGCGATAGCCGAATTCGTCCAGAGTGGCGTTGTCGGGCAGCATCGCCAATCTTTGCTGGCCGAACATGTGGCGTTGGGTGATGATCGTGGCCACACCGGCCGCCATCAGCAGAATGCCCATCGCCACTTTGCCCAGGCCGATATGGATATAGAGCCAGTAGGTGTCATAGGTGGGTGGAAAGGTGGAGTCGCCGGGGTGGACGCGCAGCAGCCAGCCCATCATCACGAAGATCATCGGCAGGATCACCACCGCGCCCGGACGCAGCCGGGGCAGGCGCCAATAGAACAGGGCGAACGCCAGGGTGAAACTCCAGATGTTGGAGGAGAGGATCTCGAACAGATTGATGAACGGGCCATGGCCGAGTCGTTCCCAGCGCAGACCGAGGGAGGCGCCGTGCAGGATCAGGCCGCTCCACAGGCCCAGGGCCACCAGTCGGGCAGGAAAGCGTTGGAAGATCAGGCCGAGGATCGCCAGCACTCCGGCCACGAAGTAAC
Source organism: Magnetococcales bacterium (assembly GCA_015234115.1). Classification (GTDB taxonomy): domain Bacteria; phylum Pseudomonadota; class Magnetococcia; order Magnetococcales; family Magnetaquicoccaceae; genus Magnetaquiglobus. Next base: position 2,610 of record JADFWP010000138.1, read on the forward strand.
TTCCCAGGCCGGACCAGAGCAGCAGGTGTTCGTTGGGCAGATCGATCATGCGGTGGTCTCGGGTGGCTGGTCGGCGGGTGGGTGAAATTTGGTACGGAAATGCCAGGCAAGACCGGCGGTGGCCACCAGCACCGTGGCCAGCAGCCAGGGGCGGGTGCGGTCGTAGTGGATGCGATAGCCCATCCAACTGGTCAGGCCGTCGAGGCGCAGCCGTCCGGAGGGCAATGGCATCTCCTGGCCAGGGCGCAGGGTGGTTTCCTGGCCATCGACGGCGACGGTCAATGAATAGCGGGTTGGCAGGCGGAACTGGCTTTTTTGCGTTTCGTCCAGGATGGTCTCTTCCAGGTTCAAGGTGGCGGTGATTTGGGGGCCGTCTTCGGGCAGGGTCCAGGTATTGGTCTGTTTTTCAAAGAGAGGATAACTGGGCAGATGCAGTGGGGTTGTCACCGGTTGGCCCTTCTTGGGCTGCCAGGTGAAGAGCGGCGCAAATCCTTTGTTGGCCGTGGTATAAAAGCGATAGTGGTTCAGAATCAAGGGGGTGTCGTCGCCGATGATGGCCTGGAGTCTGGAGCCGTGCGCATCGGTCCAACTCACCTGGTTGCGGGTCGGGCCACGTTTCAGGCCAGGGGCATAGTCGATGGTGAAGCCTTGATTGGTGAAGCGGAGTTGATTCAGGGTATCGGGATGGAAGATGCCCTGGCTTTTTTGCAAAGGGTGTCCATCGAAGGTTTCGCCGCTGGCGATTTCGGCATGGCCTTCCAGCCAGGTGAGGCGGCTCAGGGCAGCCAGGATCAGAAAAAACGCCAGGGCGGCATGAAAGATCAGCAATCCGGGGCGTTGGCGGAAAAAGGGGGAGAGCCACAGAAAGGCGAGCAGGTTGATCAGGAAGGCCACGCCGCCGATGGTCACGGCAGTGGCCGGGGAGAGGAGTTCACGGGTGATCGGCGGCAGGGTCAGCACCAGCCACAGCAGGATCAGGGCAGAGAGTTTGGGAGAGGCCAGTTTTTCCAGGAGTGCCATGGCAATTTCATCGTCAATTATTGAAAAAAAAGAGGGGGTCTGGGGGATTCCTCCCCCAGGGTTTTGATTTTGCCTCTAAAAACAAACAATTTTAAAATGTTTTGCTTTTAAACCGCGCCTGTCTCGGGATAAGTTTTTGGCCTCAAGGCGTCGCCTGCGGCGACCGGAGGGCGCGCCTGCGGCAAAGCGCGCCAAAGGC
>JADFWP010000139.1 GCA_015234115.1 Magnetococcales bacterium
TCCCTCGTCGTCGGACCCATCGTCAAGGATGTGGCCGACGTGACCGAGATCGCCAGACAGGTCCAGAAGGAGAGCATCCGGATTCACTCGATGCTTAATGACCAGACCCGGCGCGTGGAGGGGCTTGAAAAAAACGGCAAGGAGATCGAGTCCCTGGTTTCTCAACTGCAGGGGCATGCAGAGTCCGACAACACCATCCACGTCAATCTGGAGACGAACATCCGGGATGTGGCCAACCGGATCGGGCTGGTCACCGAGCAGTACAACGCGCTGCACCGGGACGTGGACAAGCTGTCGTTGCAACTGAGCATCCACCTGGACCGCGACGAACCGCCCCGCAAGAGGAAATGACCATGATCACGGCAAAACGCAAAATCTCGGTGTCGTCCGGCATCCGGTGGTGGAATCTCCATGTGGAGTGGCCGATGGCGGTGGTGATCTTCACGGCCATGGGCATCCTCGTCGGGGAGATCTCGGTCGGCGGTCTGACGCGCTTCGTGATGATTCTGGACGGGGTGAGCCTGCTGGTGGTGGGCTATCTGATCTGGCTCATGGTGATGACCCCCGCCAAACGATGCATGCCCACGGTGATGCTCACCGCCTTCTATACCGCGACGGTGTTTTTGCAGCAGTTGCCCAACGTGAGCATGCTGCTTCTGCGCATCGCCTCCGGCCTGTTCGGCATCGCGGCCCTGATGCTGATCTTCACTCTGCGCAAATACAACGCCCTCTGTCCACGGGCCAAGGACTCGGCGACCTGCATGGCCTGCCTGTCACGCATGGCCAACGGCAGACCTCCCGTTTCGCATGAGTGACGGAACATGTTCACCATCGGCTTTAGCGACGCGGCATTCAACCGAGTCTTGGCGACGGCGGAACGGGAGATCCGGTTCGCCGCCTCCATGGCTCTGACCACTACCGCCAAGGACGCCCAGGCCGAGGTCCGCAGACAACTGCCGCAGCGTTTCACGATCCGCACAGGGTGGGTGGCCAAGGGTATCCACGTCCGGGCGGCGAACAAGCGCGATCTGCAAGCGTCGGTGAGGGTGTTGGACCCGTTCATGGCGATGCAGGAATCTGGTGGCAACAAGAGCGGCCTCTTCGGAAAAGACCTGGGCGTCCCGGTCGGGGCGCGTCCCACTCCGACATCGATCACCCGGCCCGGCAGCTTTCCGGGCGCGATGCTGCAACGGAAAGGCTACTTCATCGCCCCCATCCGCAAGGGGTCAAGCGTCAAAGGGGTCTGGCGCCGCACAGGCAAGGGCCGCCGGGAGCGGATGAAGCTCATGTACCTCTTCTCCCGGCAGGTCCGGCTCAAGCCCCGGTTCGGCTTTCACGAGACCGTACGCAAGGTGGCGTTGCAGAATTTCCCCAGGCGGTTCACGGAGGCGTTGCAGAAGGCGCTGGCAACCCGGTGATTGCCACAGGATCGCAGGGCCAAGGCTGTGGGTGGATCAAACCCGGTTCGCCTCCATGGCCACTTCGGCATCGGCGATCCACTCTTCGATCTCCTGCAGGGCACCGGCGGTGGCGATCTCGGCCTCGCGGAGGTAGTCGTCGGCCAGGCCAAAGCGGTCCGGCAGTCTGGCAAGAGCGGTCCTGGCGGTCGTGATGCTCTCCTGGGCAGTAGCGATCTCTTTTTTGGTGGTGTCCAGGAGTCTGGACGGTACGCTCATGATGGTTCTCCCTGTGGGTCACGTCGCGAAATAGACGGTTGGTGCGCCTTTCGCCCGTTGGTTGGTGATGGTCAGGCCCATCTTCGATTTGACGATGGAGAAAAAGGCCCGGACCGTGGTGGTCTGCCACCCGGTCGCATCCCTGATCTGGGCGATGGTGGCACCCTCTGGGCGTTTCAGCAGGCCGATCACCATGGCCTTCTTGGATTCGGTCGCAGGTTTTGCGGTCGGGCGCGCCGGACGGGTCTTGCGCATCCGGGCGTGATACCGCCCCAGACGGTAGGCCTCCTCGATGGCGCCCTGGATGGACGGCCAGTTGGCCGCGTCGATGTCCAGCAGATAGCTCTGCGCGATGGCCAGGGCCAGCACGCTGTTTTCGTCGCTTCCCAGGGCCGTGGTCGTGGGGGTGATCATGTAGCAGGCTCCGGATCGGTGGTGGTCAGGGCCGTGGTCGGAGTGGAGCCGCAGCCTTTTTTGCCAGGGCTGCGGCTGGTCCGGCACCTCATGCGGACGGTCGGCTGTTTTGCTTTGCCAGGTCGGCGATATCGATCTCCTGGTTGGCAATCGCCTCCAGGGTCGCTTCGTCCTGGGCCAGGAGGAACTCCATCCTCCTCTGCTGCCGCTTCTGCTCCAGTGCGACCTTGGCCATTGCGGCCCATTCGGGTTCGGCCATGACCAACTCGTTCAGAAGGTCCGGACGGCACTGAGTGTAGCCCTGGATGTAATGGAAAAGGCTTGAGCTGATCTCCTCGATGCTTCTCATGGTGTGGTTTCCTTTTGGATGTGCGTTTCCGGGAGTCTGTGCAGCCCGCAGCCCCGTTGCCAGGGCTGCGGAGTTGGATGATCAGCCGATGCAGTAGCTGGTCACCGATCCGGGCGAACCCGGCTGGTTGGGGCCGACCACCCGCAGATGGTTGCTGGCGATCTCCAGACCCTTTTTCTTCGAGGTGGAGATGAAGGCCCTGATGGTGTGATTTTGCCATCCGGTCGCTTCGGCGATCTGGGCAAGCGTGGCACCCTCGGGCCGTTGCATCATGGCGATCACCCTGGCCTGTTTGGAATCGGCGCGGGGCGTTTTGGGTGCGGTCGGTTGGCGCGCCGGTTTGGCCGGTTTGGTTTTCCTGGCCATGCTGTCGCGTCCCAGTCTGAAGGCATGTTCGAGCGCTTCGTTGACCACCTTGGCAAAATGGTCGTTGTCGATCCCGTATGCGTTCGCAATGATGCGAATCGCCTCCAGTTTCGTCAGTCTTGGCTCATCGTCGTTGTCCATAGCCTTGATCGTGGAGGAATAGGTGGGCTCCTCCTCGAAGTCGGCGGCAGGCTCGGGGACAAATGCCTTGAGCGGTTGATCAGGTGTGTTGTCGTTTTCCAGGGCCGTGGTCGTGGCAGCCTCTTCAGTCGGCTGCTCCTGTGCCTTGTCGGCTTCCAGGGCCGTGGTCGTGGCCTCTGCGGTCGACTGCTCCTGTGCCTCGTCGGCTTCCAGGGCCGTGATCTCTTCGGTCGGCTGCTCCTGTGCCTCGTCGGCTTCCAAGGCCGTGGTCGTGGACTCGACTGCCAGGGCATCGATGGCAGGCTCGTTTTCTTCGGGCTGCCCGTCATCGATTGCCAGGGCCGTGGTGGTATTGGCCTCGGCCTCCTTGGCCAGATGCTTCTGGCGCGCCACCTCATTGAGGTACTCCGCGCGCGGCGAGGACCAATTCGGGTCGATGGCCCAGATCCCCTGGCCGGTGATGATGCCGTCGGCGTCGATCAGCATCCTTGCCTTCAGCGCCTCCGTCACTTTGACAGCGGCACCGCGCTTGATGCTCTCCATGGGATAGATCGAAAATATCTACATTCCTTTGAAAGCAATACCAGAAAAGGCCGATGAAAAGG
>JADFWP010000013.1 GCA_015234115.1 Magnetococcales bacterium
TGGACCCCACCAGGGGCCAATGGCCCCTGGACCCCACTGACAAACGACGTATCCCGTGATGAGTGCAGTTTAAAGTCAAACCCCTGCGGGAGGAATCCAAAGACCCATTCTTTTTTTTAATGACTCTCCACGGTCCAGCCAGCACGCGCTTCACGCAAAGCCTGACTGCTCTGATTGAGACTCTCGGTCAATTCACTCGACAAACCAATGGTCTCGTGCAGCGCCTCGACGTGATCCATGGCCTGAAGCATCATCTTCTGCACCTGGGCCGAGGCCCGGAACATCTCTTCCGCCACCAGACGCATCGATTCCGCCCGCTCTCTGGCACCGGCACTGTCATGCGCCACCTGTTCGGCCTGCCCGGCCATCACGGTTGCGGAACCGGCCACCTCCTGAGTGCCGGTGGCCGCCTCCAGGGCACGCCGCGCCACCTCCTCGGAGGCAATCCCCAACTCCCCCGAATTGCGCGTCACCTGCCGGGAAGATTCCGCCACCTGCTCCATGGCACGCCCGATCTCCGCCACCGACTGACGCTGCTGATTCACCGATTCGACAATCGCCTCGTTGCCCGCGTTGATCCGATCGATCAACCCGCCCATCTCGCGGATCGCATCCACCACCAACCGGGTCCGATCCTGAATGTCGCCGGTCTTCCCCTCGATCAACCGGATGGCATCCGCCGTCTGACGGGCCAACTCCTTGACCTCTCCGGCCACAACCGCAAATCCCTTGCCGCTCTCCCCGGCGCCAGCCGCCTCGATGGCCGCATTCAAGGCCAACATGTGGGTCTGATCGGCAATCGAATGAATCAACCTGACCACCTCGACAATCTCATCCGAAGAGGCCGCCAACTCCTCGATGGCCACCAACGTCCCGCGCGATGAACGGTCCGCCAATCCGGCGATCTGCTCGGCAGCATCACAACGCTCCTTGATCCGGTCCGAAAGCGTGTTGACCTCCTCCACCCGGGTCGCCACATGCACCACCGAGGTCGATACCTCCCCCAGATGCACGTTGACCTCGGCCAGATTGGCCGTCATCTCCTCGGCTGCCGCCGCCATGGCGTTGACGTTGATGCTGGCCCGCTCGGTGGACTCCGCGCTCGCCGTCACCTGGGACGCCAACAACTCCGCCGCCTTGGAAACCTGATCGATCCGCTCCACTGCGGCATCGATATCCTTCTTGAGATTTTCCAGCTCGTCATCCAGCCGGTTGTTCTCCTCCACCACCTCCCCCGACAAGGCATGGGTGGCCGTGGACTCGCGGTTCAAATCCTGACGCAACGCCACAAAACGGGATGCCACCCCCTCCACGGCTTCGGCCTCGGCATGCACGGTGCGCAGATTCGTCGCCATGGCCTCTGCCATGGTGTTGATCCCTTTGGCAATCGCGCCCAACTCATCGCGGGCGCCTTCCCCCGGAATCCGACCCGTGAGATTCCCATGCCCAAGCCGCTCCAAACCGGCCAGAGTGGCTTGCAGACGCCGCCCCACCGAAACCGTTCCCAGCCCCACCACACTCAACAACCCGCCCACCACCAGCACGGTCCCCGCCAGATAGCTCCAGAACGCCTGATCCGCCCGCCTTTTCATCGTGTCGGCCAATGCCCCGAGATCATTGGCCAATTGATCCTCCAGCCCCTTCAACAAATCGATCCGTTTGGTGGCGGTCTGGAACCAGTTCGCCGGATCCAGGCCGAATCCCCCGGTCTGAGCCTTTTCAAAGACCAGCTTGCGGATTTTCTGCACCTCCTCTTCCACCGGCGACCCTTGCCAGGCTTTGGCCTTGTCCATCTGTTCGGGCGTGGCCAGATCCTGGAAACTCTTGAAATGCACCCCCTGCCCCCCCACCAGGGACGCATAACGGGTCAATTTGGCCGGATCGAAACGATCGGCGGTAAAAACCGCCATCATCAAGGCGCGCTCCTGACCGGCCAACTCCTTGCCCGCGACCAGATGGGCATAAGAGAGCGCGCGCGCCGCCAGATCCACATTCCGCGAGTGACCGGGCAGATCGGTGATCAACCCCAACAGAATCGCCAACTCTCCGGTATATTTGGGCACCACCTCGTTGGCATTGCCCGATTCGCCATCCGCCTCCCGACGGATGGCCTGAAGCCGCTCGGCACTGCCACTGGCCCGTTCCACCAGGGTGATGAATCCGGTTGGAAAATGACGCCAGCTCTCCCGGACAAACCACGCGCGCCATGCCCCGCCCGCCTGATCGCTGACAGCGCGTTGCGCCTCCAACTCGGCACGAAACCGCTTTTTGCCACTGGAAAGATAACCGGAGGTCAGACCACGCTCCTTCTGACCCTCGTGGATCACGTTGGCGGTCAGCACTGCCAACTCGGCCAGATCCACATGCAAGCCCGCCTCGTGAGACTGAATCCATTTCTCCCGAGTCGCATTGCCGCTCAACGCCACAATCACCAGCAACGCGCAAATCAGCAGCATGAACACCTTGAAGCGCAGCTGACTCCACATTCCCTCCATCACCATGCCTCTCCCCCTGCCTGTATTCCGCTTCGGTCAATAATGACTCGGCAACGAAAACGACCCTCCGGCATAATCATGACACGCATTGCGGCCTGCCTTCTTGGAACGATACATCGCCTCATCCGCACATTTAAGCAATCCGTGCAAATTTTGCGAGTCTCTTGGAAAAAAAGCAATCCCCAACGATCCAGAAATATAAGTATCCTCTCCTTCCAGGGAAAAAACCTCATTCAGGCGCTGCAAAATGTGTCGGGAAGCCTCCGTGGCCCGTTCCGGAGAGCACTGGTTGAGAATGACGGTAAACTCATCTCCTCCGAGGCGCGCCACGGTATCACCGGCCTGGATCGGTTCGCGGATCCGGCGCGAGGCGGCCTTGAGGAGTTCATCCCCAGCCGCATGCCCCAGATTGTCGTTGACCCACTTGAACCGATCCAGATCCACGAAAATCAACGCCACGCTCTGACCCGCTTGTTGGGCCTGTTTCAGGTCATGATCCAGGGTGGACATAAACAACGCCCGGTTGGCCAGACCGGTGAGGGCATCGTAGTTGGCCTGATAGAAAATTTTCTGTTCCGCCTCCTTGCGCTCCGTGATGTCGCGCAGAATCCCGGTGAACAGGATGCGGTCTCTGAGGCGCACTTCGCTCACCGTCAATTCCACCGGAAAGGTGGTCCCGTTTTTCCGGATGCCGATCAACTCCCGCGTCATGCCCAGAATTTTCGTGGTATGGGTCGCAAAATAACTGGCAATGTATTGATCGTGTTTCTCCCGGTAGGGCGAAGGCATGAGCATGGAGACATTCTGACCGATCATGTCCGACAGGCCATGACCGAACATCCGGCCCGCCGCCCGGTTGACCGACTCCATGATCCCCTGGGTATTGATGACGACAATGGCATCCGGGGCGGTATTGACAATCGCCTCCATGCGCGCGCGCGCCTCGATCACCGCTTCGTGGGCATAGCGGTTCTCCAGCGAGAGATGGATCCGTTTTTCCAGCACCACCCAGTGGATCGGTTTGGTGATATACTCTTCGGCCCCGGCGGCAAAGGCTTTGGCCACCGATTCATCATCCTCCTGGGCCGTGATCATGATGATGCCGGTCTCCTCCCCCTGAACCGAACGGCGAATTTCGGTGCAGGCCCGATAGCCATCGACCACCGGCATGTTGGCATCCATCAACACCAGGTCATGCGGGGATTCCCGGAACTTGCGCACCGCCTCCTTGCCATCCGCGGCCAGGGTGACGTCATAGCCATGTTTTTCGAGAAAATTTCGGATCAATTCCCGCGCCGAGCGGGAATCATCCGCCACCAGGATGCGGGGTTGCTTCTGAAAGCCGACAAATTCCATAGATCAAGGCTCCAAAAGGAGTTGTTGAACCGCGCTCACCGCGCACTGCACATTTTTGAAGAAAAAGCATCAAACCCCTTCCAGCATCCGTCCCTGGGTCAGGAGCGCGCCGATCCCTTCGGCAGAGACCGGCTTGCTGAAATAATACCCCTGCAACTCATGACACCCCTTCTCTTTGAGCAGCAGCATCTGTTCCTGGGTCTCCACCCCTTCGGCCACGATTTTCAGGTTCAGGGCGCGCCCCATGGAGATGATCGCCAGCACGATGGCCAATCCCTCCCGGGTGTGGTTCAGATCGCGCACGAAGGTCTGATCGATCTTGAGGGTATCGATCGGGAAACGCCTGAGATAGTTGAGAGAGGAGTAACCGGTGCCAAAATCGTCCACCGCCAGGGTCAGCCCCAGATCTTTCAGACTTTTCATCCGTTCGATCGATTTTTCCACATTGCCCATGACCATGCTTTCGGTGATTTCCAACTCCAGCGCCTCGGCCGACAGCCCCGTCACATCCAGCACGGCGCGCACTTCGTCCACCAGATCGCATTTCTGGAACTGCACCGCCGACAGATTCACGGCCATGCGGATCTCATGCCCGAGCATGCGCCACGAGGCGGCCTGACGGCAGGAATCCCGCAATACCAAAGCCCCCAACGGCAGAATCAGGCCGGTCTCCTCGGCCACCGGAATGAAATGCGCCGGAGAAATCATCGGACCCTGGGTGGGGAACCAGCGCACCAGCGACTCCATGCCCACGATCCGCCCGCTCTCCAGCGAGACCTTGGGCTGGTAGTGCGCCGAAAATTCCCCATTGCGCAAACCGTTGCGCACCGCGCTCTCCAGTTGCAGATGGTTCTGCAACCCGGCGTTGATCGCCTCCTCGAAGAACTTGATCACCCCGCGCCCGCTCTCTTTCGCCTTGTACATGGCGATGTCGGCGTGTTTGGTCAGGGTTTCGATCTCCTCGCCGTCGATCGGAAAGACGCTGATGCCGATGCTGGCGCCGATGAACACCTCGTGCCCGTTCAAATGGAAAACATGCTTGAGGGTATCGATGATCTTCCGGGCCACCGGGGCCGCCTCCCGGCCATCCTTCAGACCGGTGATGATGGCCGCGAACTCGTCCCCGCCCAGACGGGCCACGGTATCGTATTTGCGCAGACAGATGCGGATCCGTTCCGCCACCTCCACCAGCAACTGATCCCCGGCGGAATGGCCCAGCGAATCGTTGACATGCTTGAAACGGTCCAGATCGATGAACAACACCGCCAGCCTGAAATCGCTGCGGCTTTTCTTGTCCAGTTCGTGCTGCAAACGATCCCGGAACAATACCCGGTTCGGCAATTGGGTCAGGGCGTCGAAATAGGCCATCTGCTCCAGCCGTTTTTCCGTCTCCTTGATCTCGGTGATGTCGGAGAAAATCCCCACATAATGAGTCAACTGGTTGGCCGCGTTCCAGACTGCGGTGATCGACAACCGTTGCGGGAACACCTCCCCGTTCTTGCGTCGGTTCCAGATCTCCCCCGACCAGGAACCGCTGGCGTGAATGGCCGCCCACATCCCGACATAAAAGGCGTCGTCGTGACGCCCGGAGCGCAAGACGCTCGGATTGCGGCCATGCACCTCCTCCGGCGCATAACCCGATATCTCCGTGAACGCCTGATTGCATTTGATGATGCGCACTGCGGAATCGGTGATCAGGATCCCCTCGGTCGCGGTCTCGAAGACCTTGGCCGCCAGAGTCAGGCCGTGTTCGGCGCGGATCCGTTCGTCGATTTCGGCAAAGAGTTTCTCGTTGGTTCGTTCCAGCTCCCTGGTCCGCTCCCTGACCCGCTCTTCCAGTTCGGAATAGGCGTTGTCAAGCGCGGCCTTGATCTGTTTGCGTTCGGTAATATCCTTGAGAATCAGGGTATAATGACGGGTCGCCTCGCCGGTCTCATAGCTGCTGCAAGAAATTTCCAGCGGAAAGGTGCCCAGATCCCGACACAAACCATCCATTTCCAGGGTGAGTTGGCCATGCTGATCAATCAGCACCGCGTACAGGTTGGGCACCAGTTCGTCGATGGCGCTGCCGGTCAAGGTGCCGGGATAATAGCCGAACAACTGCTCCCCCGCCGGATTGGCCGATTCCACCAACCCCGAATGATTCAGGGAAAGAATCGCATCCGGGGCCGTCTCCAGCATGGAACGGACCCGGCTTTCCGAATCGGCCAAGGCGCGCATGGTCTGCTGATTGAGTCGCGTGGTCTGATCGAGTCCCTGCACCATGTGATTCATGGAGCGGGCGATCAGATCCAGTTCATCCAGGGTCGCCCCTTCGGCCAGCGGAATCCGCGCCGCAAGGTCACCGGCCATGATTTTCCGATTCAACGCCACGATGCGATCCGCCTTGTCGCGCAACTGCCGCACCAGGGTGACACCGAACACCAACGAAACCAGCATGATGGCCAGCGTGAAGAGCCGATAGCCCAACAATCCCTCACGGGCCTCCTGCTCCAGCCAGGCGCCCCGTCTTTTCAACTGGTGAGCGAGTTGATCCTCCAGCCCTTTCAATTGATCGATCTTGTCCGAGATATCCTGGAACCAGTCATTCGGATCAATCTGGAACTGTCCCACCGTGGTGGACTCCACCAGACGGCGAATGGCCTCATCGGCCGGACGGTCGTCGATCTTGACCCCGGTGGCCAGATCGATGGCGTGCAGAGAGCGTCCCTGACGTTGCAAGTCGATGATCCGGGGCACGCTGTCGTGATAGGCCTCGATATTGGCCCAGACGATCTCCACATCCAGCCGCTGCTCCGGAGAGAGTTCCACCGAGGGCAACTGGCGGATCCGCTCCACGATCTCCCGCAGCGCCTGATAGTTGTGTTCGAACTGTTGCCGATAGTGTTCCTGCTGCCGGGCCGGATCAAAATCAACGTCGGCATCGCCATAGGCGGATCCACGGATCAGCAGATTCTTGATCGAATGATAAGCCCCGCGCAACGCCATGTTCTGATACAACTGCCCGAGCAGCACATACAGCGAACTGGCATGGCCGATCTTGAACAGGACTTCGCGCATCCGGGCCACGGCCCGTGCGGGCGGGGCGCGCATGATGGTGTCGAAGGTCTCCTGTTCTGCGGGTGTGGCCAGGGCGCGAAAAATGCCGAACAGGGTCTCCTGCTCGGAGACCAGGGCGCTGAAGCGTCGATACATGCCCGGCGCGAACCGGCCCGCCGTCAAGGTCTCGGTGATGATGGCCCGTTCCTGTCCGGTCCGCTCCTTGCCCTGAAGAAAAGTGTTGTAGTTTTTGGTGAGCGTGGCGATTTCCGCCGTGGCGGCAAAGGCGGAGAGGCGATTGATGGCGGTCAGCAGCCCGGCGTTGATCCCGGAATAATAGTCGATGGCATCGGCACTCGACATCTCCAGTTGGTCGATCCTGTGGCGCATGGTCTCCACACGGACAAAAGGATCGCTCGCCGTCTGGATGATCTCTGCCAGTTCCGCCTCTTTGTGTCCTGCGGCACCCGTGGTCGCAAACCATTGGGTCAGCCGCTGCAAGGCGGCTGTGGTGTGTGGCCGCTGCCGGGCCAGTTCCGCGCCGAAACGGCTGCCGCGACTGCCCAGCAGCCCGGCGCTCAGGCCGCGTTCCTTCTGGACTTCATGGACCAGGCCGCTGATGTGAACCGCCAGACCGGAAAGTTGGTTCATCTGCTCCAACTGGTCGATCATGGCCCGTTTTTCATGGATGCCGACGATCCCCAAACCCAGAATGCCCCCCAGGGGGATGAGCAGAATCAACAAAAGTTTCAACTGAAAAGAGAGAGATTCCAATACTCTCATCTGTTGCCCGTTCCCCCCGCTGCAATCCTGTGTGTAGCCAGTCCACGTTCCGGAAAAATCCCCATCATTCCGGTGAGTTTCGCAAACCAAAACGCTGTGGTCAATCCTTTTCGGGGCGCAGAGAAATCAACGAATCACCGATCCGGCCAGGATCAGAAACAAAGCACCGGTCAAGGCTCCCAGAGCCAGAGCGCGCAGGGTGGGAATCCCGTAGATGGTACGCAAACCGGCGGCGGTGAAAAAGCTTTCGGCTGCCACGATGGTCACATGCCAGGGAATGATCACCTCCGGCCCTCCAAAGCCGAGCATGATCAGAAAACTGTCCACGCACAGACTGGGCAGCCAGGGACCGAAGAAACAAAAACCAAGCAAAGTCCATGCCTTGCGCATGGTCAGCGGGCTGAGGGTGGCATAAGCGGCACCGTGCACCCAGATCACATAGGCCATGATCGTGATCATCAGCAGCCCATAAGGACCATAGAGAAAAATTTCCACAAACCGATACATCTGCGGATCGATGCCGAAGGGAACCGGCAGCAACATATCACTTTTCTCGCGATACAGCGTGACCATGGTGGTCAGGGCCGTGGACTCCCAGCGAATCAACTGCAAGACAAAGGCCCAACGAAACAGATCATAGGCGCGCAGCCGGGTAAAGAGTCCTTCGGGCTGAAACAACACAAAACAGAGAAAATTCTTGAACATGATTCAAACCGCGCCCGTTTCGATGGGTACACTTTGGAAAAAAAATTCAGACAATTCCATGCTCCCGCAATTTCTTGCGCAGACACACCACTTCGGAAATCAGCAAACGAATCCGGTCCACCATTTTCAACATGATGCGCATGCTCAACGAGGGATCATCCCCCAACCAGCGCAACAGGCCACGCTTGTCCACACTCATCACCCGCACCCCGCCCAGGGAACGCACCGTGGCCACGCGGGGCAGATCGGAAAAAAGCGACATTTCACCAAAAAAATCATCCTTTCCCAACACCGCCAGATGAAAAGGTTGCAAGCCGCCATCATCGACCACCACCTCCACCCGCCCCTCCAGGATCACATACATGCAGTCGCTGATCTCACCTTCCCGCAGGATCACCTCGCCATCTGCGTACTCCCGACCCAGGGAGGGTTTTTCCGAGTCGAACAACATGGTCAGGATTCTCCTTCAAAACGTTCAATGGCTCCGTCTGCCAGGCAGCAACTCCCGAAGCGTGGCGACCAGCAGACGAAACAGGACCACCGGATGAAGCGCGCGGCGGAAGATCAACCGATACGAGGCACTGCCGGTGAAGGTGTCCCACAAGGCGGAACTCAGCCGGCGCGGATCTGCGGGCCGCACCTGCTCGGCGCGGATCACCGCCATCATGGCACGACGAAAGGGTGCGAAATGACGCAGCAATCCATCCATGGAAAAGAGCAGATGACCCAGGGCGTTGTCCTGATCCATCTCTTCGCAGGCCGGCCAGTAGCCCTGCCGGAACGCCTCGGCGGAGATGCCACGGGTCACGGCGGTATAGGCGCACACCTTGGCCATGCGATAGGCAGCGCCAATGCCATCCTTGTAGAGCCGCGAAGTGGCGCAATCCCCCACCAGCACCACCCGATCCGCAAACGGTCGATGGGGCGGTCCGATGTTGATGCGCGGCTGACAGTGACAGGGACGCACCGGCGTCTCCCACCCCTCCGGGAACAGCTCCCGGATCCGTGGGGAGTGACAAACCCGCCTGGCCACCTCCTCGTTGACCCCTTCGCCCAGAATGATGAAGGTGGCATAATGGCCTTTGGGGGTCAGGGCAGCAAACTTCATGCCGGGCACGTTGAGCAGAAAAATATGCATGGCATGACCCAGACGACGATGCACCTCCTCGGCCCCCATATACAACTCCGCCACCCAGGCCCGGTCGGTTTTGGGAGGACGATAACCAAATCCCAACTCCTCGAACAGCCGCACCCCGGAACCGTTCAGTCCCACGCAGCCGATCAGCAGATCATACACCCCGAACGGCAGCTCCGGATCGGCCGATTCTTCGCCCCTGGCGGCTTGCAGATGGACTCTCGGCCTGCCCTCGGGATCCCGGTCCAGACGGCGGACACGGCGCGGAATGTGGCGCACCCCCACTCCGGTGGCCATGCCGAGCAGATAATGATCGAAACTGCTCCAGGGCAGGGGATGCTGACTTTCGGCCCCCAACGGACCGGCGCCCCGGAAAATCGAGGCAATGCGCATCTCGTCGTGAATGGGACGAATGGCCTCGGCCCCGGAGTCGGTGTGCAACACATAGGAGTCGATGGCATCGAGCAGCAATTCCTTGGGCAGGATGATCCCCTCGGCCGCCATTTTCTGCATCAGGGATTCGGAGATCACCCCGCCACACATGTTGCAACCCGCCGGGCCGGTCAGGGTGAACTCCCGAGGCTCGAACAGATCGACCTGCAATTCGATGCCGGTCTGACGGGCCAGATCGACCAGGAAATAGGCGCTCAGGGCACCGGCCGGTCCCCCGCCGATCACCGCCACCCGCGCGCCCGAGGTCAGCTCCATCACCCGGCCGCCTTGCGCTGACGCTCCCGCCAGATGGCCAATCCCTGGGCATTGAGGTCGAGATCCATGGCGAACATCGCCCAGGCCGGCCCGTCGGGCGCGCCGATCCGATCGCCAAAGGTGCGGGTCAACGCCGCCAGCGCCGTGGTCAGATCGGCCACGGTCGCCTGCGCATCCGCCTGTTCGGCCACCCGACGATACCCTTGCAGTTGCGCATCGAGATCCTCGGCCAGGCCCGGCTCAAACGGCAGCGGACCGAAATGGGTCAGATAGATCCAGTCGGGTTGCAACGCGGCCAGACGGGCCACCGTGGCCCGATACTGCTCGATATCGAACTGGGTGGGGGTGGTGGCCGGGATGATCAGGGGACGACGGCCGCCATCGAACTCCCGATAGGAAAGACCAAAGGCGTCGCCGGTGAACAGGCCGTTGGTGGCGGTGTCGAGAATGCACAGATGGTTCAGGGAGTGACCCGGCGTATCGAAAAAGGTCAGGGCGCGACCGGCCAGATCCAGGGATTCGCCATCGACCGGAGTGTGGATCCGCGCCGGATCCACCGGCACCGCCCCGCCGAGAGTGGCCTGAAACTTGGCTTCGCCATAGACCACCTTGGCCCCTTCCACCAGACGGGAAGGATCGACCAGATGTTTGACCCCCTGGGCATGCAGGTAAAGTTTGGCCCGTGGCAGATGACGCAACAGTTCTCCAGCCGCTCCGGCGTGATCGAGATGAACATGGGTGACGATCACGGCTTCGACCGCCTCCGGGGCCAGCCCCTGACGGCTGAGCGCCTCCATCAGGATCGGCACCGAGGGCAACGGGCCGGTCTCGACAAAAGCGGCCCGCTCCTGTTCGCGGATCAGCCAGGCGGCCGCGAAACCGGGACGGGTGTATTCGACATCGATTCGGGTAATCCCCGCCTGGATCTCTTGAAATCGGGTATTCATGACGTTTGCGCACTCCTTGCGGCATCTTGAGTAAACAGGTTCTCGACCATTCTACGGCAAAAAGGCCACGGTGACGAGCCTCCTTTCGGTCACAAGATTCAAGATCCTGGCGCACTCCCCCGTCATCGCCCGGAAACCAACGCGCAACAGCAGCGCACCGTCCGGGAAAATCGTACCCAACAACATGAAAGAGCTTGACAATTTTAGCAATCATGGAAGAATATGACCCTTTTGGCCAGGATGGAGGATGCTCCCTGTCAGCGCGCAATCCAGGCTCTGCCGCATGGCTCCGCCGCCAGCATGGAATCATTTTTTTCTCACGAAGACTTGATTGATCCTTTGCCAAAACAAAGTACCATTCCCTATTCCTCTTGGAGCACAACAAATGCCTGATTCCTTCAAAGTATTCGATGTCATGGTGACTGAACTGGTGCGCAAAATGAAGCCCACCACCTTTCTCGATATCGGCTGCGGTTACGGCAAATACGGCATGATCCTGCGCTCCGAAATGCCATCCTGTGTCCGTGTCGGGGTTGAAGTCGAGCCGCAATACGTTTCACGATTCCGCCTGGACTTGCTGTACAATGAAATCAGGGTCATCGATGCGGCATCTCTGGTTCGGGGCGACAACAATCAGAACTTTGATCTGGTCGTCATCGGAGACTGCATCGAGCACATGCCAAAGTCGCAAGGAATCGACCTGCTCAATTTCTTGACCTATCGCAGCAAATGCATCGTGGTTCTGGCCCCGGAATTCATGACGCAAAACAATTTGAATGGCGTGGACTCCGAAGCCCACATTTCGGTCTGGAGTCGGGCCGATTTCGCCTGGCACGATGCCTGGGCACATGAATATTCGTGTCTGATCAATCTGTTCATGTTGCGGGGCTATCAACAACCGGTGAACACCTTTGTACAAATTGTCCAGGATCTCAATCTTGGCCACGTCCCGGTCATGAATTTTGACGGCACGCAACCCGTCCGGGCGGTTGACCTGACCCTGTTTCTTACCCCGCCACAACAAGAACCACACAAACCCCTGATCGCCTACCAGGCGCCGACCCCCTCCCCCCTCCATGAAAATCTGCCCCACGCAATCGTCACCGCCATCGCCCAATCCCGGTTCGACGATGCCTTGCAATGGATCGTGCAACTCAAAGAAGCCTCTCCGGACACCGATCCCTTCACCGGCGAATTCCGGATCCAAATCATCGAATTTCTGGTGACACGATTCAATGCCGTCCATGGGACCGGCAACATGATCGATGCCGAACGGGTCATGGCCGTCATCCTGAAAATCTTTCCGGTCAACAAAGAGATTCTGAATCAGGCAATCCAGATTTATGCGCATCTGGGACAAGTCGACCGGATCAGCTCGCTTCAGAACCAGTTGATTGATTATTGTCAGGCAAACAAAGATACTGAAGAGGAACTCAGGGTACGGATCAATCTTGCACGTCATCCGCTTGTGCCACAAACCATGTTGCAGTACCTGGTCAACATGAACAAGATCATTGATCTGTTGCTCTGCGGCACATTGGATCAAACCAGGTATCAACTGACCGAAGAAATGCTTTCCGGTGTGCATGCCCTGAATGCCGAACCGATCCAGGACAACACCATGGAGATGTACTATCGCGTCTCCCTGAATGGAATCAATCTCCGCATGGTGAACGAACCGACTCCTGCCCATGCCCCCTGGCCGGAAATCCACTTCGCCTCATCACAGGGTCAGACCATGCTTCCGACCGAGGTCGCCGCCTGGGCGGCCAGTCGGCAGACGCGCGCTGTTTTCTTTGTGGCCGGGGATATCGGATATGTGCAGCGCTTTGCCAGAGCCTATGCGGCATCGGTTCTGAAAAACAGCGATGTCCCGTGCCTGGTGCTTGTTCATGTGATCGGTGGCGCAGGACACCTCCAGGAGGTTGCAGCCTCCCTGCGCATTCAGGACGAACGGTTGTTTTTGTCGGCAGACGCCTTTGACCCCAGCCAGGTCCAGGGGCGTTGTCATACCACGCCGCCATTCACGGTCAAACCTCTGGCCGCCCATTTCCAAAGCGCCCGCTTCATCTGGCTGGGTTATCTGCTGAATCTGTTCCGATTGCCCATCTTCGTGACGGATATCGATCTGATTTTGCAACGCGGTGTCGCAGATCTGCTGGCCCGGCACGCCCAGGACGATGTCGTCTTGTTGCGGGATGAAGACCATCCAGAATATCAGACCTTCAACAACAAATTCAATGCCCGCCTCATTCTGCTCAATCCCACTTTCGTTGGCGACAGCATGGCGCGATTCTTCAGAAAATATCTGGAATGGGCCTTGAGCCAACCCGACATCGACCGCTTTGTGGACCAGGTTGCCCTCACGATGACCCATCATCACCTGGTCCGGATCCCCAACGCCCGCATCGCCTTGTTTGATCCGATGGATGTCAACCGAGTGCTTTTCACGTTTGACTCGTATGTCGAAACCCCGTACCGGTTCTTTGCATTGACTTCCTTTATCAACCTTGACATGGAAAGTTTCGAGAATCGCTTCTTGAACTGAACCGCAAACCATCCGGGATGCGAACAGGCCATGGCGACCGTATTGAAAAAAGTCGCCACGATTCGATGCCACTCCTGACCACGCGAGCGCGCGCATGATCACACTGGAGCGATGGGTCCAGGCCTCGGTGGGCTGGATCGAGCAGAGTTGGAACCGACTGGCGGAACCCGACCAGAGCGTCGCCCTGACCGGAGGCGTCGAGACGACACGCGCTCCGGTCAAAAGCCGCTGGTCATTGCGGGCCTTTTCGGTGGCGCTGTCGCAGCGGGGAAAGATTTTGGCCCAACGGATGAAACAGGCCTTTGCGCCGCCAGAGGAGCAGGTCGGCACCCCCTTGCGTCTGTACGATCGGCCAGGTCGGATCAAAACGCTTTCTCCCCCGGAGACCTCCGACGCCTGGAGCCAGCCTCCGGACCGACAGCGGGCGTGGCGCACGCCCGCCTTTCGGGTACGGCTCTCCCCGCCCGGACGGGTGGCAAGCGGCGCCCTGAGCAGCCTGCACGCCGCCCCCGGCGAACTCGACCGCTTTGTGGCAGAGATCCGCGATGAACGTCGTGCCGGACTCTATCCGGCCCAGGTTTTTCAGCAGGCCAGGGAACTGCTGCGACAGTCGGCCCCGACCGGATGATCCGCGTGACGCAGGGCGTTGCGAAAGGTGCGCGCCGCCTCCTGGATCAACAGATTGCACTCCTCCGACGAGAGCTTGCCGCTGCGTTCCACGATCAGCAGCCGATCCCAGCCATCGAGAGGGGTGCCCATCCACAAATGGAAAAACCATTGCCTTTGGCGCCAGTGACGGATGCGCGGCACAGCACCATGAACCAGTTCCCGAACCACCCCGGTCAGCTCTTCACGTTCGTTCAGAGGAGCCAGACACAGCAAATGACTTTTGCGCAGCCGGGGATTCCAGTAAGCTATCATCTCCACGGGCAGAGTCTGCGCCAGCCACTCCGCAATCTCCTCCAGCACTGCGGCAAGATCGTCGTGGGATGAGACGAGCGGAACCACTTCGGTCAAGGGGTGCGGCATCTCCCGACTGAAGGGTTCGGAGAAGGCGGACATATCCATAGAGAATCCAACCCGTGGCAGTGTAAAACGGTTGACGGCCCAATTCCGGCATTATTCTACACCTGCAAAAGCGAACATCATGCCAAAATCAATATTTCCGATCCGATCCTGGTGGCGCCTCCGTCTGCTCCTCCAGGGAGTGTTCCTGTTCAGCCTGCTGGTTGCGGGTTGGGGAACGCAGACCGCCGAGGCTGCCCAGATGGCCGCAGCCCCCCCTGAAGTGCGACGCCTGCAAGCCTTCATGGATCATCTGCGCAGTGTGGAAGCGGCCTTTGTGCAGCATCTGCTGGATGCCGAAACCACCGAACCCAAGGAGAGCCGGGGTCAATTTTCCGCCACCCGGCCCGGCAAGTTCCGTTGGGACTACTCCGCCCCTTACCAGCAGGTGATCGTCTCCGACGGGCAGCAGGTGTGGTTCTACGAACCCGATCTCAAGCAGGTGACCCGCACCTCCGCCGGACGACTCGACAAGACTCCGGCAGGATTTCTGACCTCGGGCAAGAAGCTGGAAGAGATTTTCACCTGGGAGGTGGGGCCGGGTCCGAAGGAAGGGATGTTGACCGTGAAACTGACCCCGCTTCAGGAGGGGTCGATCCACTGGATCGCCATCACCTTGCATCCCCAGAAGGATGAAATCGCCGATTTCGTGGTGGAAGACTCCCTCAAGCACCGGTCGCGGATCGAATTCCTCACCTGGCGCGCCAATGGGGAGATTGCTTCGGAGCGGTTTCGCTTCGAGGTGCCCAAGGGGGTGGATGTGATCGAAAACAATGAGAAACGCGAGAAAACGCTTCAGAAATAACAGGAGAACGACAGATGCCATCCTTTGATGTGGTGTGCGAGGTGGATTTGCAGGAGGTGGACAATGCGGTCAATCAGGTCACCAAGGAGATTGCCACGCGCTATGATTTTCGCGGCTCCAAGTGCAAGGTGGAGCGGGAGGATGCGATCCTCAAGGTCACGGCGGACGATGATTACAAACTCGATCAGGTGTTGGATGTCCTGAAAGAAAAGCTCGTGCGCCGCAAGGTGGACATCAAGGTATTGGATTACGGCACCGTGGAAGCCGCCACGATGGGAACCAAGCGTCAGCAGATCACGGTCAAGCAGGGGGTCGATTCGGAGTTGGCCAAAAAGATCGTGGCCGGATTGAAGGCCGGCAAACTCAAGGTGCAGGCCGCGATTCAGGGCGAGCAGGTGCGGGTGACCGGCAAGAAACGGGATGATCTCCAGGAGGCCATTGCCAGCATCAAGGCCGCCGGCTACGAACTGCCGTTGCAATTCACCAATTTCCGGGAGTAGGCATGGTGCGTGGCGGCTGGAAGGAGCGGCTTCGGAAACCCCGCGCCCAGAAGGTGGGTTTGATCTCCCTGGGGTGTCCCAAGAACGTGGTCGATGCGGAGCGGCTGTTGGGCCGGTTTCTGGAGGCGGGCTACGAGCCGACCTCGGATCCCCAGGCCGCCGATCTGCTGGTGGTCAACACCTGCGGATTCAAGGCCGATGCCGAAGCCGAATCCCGGGCCGCGATCCGGGAGATGGCGGCGCTCAAGGCCATTCATCCCGGCAAGCGACTGGTGGTCACGGGGTGTCTGGCGCAGCGCTACGGAGAGAAGTTGCGGGAGGAGATGCCGGAAATCGATCTGCTGGCCGGGACCACAGGTCACGATCAGGTCGTGTCGCGGCTGACGATTCCGATTTCGGTCATGCCGGCAGCGGATTTCGCTTCCGCCTCCGAGCTGGCCCCCCGGTTGTTGACCACCCAGCCCCACACCGCCTATCTGAAGATCGCCGAAGGGTGCAACAATCCCTGCACCTTTTGCATCATTCCCCGGTTGCGGGGGCCATTCCGTTCCCGGCCTTTGGAGGAGATCGTCGCCGAAGCCGAGGCGCTGGTGGCGGGCGGGGTACGGGAACTGGTCGTGGTCTCCCAGGATACCACGCTGTACGGTCGCGATCTGACGCCGCGTCTGGATCTGGTGGATCTGCTGGTGCGTCTGGAACGGATTCGCGGGGTGAAATGGATCCGGTTGATGTATCTTTATCCCACGATGATCACCGACAAACTGTTGGATCACATGGCCGGCTCGACCAGGATTCTGCACTATTTCGATCTGCCGTTGCAGCATGCCCACGGGGCGGTTTTGAAACGGATGAAGCGGGCCGAACGACCGGAGGATCTGGTACGCCTGGTGGAGCGCATTCGCCAGCGCATGCCGGAGGCGGTGTTGCGGTCGGTCTTCATCGTCGGTTTTCCGGGCGAGAGCGCAGAGGAGTTCGCCGCCCTGCGGGCGTTTGTCGAGCAGACCCGGTTGGATCATGTCGGGGTGTTCACCTATTCGGACGAGCCGGAGGCCGAGGCTTTTGGTTTGCCGGGCAAGGTCTCCGCCGAGGAGGCCGAGGCGCGACGTGGAGAATTGATGACGTTGCAACAGGGGATCAGTCGGGAGAAGCTGGCCGGTTTGGTGGGCAGGCGGATGGTGCTGCTGGTGGACGGGGTGGAGGGACGGGTCACGATCGGTCGCACCACGGGTCAGGCGCCGGAGGTGGATGGCGTGACCCGGCTGGAGGGGCGTGCGATCCACCCGGCCGGAACGATGGTGCCGGTGGAGATCACCGGATCCAAAGCCTATGACCTGACCGCCCGCCTGGCCGGCGCGCCGATTTCGTGAAAAATCATTGAGAAAAAAGAGGGGGTCTGGGGGATTCTTCCCCCAGGGTTTTGACTTTAAAAACAAACAAATCAATAAATCTCTGACAAATCAATCCTGCGAGAGGGATCTTTCAATTCATCTTGGAGGGAATTCCCGGAAGGGTCGTGGTTCAATGTACATAAAGTCAGTTCACTTCAAAATCACGGCATGAAGATTTCCGGCATTTCGGTGGATCAGATCTTCCTCCAGGATGGCAAGGGTCTGGAACTGCCGATGCATGAATTGAGCGATGGCTATCGGGGTGTTTATGCCCTGGTATTGGACCTGATCCAGGCCATGGCCGATGCCTATGGAGTGGAGGGGTTGGTTTGTGCATCGGGAGGATGGGAGCATGGTGGTCGAGCGCTCCGGGGTGGTGTTGATCGATGAAGTCGAAGCCCATTTGCATCCGACATGGCAACAGAAATTGCCCCAGTGGTTGAAAACCCATTTTCCCGGTTTGCAATTCCTGGTGACGACGCACAGTCCCCTGGTGGCGCAAGCCGCAGATCCCAATGGCCTTTTTGTCCTGCCCTCTCCGGATGATCCGAATCAGGAGGTGCGCTGCCTGACCGGCATCGAATACGATAAAATCCGCATGGGACGGGCGGAAAAGACCCTGTTGGGCACTGCCTTCGGGTTGAAAACCGTGCAATTCATCAACCTCTCTTTGAAACCGTTTGTTTCATTCTGTAGAAATTCGCTAATCCTGAAACAACAAAACAGATCAAACGCCTTGCTCGTCACACGTTTTTCAGGCACCTGTCGGGTCAAACGCACAAAATATTCATCGGGTGCTTGCATCTCAATGTTTTCAGATTATCATAACATTCAAAAAGCCTCTTCCTGGCTCACCAGGCCCGCCCTCCCCCCTGACGCCGCCTCGCTCCACCAGGACTTCGGGTTGACTGCGTGCAACAGCGAGGCCTTAAAAAAATCACTGCATTGCGCTCACGAACGATTTTAGTGGATAATTTGATGAAAAAACAATAATAAAAAATATAAAGATATTCTGATAAGTTGGTTTTGCGACGGCCGTTTTCCCGGTCGAGATGACAATTTGGGAGGATGGCATAAAACTTGCTTTGATTAATGATGGCCAGTAATGACACATGCTGCACCCTGTCCAATGATTCAAGGAGACTTGAGATGAAACCCATCAGCTATGAGTCTGTGCATAACCCTTACATACTACAAAGCACAAGCAAACGAAAAAACATTTTCGAAAGGGATGTGGAGCAATTCCGATCCGGCAGCGCGATCAGCCAAGGGTCGCTGGAGGTATGCGACGCTATGGTGGCCCGACTCGACGCACTAGTCGATAACATGAAAAATGATTTGATCGCCCGTCCGATCGCTTTCGGCAAAGTGACCAGAGCATCCATTGTCCGGGAGGTGATGCGTTTGGGAGTGGAATTACTGGAACGGTCGGTCACCCCCAGAAATCTGATTCCCTACTCCGTGAGCATGCTGCAGCTAGAAAGGTATGCCGGATAGAGTTTGGGCGCGCCTCCCGGTCGCCAAATGTGTGCGTGGGCAACCACCCGAAACGCCAGCACGACTCGGGCTGATTAAGCGCAGGGCAGGGAGCCAAAAGCCAAGTCCCAATTCGCCGGGCCAGTCACTCCACCGGCATGGCCGAGCCAAGCGAGTCATCTCGGCCAGGGCAGGAGAGTCAATCGTCCACGGCACCAAATTTGCCACAAAAACTAATGGGATAGCCATGCTGATTTGATAGTCTGAAATCGGCTGCTTCATCAGGAAATCTGGGAAGCACCCCCTATCAGATCAGCTTGGTTGGCCCAGCAGATAGACGCCGTTTTTTCAAAGTGACGAAAGATTGGACGTGAGCAGCCAATTCCTTCTTCTTCAATTTGCGGTCATGGGAGCCACGCACCGTCGGGGCCAGATCCGGACGAGACAACCAATTGTAAATGGTGCGGCGCCCAACATTGAAAATTCGGACGGCATCTGACTTCCGTCCCCTTTCTTTTACGAACGCAACGACGCACTCTCTGAGATCGATACGGTAGCACATGTCGCTGTTATATACTGTGCTATTTTGAATTGGAAGTGCTATACGAGCGGGCGTGCCCATGATGGTTTACCCTTAGATCATATCTTCATTGTATTGAATTTTGCCATACAGAAACAGGCGCTGACAGACACCTCCCGCAATCGATCGCGCCCTAAACCCTCTCCCGCTCCATCGCCGCCTTGAGACCCGGCACCGCGGCCTGAAACGCCGCCACTGCCGCCGGATGCAACCGCGCGGCAGGCTCGGTCTCCCGCTCGCGGGCCGCCTTTTCGATGGTGGCGCACAACCCGGACAAGGCCATGGCCCCCACCGTGGCGCTGTTGGATTTCAACGCATGGGCCGCTGCGCGCACCACGTCCGGCTCCCCCTCCCGCCCCCCCCGCCCGATGGCCTCCAGCAGATTGGGCGCGCTCTCCAGATACTCCTCGATCACCAGGGTGAACGTTCCGGGCACCGCCTTCATCGCCTCCCAGAACCGCTCCAGCACATGAGGATCCAAAAACAGCGCCTCTCCCTCCTCCCCGACACTCTCCCGCGCCGCCGCAACCTGAACGACCCCTGCCGCGCCCGCACGCTGCGGCAACCACTGGGAGAGCTTGGCCACCAACGTCTCCCACAACACCGGCTTGGCCAGATAATCGTTCATGCCCGCTTCCAGACACCGCTCCCGATCCCCGCTCAAGGCATTGGCGGTCATGGCCAGAATCGGCACCGGCTCCTTCTGCCCGCGCATCGTCTCCCACTCCCGAATGTGCCGCGTGGCCTCCAGACCATCCATCACCGGCATCTGCATATCCATCAGAATGACATCCGGAGCGCCCTCAACAGCCCTGGACACCCCCTCCTCGCCATCCCGCGCGATCTCCACCTCCAACCCCAACTGCTTGAGCATGCTGGCCGCCACCTGCTGGTTGACAAACGTATCTTCCACCAGCAACACCTTGCCCACAAACAGCGGCAGCTCGCCCCGCACCCCGGCCCCATGCCGCTCCACCGTATCGGAGGGATGAATCATCCGCTCCAGCGTCATGGCCAAACGACGCGGACCGACCGGTTTCATCAACACGATCCCCACCCCGGCCTCGTTCAACATCGCCTCTTCGAGATGAATGCCGCAACTGAGCAGCATCCACCGGGTCGCCGCTCCCATGCCAGCCTCCCGCAACCGCCTGGCCACCTCCAGACCATCCATGTCGGGCAGACGCATATCGACGATCACCACGTCGAACACCTCCTCCGGCACCAGAGCCAACGCCTCGGCGCCATTGGCAACACAGTGCGCCCGCAATCCCCAGATCGAGAAATAATGCTCGAAAATCGACCGGCACGCCTCGTTGTCGTCGATCAGCAGCACCCGCACCCCGCCCAACTCCGGTTTCCGCACCGGTCGGGATCCGGGCGCCTTGGCGAAAACCACCTCGAACCAGAAAACCGATCCCCCTCCCGGCTGACTGGCCAAACCGATCTCTCCACCCATGGTCTCGATGATCTGACGGGCGATGACCAGTCCCAGACCGGTCCCGCCAAACCGGCGGGTCGTGGAGTCGTCGGCCTGGACAAACGGCTGAAACAGCTTCTCCTGAGCCAGATCCGCGATCCCGATCCCGGTATCGATGACATGAAACCGGATCCGGACTCCCTCCGGATCCTCATCCACCAGATCGGCGCGCAGGATCACCTCGCCGCTCTGGGTGAACTTGATGGCATTGCCCGCCAGATTGATCAATACCTGACGCAACCGCACCGCATCGCCGATCAACTCCGGATGGATCCGCCACGACAGATGCACCAGCAACTCCAGTCCCTTGCCAAAGGCGGCCCCGGACAGCATGGTGCCAACCCCCTCCACCACCTCGAACAGATCGAACGGGATCCGCTCCAGAACCAGCTTGCCCGCCTCGATCTTGGAAAAATCGAGAATGTCGTTGAGCACACTCAATTGCAACTCCGCCGACTGGGCGGCCACGGCCAGATATTGACGTTGCAGGGGATTCATCCGGGTCTTGCCCAACAGCGTCAACATGCCCAGCACCCCGTTCATCGGCGTGCGCACTTCGTGACTCATGTTGGCCAGAAAGGTGCTTTTGGCCTGACTGGCCGATTCGGCCTTCTCCTTGGCCAGGATCAACTGTCGATCGACGATCTTCTTTTCCACGATGCTGGCCAGGGTGTTGCGCACCGTGGCGAGAAAATCCTCCTCATCCTTGCCGCACACATGACCGGGAGGCAAAAAGATCTGAATCACCCCCTTGACCACGCCGCCCGGCGACAACGGCGCCGAATAATAACCCCAATCCCCAGGCAATCCGGGGATGTTCCCCTCCGGCCACTCGCTGGCGCGAATGAAAACAATGCCGGGCGTCTGCACGCCCCAGGCGGTCTCCAGCAACGCCTTGCCCGCGCGCTCATCGCTGCCGTTTTCCGGCAGGCCGATCTGACAGACCACATCCCGGCCATCCTCGCCCGCCCCGAACAGATGGATCGCCCCCTTGCCGTTCGGTGCGAACCAGGGCGCGGAGAGAATCCGCACCAAGGCATCGCGCAGAAAATCCCGTAAAAAGGGGGTCCGCTCCATGGCCGCGAACAACAACCCATTGAGCAGATCCTGGGCCTGCTTGGAGCGCAACAACCGGGCCTGGGCAATGCGCCGGTCGGTGATGTCCGTGGCAATGCCGCAGATGGAATAATGGCCGCTGTCATCGGCCACCACCGGAAAGCGGATCGTATGGAAAATCCGCTTTTCGCTCCCGATGGGGATGATCATGTCCACATCCGCCGGCACGCCGCGTTGCAGCACGGTGCGATCCGATTCCATGAAGCCTTTGGCAATCCCGGCTGGAAAAAGCTCGTCATCCCGATGGCCGATGATCGCGCTCTGGGTGAGCTGGAAGGTTTCGCAAAAGGGTTGATTGGCCAACAGATAATGACCGGCGACATCCTTGAGAAAAACCAGGCTCGGCATGTTGTCGAGAATGGCCTGAAGACGGTTCTCGCTGCGCGCCAGCTTGTCGAAGGCTTCGCGCAACTGCAACTCGGAGTGCTTGCGATGGGTGATGTCTTCCTGAATGCAGACAAAATGGGTCACCTCCCCGCCGGTGTTGACCAGCGGAGAGAGCGAGGCATGCACCCAGAACCGGGTGCCATCCCTGCGCGCGCTCTGGAACTCCTCACGCCACACCTGCCCGCCATTGAGGATCTTCCACATGCGGTTGTACTCCCGGCGGGGCTTGGAGCCGGCCTGAAGAATCTGCGGGGTGCTGCCCAGGGTCTCTTCGGCGGTGAAACCGGTCAATGCGGTGAACTGGGAGTTGACATATTCGATCCGACCCGAAGCGTCGGTGATCAGCACGATATTGGGACTCTGCTCCACGGCGGTCGAGAGTTTCTGGATCACCGCCTCATCGGCCCGTTTCTCCTCCAGCAGCCGATCCTTGCGGATCGCGGCATCCAGGGTGTTGGCCGCCAGTTGCATGGCGTCGATCTCGCCGGAACTCCAGGTGCGCTCGCGGCGGCAATCCTCGAAGCCCAGCAATCCCCAGAAGGTGTCATGGACCAGAATCGGCATCACGGCAATCGAAAGGATGTTGCGCGCGCTCAGAAAGGCCCGCTCCTCTTCCGGGAAATCCCGCGTGCGTCCGAACAGATGTTCCCCGCGCACAAAACGCTCGCGCCAGCGGGAGAGACCGAACCGGACCAGCGGACACTCCTCGAACGGCTCGTGCGCCATCTGGGCCGGAATCCCGGCGGATGTCCACTCGTGGATCCAGGTGATCAACACCCCGCCCGACTCCTCCACATGGGCCTTGAGCAGATAGGCGCGGCTGACATTGGCCGCCAGGCCCAGATCCTGAAGCACGGCCGCGATGTTCTGCCGCCATCCGCCCTGGAACAGCACCCGCTGGGCAATGGTGGCGACGCTGTTGAGCACCCGGGTTCTTTTGGCCACCTGCTCTTCCAGGATCTGGCGATGCTGGGCGAGTTCCTTTTCGACCTGCTTGCGCCGTTTGGATTCCCGCACCGCCAGCACGCCGAAGGCCAGGGTATTGGCCAACTCCACCAGCAGCCCCACCTCCACCGCATGAAAGGCCTTGGGGTCGTCGGAATAGACGCTCAACACCCCGAACAGCACCTCGTGATCGAGCAACGGGACCGCCACCGCCGAGGCATAGCCATACCGCAGCGCCTGCTCGCGCCACTCCCCGGCCTGGGGATCGTTCACCAGATCGTGCATCGGGGTGGGCGCGCGATTGCGAATCGCGGTGCGGGCCGGCTCCTGACGACTGCCCGAGGCGATCCAGGTCTGACGAAAGGCGTGCAGTTGATCGGTGGCCAGCTTGGAGTGGGCCACCGGGGTGATGGTGCGCGCCTCGTCGGACTCCACGAAACCGCACCAGGCGAAACGATAGCCTCCCACCTCCACCAGCAGGGCGCAGGCGCGGGCCAGAATCACCACCTCGTTCTTTTCCTGGTTGACCAGTTTGTGACACTGCTCCAGCAGGGTCAGGGCGCGGTTGGCGGCGGTCAACTCCCGTTTGGCCTTGGCGTGACGCCGGATGTCGGCCTGCAAACGCAGATGCTGGATCACCAGGAAAACGGTCAGCGCGACGCCGCCGAACAACAGAATCCAGCGCAGATTGATGCTTTCGTGTACCGGTTGATAGGACAACCACCAGGAACTCACCGTGGCCCCGATCCCGAACACCGCAATGAAGATCGCCACCAGATGACGACGCCACCAGCCGCTTCGGTTGATCATCCCTTTCATCCTCTCTCCCCTGCTCCCGGCACTCCGGGAAAACCGAGATCCCGAAAATCGATCATGGCCGGAAACCGCCCGCCCGAAACGGGAGGCGCGCCGGAGTCGGGATGGAGCACCTGGCGCAAATGACCGATGCCATAGACCCGTGCCGCCTCCAGCACCGGCTCGGAGTCATCCACCAGCACGGTGGTCGCCGGATCGAAGCCCAGCCGCTCCCGCAGAGCAGGCCAGAATCCGGCCTGCTCCTTGGCCCAGCCCACCTCGTGACTGGTGATGGCCGAGGTGAGATACTCCCCGATGGGGGTGCGTTCCAGTTTCATGGCCAGCGAGCGGGGATGGGCATTGGTGACCAGATGGATTGGCCGACCCGAAGCGCGCACCGCCTCCAGAAACGGCAACACATGGGGATGCACCCGGATCATGTGGGCCACGGTCTCTTTCAACCCCAGGATGTCGAGTCCGAGCCGCTCCGACCAGTGGTCGAGATCGTACCAGGCCAGGGTGCCCCGATCCTGATGATAGGCATGGATCACATGCTCGGTGGCCTGCGCGACGGTCAGCCCCTCTTTGGCCGCATAGGCCGCCGGCACGGTGCGACGGAAAAAGAAATCGTCGAAATGCAGATCGAGCAGCGTGCCATCCATGTCGAGCAGCACCATCCCGATGGCCGGCCAGGGGAGAAGCGCAGACTGGCTCACGTACGATAGTCCGCGTTGATGGTGATGTAATCGTGGGTCAGATCGCAGGTCCAGACCGTGCGGGAGGCCGTACCCAACGCCAGTTCGACCCGGATGGCAATCTCCTCGCCCGCCATGACCGCAGCCCCGTGCTCTTCGGCATAACCCGCCGCCAGCCGTCCCTGTTCCACCACCAGCACCTCTCCCAGCCAGAGCGACAGCCGATCCGGATCCACCGCCACCCCCGCCGCGCCGACCGCAGCCAGGATCCGTCCCCAGTTGGGATCGCTGCCGGCCAGGGCGGTCTTGACCAGAGGACTGTTGGCAATCGCCATCGCCGCCTGTTTGGCCTCCGCCGGGGTGGCAGCGCCCGCCACGGTGACGGTGACGAATTTGCGCGCCCCTTCGCCATCGCGCACGATCTCCTGGGCCAAAGCCTGGCAGATTTCCGTCACCATGGCGGCCAGCGGGGCGGCTCCGGGGGCGTCGGGATCTTCCAGACGCCCGTTCCCGGCCTGACCCGAGGCGAACAGCAGGGCGGTATCGTTGGTGGATTGATCCCCGTCCACGGTGATGGCATTGAAACCGCTCTCCACGCCACGCTCCAGCAAAGTCTGCAAGGCGGCCGGGGCCACGTTGGCATCGGTGAACAGAAAGGCGAGCATGGTGGCCATGTCGGGACGGATCATCCCCGCCCCCTTGGCCATGCCGATCATGGTCACCGTCCGTCCGTCGAGCACGCCGGTGCGCACCGCGAGCTTGGGAAACGTGTCGGTGGTCATGATCGCCTGCGCGGCCTGAAGCCATCCTCCAGGGGCCATCTTCTGCCCCAGGGGTGCGATTCCGGCGCGGATCCGCGCCATGGGCAGCGGCACCCCGATCACCCCGGTCGAGGCGACAAAGATCGCCTCTTCCGGCAGAGCGAGCGCCTGCGCGGCCAGCCGGGTCATCTCCACGGCGTCCGCCATGCCCTGGGCGCCGGTGACGGCGTTGGCATTGCCCGAGTTGACCACCACGCCCCGCGCCCGACCACCGGTCAGCCGCTGGCGACAGAGCGCCACGGGGGCGGCGTGCACCCGATTGCGGGTGAAAACCCCGGCCACCGTGGTCTCCGGATCCATGGCCACCAGCAGCAGATCATCGCGGGTGGACTGGCCGTTCTTGATGCCGCAGGCTGCGGTCGCCAGACGGAATCCGGCAAGCGCGGGCAGAGAAGGAAGAGGCTGGGGGCGTCCGACGGCCATGGGGGGTCTCCCGGAATTGAGGTGGATCTGGCATGATCATTGAATTTTATCCAAACAGACACCGTGCGGACGCACGGCATTCACGGATTTCTGACGATTATAAGGAACACCATCCCATGGGACAATACATGACCATCCGAATCCCCCCCCGGCGCGAATGGTTCGGCGATCTGGAGCCGGAATATCAGGAAATCTGGCATTGGAAGTGCCACGACACCCTGGACGGTGGACAGGATGCCAACGACGGTCTGCCCTTGAGCTGGCGCGCGATGATCGCCTCGACCCGCAGTGCCCGGAGCACGCTGGGACTGGGCGCGTAACCGCCCCATGCCGGCATGAAACGGCGTCTGGCGATTCTGGGCATCTCCGGCATTGCGGAACGCCATGCCGCCAGCCTGCGCGCCCTGCCCGACGCGACCCTGGTGGCTGCCTGGGGGCGTGATCCCGCGCGCTGCGCCGCTTTTGTCCAACGCCACGCCATTCCCCGCTGTGCCGCCTCGGCGCAGGAGATTCTGACCGATCCCGCCGTGGATGGGGTATTGATTCTCACCGAGCCTGCGCGCCATCTGGAACTGGCCCATGCCGCGCTGGAGTGCGGCAAACCCATGCTGATCGAAAAGCCGCTGGGTCTGGATCCGACCGCCTGTCGCGATTTCGCGGCGCGCGCCCGCGGCTCCGACCTGCCCATCGGCGTGGTGGCTCCGTACCGTTTCGATCCGCGCCTGGAAACGCTCCGCAGGCAGATCGCGCAACTCGATTCCGCCTCCCCCAGACTGGTGCAACTGACCCTGAACTGGCCCAGAAACGCCGCCTATTATCAACACGGCTCCGGCTGGCGCCGCCATGACGGCGGGGTGATGATCAATCAGGGGATTCACTGGCTCGACACCCTGAACTGGTTTTTCGGCCTGCCCCAACGGATCGAGGCCCATTCTCTGGCCAGCCGCGCTTTTCTCGCCTGCGCCGACACCACCGCCGCCCTGCTGATCTATCCCGCAAACGTCCTGGTCCTGATCGCGGCCAACACCTTCCAGCACCAGGAGCGTCAGGAGCGGCTGGTGATCCAGCATGCCCAGGGCACCCTGGAATACACCCACCCCCTGCCAGACGGTTGCGAACCGATGCAGCGTCAACTGACGGATTTCCTCGCCGCCATCCGCGACCACCGCCCCCCGCGAGTCACCCCGGAGCATGGTCTGCACGCGCTGGAGGTGGCCTGGGCGTGCGGTCGGCTTCTGGAAATGGATTAAGTCAACGGGGTCCAGGGGCCAAGAGGCCTCTGGTGGGGTCCAGGGGCGAAGCCCTTGGGACTTTGACTTTGGCGCGCTTTGCCGCAGGCGCGCCCCCTGGTCGCCGCAGGCGACGCCTTTGAGCCAAAAACTCATCATCCCGAAATACTTGCCGTTTAGGGGGTCGTCTCTGTCCGGGCCGCCCCCCCCCCGAACCGGCCTGCGGCATGGATTTTCGATGACACGGCCTGCATAAACGTGTATTCTCGAACCTGTTTCATCCCCGCCGCAACATGCCAGCCAGAAGGGGTTGTCCAGTCATGGAATGTCGCAGATGCCACAAGCCGCATCCGGATCAGCTCTATTTCTGCGCCCACTGCGGCGCCGAACTCCCCTGCCCGGAGCCGAACGGAGATACGGCACGGTTTTGCAGCTATTGTGGCCAGGCGGTCCCGACGCCACCCCCCCGGAAAACACCACCCGATACGAAAAAAAACGCTCCTCCCAAGGTGCGCAAATCCCTGCTGTGGCTGCTGGCAATCGTTGTCGTGATCTGGGCCGGCGTGATGGCCTGGTATTTCCTGAGCCAGGATAAATACCTGGACATGAAATTCGTGATCGTGCCCCAAGGCTGCTTCCAGATGGGTTCCGACGACTCCCCGCGCACCGGTCCCCAGCACGAGGTGTGCGTGGACTGGTTCTACATGAGCCAATACGAAGTCACCCAGACCCAATGGGAATCGGTGATGGGCCACAATCCCTCCTCGCTGAATGCCTGCGGCAACAACTGCCCGGTCAATGGCATCACCTGGGAGCAGGTGCAGCAGTTCATCAACAAGCTCAACGCCCGTGGCGGCTTCAAATTCCGCCTGCCCACCGAGGCCGAATGGGAGTATGCCTGCCGCGCCGGCGCCAGACAGAAATATTGCGGCAGCGACGACGGGGATCTGGTCGCCTGGCACAAAGGCAATGCCCAGGGAGATATCCATCCCGTGGGACAAAAGGCACCCAACGCCTTCCAGTTGTTCGACATGAGCGGCAATGTCTGGGAGTGGGTCGCAGACCGCTTCGACGAGCAGTATTACACCGTCTCCCCCAAAAGCAATCCCAAGGGACCGCTGGATGGACTGGAACGGATCTTCCGGGGCGGAAGCGTCAAGAGCAATCCGGAGTTCATCCGACCCGCGCAACGCAATCATGGAGATCCGCGCGTCAATTATGGCGATCTGGGCTTCCGCCTGGTCCGGATTCCTTAGAACCGCGACCATTTCGGGATCATGCGTTTTTGGCTCAAAGGCGTCGCCTGCGGCGACCGGAGGGCGCGCTGCCAAAAAGGCGCGCCAAAGGTCCAACAGCGTCGCCTGCGGCGACCGGAGGGCGCGCCAAAGGCAAAGTCCCAGAGGCTTCGCCCCTGGACCCCACCAGAGGCCCCTGGCCCCTGGACCCCACGGACAAACGCCATCACAACGCCTTGCGCAGACGACGCAACTCCTCAAGCTTGCGCACCTCGAACGGGGTAAGCCGCTGCGCATGCTCCGGGGTCGGCTCGTGATAATACTCCCGCAAAAGCCGCAGCCGCTCCACTTCACCCGGAGTGAGTCGCGGCTCCCAGGGATGGATGATCAGCCAGTCGGCGGCAATGCGCGCCAGTTTCTCATTGGCCGGAAACTGCCGATAGGAAAGCATCCGGCCAGCCACACCCGGCGCTCCGACCACCCTGTTGCCTGAAACGCCCCCGGAGGCTCCGCCGCTCCACCCGGACCATACCACGCTGCGCCCGGCATCCCGGTAGGCCCCCAACGCCACCACCCGGCTGCCCGGCGTGCGCTGCGGCGAGTCAAGCACATGAATTTTCTCTTGCACACGGGCGAGCAGAACCACATGATGCACCCCGCCCGGCGCGGTCGGCGCCAGAGTGACCAGACGCAGTTCCGCTTCCGGAAAGCCGCTCTCGCGCAGCAGCAACATTTTGGCCAGGGCATAATCCTCGCAATCGCCGCCCTGCCGATAGGAATCGACCGGCGCCAACCAGACATTCTCCGGATCCTCGCGCGGCAGGATCCGCTGATTGACCCGCTCCTGAACGGCCTGCAACCGATCCGGAACCGGTTGATGACGCACCTCGGCCAGATCGGCCTCCCAGACCGGAGGTTGGTGCCGGGCATGTTCGGCCAACGCGCGCGTCAATTTTCCGTACCGCCCGGAGTGGTCCTGCCCCTCCGCGACGCGCTGGAAAACGCTGGCCATGGGCACGACGGCATCCTGGGCCTGCGCCAGACCGCCCACCCCGACCCATAAAACCATCCACATGAAAAAACGCCAGGAGATCACGATGCACCGGCAACATGGCAAAAAGAAAGATGATCCGGACCCGTTCCCAAGCCATCCACTGGCTGGCGATGTCCCGGCCCCGCGCCGCCAGGAGCCTCCTGCGGAAACTCCCGCTTCCCCGCTCCGAATTCTGGTGATCGAAGATGACCGACTCAGCCGCGTTCTGCTCACGGAGTGGCTGATTCAGGACGGTCATCGGGTGCTGCTGCCGGAGCCGGATCAGGATCCGGTCACGCTGGTGCGCAGCCAGGAGGTGGACCGGATCCTGACCGATCTGCATCTGCCCGACCGGGATGGAGTGGAGCTGATCCGGACCATCCGCGCCCTGCCCGATCCCCGCAAGGCCGGGGTGCCGATTCTGGTGGTCACGGCAGAAACCCGGCCCGAGCCGCTCCGGGCTGCCCGCAGCGCCGGGGCCGATGTGGTATTGTGCAAGCCGGTCGAGCGGAGCATGCTGCGTCAGGCCCTGACGCCTCATCCACCGCTGCCGGTCCGCCATCTCCGGTCGGAACCGCAGACCAGCGACACCATCCTCAACACCGGAATCCTGGAACAGGGATGTCGCTCTTTGGGTACGGAACGTTTTCTGTCGATCTGCCAGATCTTTTGCGCGCTGGAACACGAAACGGTCCAGGCCATGGAGCAGGCGTGCCAACGGTCGGAGGCCCAAACCCTGGCCGAAATCGCCCACCGTCTCTCCGGCAGAGCGGGCCATCTGGGCATGGAATCGCTTGCCGCACAGGCCCGGACGCTGGTGAACGAGGCGCGTCAGATGCTGCCTTCAGAGTGTGCGGAGCGGGTCCGCACGCTGGCCGCAGCCAGTCAGGCTGCGGGTCAGGCGCTGAAACAGTGGATGCGACAAAGGGTCTGACGGCAGACCGACGGGAGTTCAGCCCGGCCCGACCGCCTGCTCGCCCAGTTCCCTGGCCAGAGTCAGGGTGGTGACGACCAGAGCACGCGCCTGATTCAGCAATACCGCCGCCTGATCCCGCGCCAGAGACGACAAAAGCTCATCCGCAACCGGGACGAGCGCCCCCCCCTCCGGGTCCGGATGGCCACTCTGCGCCAAAGTGCGCAAACCGTCTGCCAGAGCCTGCATCACGCCGGGCAGCAACGCCTCGACCAGACGTGGATCCGGCTGGCTGCGCACCGGCTCGGAACCCGATCCTGCCGCTTCCAGCGGTGCCGGAAGCGCGACAACCTCCCCCTGCGCCATCCCCTGCTCCACCCCGGCGGCGCGCGGCGCATCTCCCGCCTCCCCTTCGACGCCAAAAGCCCGGCGCACCAACTCGGCATAAATCCGTTGCCGGGCCGGAAACAGCGGAAAACCCGATCCCGGAGCCGGCAAAAACCGTGAACCGGCCCCGGAGGCATGGGATCCGGTCCCGGCAGAAGGCTCGGACCCGCCCCCGGAAGCGGCTTCCTCCCCTTTCCAGGGAAGCGTCGCGGCACCGGTCATCACCGGCGGTTTGAAACGCCCCCGCTCTTGCAAGGTTTCCACCCAGCTTGCCGGCACCCCCCGCACGGCTCTCCCCTCCGGACTGCCCGGTCGCGTCTCCTCCACCGCCGTGTCGAGCCAGGAGGAGAAAACATTTTGTCCATGAGGTGATTTTGCTATTCTCCAACCGTCGGCTGCCTTGCGCATGGTGTTGTCCTCTTGACTTGACACGAAAATGATCTTGTGCGGACCGTTGCTCCAAAGGAAACATCATAAACAACCGATTCAATTAATCCAGCAAAAATTTCCACCTCCTGCCCGCCGAGACCACCATGGATAGCAAAGCATTCGGACTGCTGGCCGAGGGGATGGCGGCGCGCACCCTGACCCGTCTGGGCTATCGGATCCTGGCCCGCAATGTCCGACTGCCGGGCGGCGAGTTGGATCTGGTGGCCAAACAGGGCGAGACCCTGGTCTTTTGCGAAATCAAGGCGCGCCGCACCCCCCTCACCGGCGCGCCGGGCGAGGCCATCGACGCCCGCAAACAGGCGCGACTCACCCGACTGGCCATAGCCTATCTGCGCGCCCATCCGGAACTGGCCAACTGCGACTGCCGCTTTGATGCGGTCCTGTTGTGGCGGGAGGGATGGCATTGGCAAACCGAGGTGATTCCTGACGCCTTCCGTCCAGGCTGGGAGTGAAAAAAACACACCCGAAGGAAAACGCCGGAATGCCCCCTGCGCGATCACGCCAGGAAATGCTTGACCATATACCCGGTCCACAGGATACAATGGCCCCTGGTGATTTATGAAAGACAGCACCAAACCGGGTCAAGCCAACGTGGAGATGCCCATGCAAGGGACATGCGGTTGTGACATCACCAGAGAGAACGAAAAAAAATCGGGCAGCCGTCCGACCAGCCGCACTACGTCGTCCGGGTGGCCGATCACTCCTGCCAGAAATAATCTCTGGTTTTTTTTCCAGATTCGGTCATCTTAATGTGATTCGTATATTCCGACACTATCTGCATCGATGGTCAATGATGCTTCTGATCATCGAATCCCTGCTGGCAACCCTGGCGGTGTATGTCGGTGTGGCCGTGCGCTTTTCGGGACTGGAGCATCACGATGACATCCATGGCGAGATGCTGTTTCCCCGCGCCATCTTCTTTGCCCTGGTGATCGTCACCAGCCTGGCGGCCATGGGACGCTATCAACGGCTGATGAACGAAGGATTCTCCGGCGAGCTGTTGCAGGTGGGACTGAGCTTTCTGGTGGCTTTGGTCTCCATGAGCATGCTGTTTTATGTTTTCCCGGATCTTTTTATCGGTCGCGGCGCCTTTGGGTATGCGCTGGCCTTCTGTTTTCTGATCCTGATGGCGCTCCGTTACTTTTTCTTCCGCTTCATGCTCGATTGGGAGTTGCTCAAACGTCGGGTGATCGTTTTCGGCACCGGCGCACACGCCAGAATCATCGCCGAAACCCTGCAACGCAACACCGGCGGCCCCTCGGACTGCATCCTGATCGGCCATTGGCCGGTATCGGGTCAAACCATCCAGGTCAATCCCGCGGATGTGATCTGGGATACCCGGCAACTGAACGAGTACGCCGTACAGCACCGGGTGGATGAGGTGGTCATGGTCGCGGACCACGCCCTGCCGGAGCTGTATCTCAACGAAATCCAGGAATGCAAGGCGCTCGGCATCCGGATCATGGACATTCACGAATTCTTCGAGCGGGAACGCCATATCATCCTGACCGATATCATGGATCCGGCCTGGTGGCTGTTCCACTCCGATGGACTCTACCGGGAACCGTGGAGCGAAGGGATCAAAAAGCTCTTCGACATCTCGATCAGCCTCCTGTTGCTGTTGATCACCAGTCCGGTCATGCTGCTGGCGGCACTCGCCATCCTGATCGACAGCAAAGGATCCGGCCCGATCTTCTATACCCAGGAGCGGGTCGGCTACGGAGGTCGGATCTTTTCGGTGATGAAATTCCGCAGCATGCATCCGGACGCCGAAAAAGATGGCATTCCCCGCTGGGCGGCCCGCAACGACGCACGCATCACCCGGGTTGGACGCTTTCTGCGTTCAACCCGCATCGATGAACTGCCCCAGTTCTTCAATGTGCTCAAAGGCGAGATGAGCCTGGTCGGTCCCCGTCCCGAACGCCCGGCGTTCGTGTCGCAACTCAAGGTGCGCATTCCCTATTATGCCGAACGGCTGCGGGTCAAACCCGGAATCACCGGCTGGGCGCAAATTCGTTACGGCTATGGGGCATCAGAGGAAGACGCGGCGGAAAAATTGAAGTACGATCTGTACTATGTGAAGAATCACGGTCTCTTTCTTGATCTGTTAGTGCTTATTCATACAGTGGAGGTAGTTCTCTTCGGACAGGGGGCCTCCGGACCAAAACCAGACATGAAACACCAGGGCGGATGACTCCGACATCCTTCCGGGGGATGCGGGCACTTCAAGGCATGGGTTGAAACGGATGCAGCAGGAATTCGGCTTTCGCGATCTCTATTTTCAAGTGATCCTGCATGTCAGGGGCATGTGGCGCCATCGGTGGCACATGATCGGCCTGACATGGTTCGTCTGCCTGTCCGGCTGGGCCTCGGTGGCGGTCATGCAGGATCAATATCTGGCCAGTTCCACGATCAAAATCGAAGATCCCAGACAAGAGATCGCCGATTTTCTCTCCAAGACCAAACAGGTGATCGATGTGACCCGCGAAGCCCACCGGGTGCTCAACGGTCTGCTGAATCCGCAAACCCTGGCGCAGGTGGTGCAACAGACCGATCTCTCCTTCCTGGCCCGCACCGAACAGGAACGCCAGGAGATCATGAACCTTTTGAATGCGCAAATCACCGTGACCGCCGCAGGCACGGGACTGTATCGCATCGCCCATCGTCACACCAACCCGGAGATCACCCGTCAGGTGGTGGAAGTGATCC
The DNA here is from genome assembly GCA_015234115.1 of Magnetococcales bacterium. GTDB lineage: Bacteria > Pseudomonadota > Magnetococcia > Magnetococcales > Magnetaquicoccaceae > Magnetaquiglobus. The sequence continues at coordinate 34,149 of JADFWP010000013.1, forward strand.
TGGATCGCCTGCCCATGGATACCCTGCCGGTCGATGGGGGAGGAACCGCCAGAACCGCTGAAGAATACCTGAAGAAAAGAATCGCCGAATACGAGGCCAAGGTGGCGGAAGCCACACAGAAATTACAGGAATTCAAAAACAAGAACCTCGACCTGATCCCGGAAAAAGAGGGCGGCTACTATGTGCGGGTCAGCCGCCTGAACCGCGCCATCGAAGCCCATCAGGCCAAACTGCGCGAACTGGAACAGAGCCGCGACGAAGTGCGCAGACAAATGCAGGAGATCGAAAACTCTTCCGGCTCTCCCACCGAAGACCAGGATCGCCAGATCGAGGCCCTCAACCAGCAACTCAACGCCCTGTTCAGCAAACACTACATGAAAGGGGGACGCAAGATTCCCCTCTACAACGACAACCATCCCGATGTCATCGCCCTGCGCCAGGCCATCGCCCAACAGGAACAGGTCAAACAGGAGAAGATCAACCGGTTGCGTTCCAGCGCCGACGACTCCTCCTCCTGGGAACTGGAGGCCAACCCCGTCTATCGCAATCTCAAAATGACCGCCAGCAAACTGGAAGTGGATCTGGCCAGCGTCCGGGTGCGCCTGGTCGAGACCGAAGGCCATCTCAAACGCCTCAAATCCCAGGAAACCACCCTGCCGGCCATCGAAAACGAATACAACCGCCTGCAAACCCGGCTGAGCATGACCCAGGAAGAAATGACCGCCATGCTGCAACAGGAGAGCAAGGCACGGGAGCGCGGCGAACTGGAAGAAGATCTCAGCCGCTTTGTCCGCTTCAAGGTGATGGAGCGACCCACCACCCCGAAAAAACCGGTCGGACCGAATCGCCCTCTGTTCTCCTCCGTGGTGCTGGTCGGCGGCATCCTGGCCGGATTGGCACTGTCGATGTTTCTTTCGGTCATCCGTCCGGTCTTCGACAGTCCGGCCTCCATGAAACGGATCCTGGGATTGCCCGTGCTGGGCATGGTCTCGATGGTGGATGGCGGCCTTGTCGGACGCTGGTCCCAATCCAATCTCGCCTTTATCCTGGCCATGACGACTCTGCTCGGCCTCTTTGGCGGCGTGATTTATTTCGTGCCCACCTTCTGAACCTTGGACGGTCCATCCACCTCTTTTCGCAATTCCGGGGTTGCCCTCTGATGGCGGAATATCCGAATATCCACAAAAAAATCGTCCTGGACTTTGAAAAACTGCGCGCCAAGGGGGTGTTGACCCCGGATGCAGGCCGCAGCATCATGGCCGAAGAGTACCGGGTGATCAAACGCCCGTTGCTGCTCAATGCCATGGGCAAAGAGTCGGAACGGGTCGCCAATGGCAAGATGATCATGGTGACCAGCGCCTTTCCGAAAGAGGGCAAGACCTTCACCGCCATCAATCTGGCCATCAGTCTGGCTGCGGAAATGGATCTGAACGTCCTGCTGGTCGATGGGGATGTGGCCAAACCATCGGTGGCGCGGATTCTGGGCTTCCGGGCCAAGGTCGGCCTGATCGACTGTCTGCTGGGCAAGGTGGAAAACTACTCCGAGGTACTGATCAAAACCAATGTGCCCAAGCTGACCCTGCTGCCCTCCGGTCGGCGTCACCATCAGGCCACGGAGCTGTTGGCCAGCGAGAATATGCGCATTCTGATCAAACAGCTCGCCGACAGTCCGGATCGGATCGTGGTTTTCGACTCTCCACCGCTGCTGGTCACGACCGAAGCGCGTGAGCTGGCCCGCAACATGGGACAGATCGTCATGGTGGTCGAGGCCGAGCGCACCCCGCAATTCGCGGTCAAGGATGCACTGGAACAGTTGGAAAATCCGGACATCGTGGGTCTGGTGCTGAACAAATACCGCAAACGGGGCAGCGGAGGGAGTTATTATTATTATGGATACGGCGGCTACGGCGGATATGGCGGCGGCTATGGCGGCGGATATGGCGGTGGATATGGCGGGTACGGAGGCAAGGGCTATGGAGAAGGCTATGGCGGCGGCTATGGCGGCGGCTATGGCAGCGGACAGGATCAGGACGGTCCACCGGCCAAAAGAGGCTTCTGGGCACGACTCTTCGGCAAAAACGAGCAATGAATGGCCACCCCTGCGCACGGACTCACCCATGCCTTGACCATAGACGTGGAAGAGTATTTCCAGGTTGCCGCTTTTGAATCCCGCATCTTGCGCCAACACTGGGAGAACCTGCCCTCGCGGGTGGCCGACTCCACCCGACGCATTCTCGATCTGCTCGCCCGTCACGAGGCCCATGCCACCTTTTTCGTGCTCGGCTGGGTGGCGCGCCGCGAACCGGCCCTGATCCGTCAGATCGTGGCAGCCGGACATGAACTGGCCAGCCATGGCATGGAACACATTCAGGTCACCCGTCAGAGTCCGGCGGCCTTTCTGGCCGATGCCACCGAATCCCGCCTGATCCTGGAACAGACCGGCGGTGTCCGGGTACGGGGCTACCGGGCCTCGACCTACTCCATCGGCCAGGCCAATGCCTGGGCCTTCGCACAGCTTGCCGCCGCCGGATACGATTACAGCTCCAGCGTCTATCCGATCCGCCACGATCTCTATGGCTGGCCCGAAGCGCCACGCACCCCTTTCTGGCCCAGTGGCGCGACCGGAGTCGGCATCGTGGAGATTCCGGTGGCCACCCTTGATCTGTTCGGTCGGCGTTATCCCTGTGGCGGCGGCGGTTTTTTCCGGCTCTATCCCTATCGGGTCTCACGCTGGGCCTGGCAGCGTCTTCAGCACCGCGAAGGGCAGGCCGGTGTCTTCTATTTTCATCCCTGGGAGCTGGATGCCGGACAACCCCGCGTGGCAGGACTGGGTTGGAAATCCCGGTTCCGTCACTACCTCAACCTCACCCGCATGGAAACGCGCATCACCACCCTGTTGCGCGATTTCCGCTGGGACCGTATGGATCGGGTCTTCGCGGAAGTGATCGGAGCGCGTTCATGAACGGGCAGCAGGCAACGGATGGCGTGCGGGTCACCCTGCTGGCGCCAGGAGAGGAGCCGGCGTGGGACCGGTTCGTGGCCCACTGTCCGGAGGCGACCTTTTTTCATCGCGCGGGTTGGAAGCGGATTCTGGAGCAGGCATTCGGCCATGCCACCCACTATCTGCTGGCCCGCCGGGGCGAGGCGATCCAGGGCGTTCTGCCGCTGGCGCAGGTGCGCAGTCTGTTGTTTGGTCACGCGCTGGTTTCGACCCCGTTTTGCGTCTACGGCGGCGCCGCCGCTTTGGATGAGGAGAGTCGCCACGCGCTGGAGGCCCATGCCGAGCAGCTCGCCTTGCGCCTGAACGTCGATTGGCTGGAGTGTCGCAATCTCTCCCCGCGCCGGGAGGAGTGGGGGTCCAAGGCGCTCTATTACACCTTTCGCAAACCGATCGTCGCCGATCCGCAGGCCAATCTGGCGGCCATTCCCCGCAAGCAGCGCGCCGAGGTCCGGCGTGGTCTGCAACACGGGCTGACCGGGGTGCAAGATGACGACATCGCTGGCCGTTGTTTTGACATCTACTCCGAAAGCGTGCGCAATCTGGGGACACCGGTATTCACCCGCGCCCTGTTCACGCTGCTGAAAGAGCAGTTCGGCGCCGATTGCGAGGGGTGGCGGGTGGAGCGGCAGGGCAGGAGCGTCGCGGCTGTGGTCAGTTTCTATTTCCGCGACCAGGTATTGCCCTATTATGGAGGCGGTCTGCCCGAGGCGCGGAGCTGTGGCGCCCTGGCTTTTCTCTATTGGGATCTGATGACCCATGCCGCAGCGCGCGGGGCGCGTCTGTTTGATTTCGGACGCAGCAAGGCGGGATCCGGCTCGTTCGATTTCAAGAAATATTACGGTTTCACCCCCGAGCCACTGCACTATCGCTACCGTCTGGTACGCGCATCAAGCCTGCCGGAGGTCAATCCCATGAATCCGAAATACCGGTATTTCATTCGGATGTGGAAACGTCTGCCTTTGCCGGTCGCCGAAACCATCGGCCCCTGGTTGGCGCGCAGTCTGGGATAGCGGCAGGAGCGGCGCCGCAAGGCACACTTTTGAAGGAAAAGAAGGGGTCTGGGGGATTCCTCCCCCAGACCCCTTCTTTTCCTTCAAAAATACACATCCAAACAGTCTCTATTCTTTAAGTTATCAACAAGCACACAAAAAAACCCGGAACAGAGGAACGTCCGGTCACAAAGAAAAATCACCCTGAAGAACAAAGCTTCCGCCATGATTTGTCACCGGTTGGTTGACCGGTGTCAAATCATGGCGGGTTGCCGTATTGGTGTGAATTCTGCTCGCGGTATGCGGGTCAAAAGTGGCACGCGACGACGAACAGGCATCACCGGGCCATGCAGAACGGTTGGCATCCGTCTGCGCGGTTGGATCTGATGGCGTCATTTTGAAGAGGACGCGATCCGGATCCAACAGTGCCCAGAAGATTACTTCTTGTTCAGGCTCTTGCGGAAGGTCTTTTTGACCCGCTCGGCTTCCTGGCGTGCGGCTTCGGCTTCCTGGCGTGCGGCTTCGGCATCGCGCTCGGCCTTCATGCGGGCGGCATCGGCCCGTTCGGCTTCGAGGCGAGCATTGCGGGCGGCTTCAGCGGCCTGATCGACTTCCGGGGCGGCGGGTTGAGTGGCGCAGCCGGGCAGGGTGCTGCCGAGAACCCCAGCGAGCAACAGAACGGGGATGATTTTGTAACCCTTCATGATTAAGTCTCCTTTTGCTGACTGATTTAAGGCGCTAATAACTGTTTGAACCACATTTTGCCCATCATACCGTAAAAACGGGGAAAAGTCTCATAAAAAATCAATTTGATCCGGCTTTTTTTTAGGAAGCTTATTGGCACGTTTTGTGCTAAAATTTACGTTAATGCTCGCTATTCTTTTTATATCAATCGGTTAGACTCTTTCTTCGCAGCCTGTCAGCCAACCGACAACACGGATATATTAAGCAGACACCGTGCCACTTTTCAAGGTCAACTGCGCCAAAATTTCAACAAACCGCGCCGACTCACCGTGCGGTTCATGGAAGAGGAGACCGACTGACGCACCGGTTGCGGCAACGGCTTGCCCAACGCCACGTCGAGCGCCTCCCGGGCCGTAGCCAATCCCTCGGTATGGTGCAACAGAGCCTCGACGAAATAGTGACCGGTCTCCGGTTCCCAGGCGATCACCACCGGCACCAACCGTCCGTCGTCGCACTCCAGCAACACCCCCTGCCCTGCCGCGACCCGCCCGGCGTCATCCACCTCCAGATCCATGGCGTGACGGATTCTCGGTATGCTTCCCAGCCCCGGAGTGTGCCAATGGATCCGCTCCACGGCCCAGGGAGTCACCAGCAACGCCCGGATCTCGCCCGAGTAGTCGTCGTTCAACTCCATCTCCACCGTGATGGCCAACCGACGGTTGAGCGCCGGATCGTTTTCCGGCAGGGTGCGCAGAATCCGGGTGGCGCTCACCTTCAGGGCCACCGGGTCGGGCCAGCGACAATCCCACACCGCTCCCTCCGGGACCACATCCCCCGCCATGTCAGAAGAACAGACCATCCAGAGGACTCGACGCCGTGGCGTAGAGCTTGCGGGGAATCCGGCCCGCCAGATACGAAGCCCGTCCCGCCTCCACCGCGTGTTTCATGGCGACCGCCATCAGGATCGGATCCCTGGCGCCCGCGATGGCCGTATTCATCAACACGCCATCACACCCAAGCTCCATGGCATAGGCGGCATCCGAGGCGCACCCCACACCGGCATCCACCAGCACCGGCACCTTGGCCTCCTCGATGATGATCTTGATGGTATAAGGGTTGCGCACCCCCAGACCGGAACCGATCGGCGCAGCCAGCGGCATCACCGCCACACAGCCCATCTCCTCGAACCGTTTGCACAGATACGGATCGTCCGTGGTATAGACCATCACCTCGAACCCCTCGGCGATCAGCTTTTCGGCGGCGATCAGGGTTTCGGGATTGTTCGGCCACAGGTATTTGGGATCCGACAACACCTCCAGCTTGACCAGATTCCAGCCTCCGGCCTCACGGGCCAGACGCAGGGTGCGCACCGCGTCGTCCGCCGTGAAACAGCCCGCCGTATTGGGCAGATAAAGATATTTCTTCGGATCCAGATAATCGGTCAGCATGGGCGCCTTGGGATCGCTCACATTCACCCGACGCACCGCCACGGTGACGATCTCGGCGCCCGACGCGGCCACAGCCTGGGCCGTCTCTTCGAAATCCTTGTATTTCCCGGTGCCCACCAGCAGACGGCTCGCAAAACGCCGTCCCGCGATCACCAACGGATCCTGCTGCCGAGGTTCCATGCCCCCTCCGATAAAATGAACGATCTCCACCCGATCCCCCTCCGCCAGATACGTCTCGGCGAAACGCTCGCGCGCGACCACATCCAGATTGCGCTCGACCGCCACACGTCCGGCCTCGAAGCGCAAAGTCTCCAGGAGCGCGGCCACGGTCAATCCGGCGGCAAGTTCGGTGGTTTCGCCATTGAGCAGAATCTGCATCGTAATTCTTCCTCCGGATCATCGTCCGCGATGGCGCCGCGCGCAACAATCGTCTATGATCGGTTGCCATGCTGGATTGATTTTCGATAAACTGCATCGAGTCGGAACCACCAACAGCGTCCCTGACGCCCCAACGGTTTCCGCTCATGGTGCCATTGTCCGCATTGTCACAGACTTGCGCAAGGGTCTTTTGGAGGAAAAACGAGTATGGCCGAGGAGCGGGATTCCTGGGAAATGCGGCTCTCCGGTCTGCTGCGGCTGGTGCGCGAAAAGCGGCTCGACGAAGCCGGCACCCTGCTGGAATCCCTGATCCTCGCCGCCCCGGAGGTCGCGGCCCGCTGGCTGGTGCTCAGTCGGCTGATCGCCCTGGATCCATCCCGCTGGGACCAGGATCTGCAAACCGCTCTGGGACAACTCGGAGGCGCACCCCTGACTGCCTATCGTCGCGCCATCCGGGTGCTGGACGAGGCCCGCGCCGAAACCGAAGCCATCCACAGGCTGGAAATGTGGTCCCTGGCCGTGACCGGAGCCTGCCACGCCGCGCCCGCGATGCCTGGCTGGATGACGGCACTGGACCTCTGGCTGTCGCAACTCAAGGCCCGCCGCGCCCAATGGCGCCTGATGGCCCCGGCCCGTCGCACCGTCACCCGCCTGGAGCGCCTGGCCGACCGCCTGGAAACAAAAGCGGTCCGGGATGAATCCAAAGAACGGATCCTCTCCCGTCTGGAACAACTGCGGGGAGCATGGCACGGATGAACGAGACAGTTGCAAAAAAATGGCGTATCCTGGTGATCAACGGTCCCAATCTGAATCTGTTGGGACAACGGGAAACCGGAATCTATGGCGCCCTGACCCTGGCCGATATCGAAACCGCCTGCCGCCGCAAGGCCGATACCCTGGGAATCGCCATCGATTTCTTTCAATCCAACCACGAAGGGGCGCTGGTGGAACGGATCCAGGCCGCAGCCGGAGTGCACGATTGGATCGTGATCAATCCGGCGGCCTATACGCATACGTCGGTCGCGATCCGCGACGCGCTGCTCGCGGTCAACATCCCGACCATCGAAGTGCATTTGAGCAACATCCATCGGCGCGAACCCTTTCGCCATCACTCCTATGTGAGTGACATCGCGGTCGGGGTCATCGCCGGACTGGGTGCAGAAGGATATCTTTATGCCCTGGAGGCCGGGGCGCAACGCCTGGCATCCAAGGCCGGGCCTTGAAACAAAGGAAGTTCCCATGGCGTTTGATCTGAGAGAAATTCGTCAATTCATCCGGTTTTTGTCCGATACCGACGTGGCCGAGGTGGAAATCAAGGAAGAGGGACGCTCGCTGCGCATCACCCGCGCCCAGCCTGCCCCGCCGGCAGCGGCCCAGCCCGCGCCGATGGCCGCGCCGCGCCCCTCCCCGATCACGATTCCGACCGTGGCCCTGCCCGCTCCGGCATCGTTCTCCCCCTCCTCCTCTCCGGGAGACATGCGGGAAACCACCATCGCCATCACCGCACCCATGGTCGGCACCTTCTACAAAGCCACCTCCCCCGAGTCCGCCCCCTTCGTGAAACTCGGCGACATGGTGAAAAAAGGTCAGGTGGTGTGCATCATCGAAGCCATGAAACTCATGAACGAAATCGAATCCGAAGTGAGTGGCCGCGTGGTGAGCATCATCAAGGAAAATGCCACCCCGGTGGAATACGGGGAAGAGATGTTTCTGGTCGAGCCGAGCTGACATATGCCCATGTTCAATAAAATCCTGATCGCCAACCGGGGCGAGATCGCCTTGCGGGTCCATCGCGCCTGCAAGGAACTCGGCATCCAGACCGTGGCGGTCCACTCCTCGGCGGATGGGGAGGCGATGCATGTCAAACTGGCCGATGAATCGGTCTGCATCGGCCCTCCCGCCTCCCTGGATTCCTATCTCAATGTGGCCGCGATCATGGCCGCCGCCGAAATCACCGATACCCAGGCGATCCATCCGGGCTACGGTTTCCTCTCCGAAAACGCCGCCTTCGCCGAAATCATCCAGGCTTCGGGCCTGACCTTCATCGGTCCGGAACCCGAGGTGATCCGGTTGCTGGGCGACAAGGTGCGCGCCCGCCAGGCGATGATCGAAGCCGGCGTGCCGGTGGTGCAAGGCTCCTCCAGCGCCGTGACCAGCGAAGAGATGGCCCTGAAAGTGGCACGGGAGATCGGTTTCCCGGTGATCATCAAGGCGGCGGGCGGTGGCGGCGGACGGGGCATGAAGGTGGTCCATACCGAAGCGGCCCTCATCAACAGCTATACCGTGGCCCGCAACGAGGCCCAACAGTTCTTCAAGAACAACGATGTCTACATCGAACGCTTCCTGAAGAATCCGCGCCATGTCGAAATCCAGATCCTGGCCGACAAGCATGGTCACGCCATCCATCTGGGCGAACGGGACTGCTCGTTGCAAAGGCGTCATCAGAAAATCCTCGAAGAGTCTCCCTCGCCGATGGTCACCCCGGAAGAACGGAACCATCTCGGACACCTCGCCACCAAGGCGGCCCTGGCGGTCGGTTATACCGGGGTCGGAACCTTCGAATTCCTGCAATCCGAAGGCAAATATCACTTCATCGAAGTCAATACCCGCATCCAGGTGGAACATCCGGTCACCGAGATGGTCACCGGACTCGATCTGGTCAAAGAGCAGATCCGGGTCGCCGCCGGACTGCCTCTGGCCATCACCCAGGAACAGGTGCGCTTCACCGGACACGCCATCGAATGCCGCATCAACGCCGAAGACCCGGAGCGGTTCATCCCCTCTCCCGGCCTGATCACCGAATATCACCCGCCCGGCGGCGGCGGGGTGCGGGTCGATTCGGCAGCCTATGCGGGCTACCGGATTCCGCCCTACTACGATTCGCTCATCAGCAAACTCATCGTGCACGGCGCGGACCGTCCCGAGGCGGTCGCCCGCATGCGCCGCGCCCTGGACGAATACGTGATCGGCGGCGTCAAGACCACCTTGCCGCTGCATCAGCGGGTGTTGCGGGACAGCGCCTTCGTGCGCGGTCGTTACGACCTCAATTTCCTGAGCCGTTTCCTGAAACGGGATGGTTGAGCCGAAAGGAGGCGAACGCGCCATGGAGCCTTTGGACCATATGACCCTGATGCTGGATCCCGGGCACATCCGCGAAGCGGTGGCCGACATGGCCCGGCGGATCGATCAGGAACTGCTCAACGCAGCCACCCCCGAAGAGGAACCGGTGATGGTGGTGGTGATGAAGGGAGCCTTTCTGTTCGGAAGCGATCTGTTGCGCGCGCTTTCCAAACCGATTCCCGTGGTTCTTGTCCATGCCCGTTCCAGTGACGCCCGCCTGGTGATGACCCTGGAAGATCAGGAGTTCCTGCGCAATCGTCATGTGCTGCTGGTGGACATCCTGATGGACTCGGGCGGCAGCCTCAAGCGTCTCCACCGCTGGTTGATGAGCGAGTGCCATCCCGCCTCGATCCGGCTGGCCGTGCTGCTTCACAAAACGGTCCACGATCCCGATCCCCTGCCCGTGGATTTTCTCGGCTACGAAGTGCCCGATGTGCGCCTGGTCGGCTATGGCATGGACGAAGACCAACGCTTTCGCGGTCTGTCGGCGGTTTATACCTGGTGGACGCCGGGGCAGACGCTGGCGGGATAATGAATGAGTCAACGGGGTCCAGGGGCCATTGGCCCCTGGTGGGGTCCAGGGGCGAAGCCCTTGGGACTTTGATTTGCCTTTGGCGCGCCTTTCCAGCAGCGCCCCCCCTGGTCGCCGCAGGCGACGCCTTTGGGCCAGAAACTCCATACCCCTTTTAGGGAGCGGGAGCGACGGGAGTCTCAGGAGTTGCTTTCCCGCCATTTGCGGGGGGTGGTGGGGGTTCATCTCCTGTGTTCGAGGAACCACCCTGCGGTGTGATATCGCTTAAGATATCTGGCTTCTTTGTGACGAGAGTAGAAATTTTATCCAGATACCGGACACCGAACCACTGCAAGAAAAATCCAGTGGCAATAGCACCCCAGATATCCTTAACCTTAATATTGATGAGAAACTCTGTCCCAGAAACACGAGAGATCAGGATTGTTCCTATCCCACACAGCAGGATGGAGACAAACAAGCCAAAAATAAATTTTGGCAAAAGCTTCAAAAAATATTGATATTCCTTGTCCACTTCCCAATCTGCAAGGGAATTGAAAAAATTGAGAAAAAAAGCAATCACACCTCCTATTATGGCTCCTATTATCAAAATCCACGGATTGCTATCAAAATGAAATTTTTTTGCTTCAGTCTTCAAAAAAGAAGAACCAATATTAGTAATGCAGTCGCCTGTGATTTTTGGAAACGTATTCCACACATGAACATTAGCAACAACATAGTAATCTCCTGGATGAAAGAATGGAAAGTTAACAACCGCCATTGCAATACGAGCAATAGAATTATAAAAATGTTCCTTTGCCAATTTTACTAACGATTTTACTAACAATTCTAAAGAATCAGTGTCTGACCGATCAGTTTCCAGTATTTTTCTGATTGCTGATTCAATTGAATACTCTTTTGAATAATTTTTAGTGTGAGACGCTGAAGGGTCAAATTTTATAGTCCCTTCATAACCGCCCCCTTTATTTATCTGAACGACCTCAATACCATCTACCGATCGGACTGTTGGAAAGAAAGCCCCAACTGATCCTCCTTTGGAATTTTCACCCCATAGCTCAGGAGGCAACGAAACAGTAGTGTGACGATCAGCTATCCAGATTGGACCGTTAGAATGATTCCTAATCCTCAAAAAAAACGTCCAGACCTCTCCAACTATAAAAGAATCATGACTTGGAGTAACACTTAACTCGACCGCAGGGGGTTCACCGGAAATAGACTTATTATCAGTCTCAATAAAATTCTTTGGGTCTGAACAACTACTTTTGGACGATCCATCTTGTACCGTATCTCCCACACCATCAACAGGCTTGGGTGCTTTCTGAGAGGTCACTCCAGCATATCCCGCTGGTGCAGCAGAAATCATGAACAATACAAAAAGAAAAATTCGACTCAAAAACATATCGCATCTCATTTCTAATAACTCCCTGGCTTTTAGGTCAAAAAACAGACAGCTTTATCCACAAGTCTCTGCAACAGATTGCCCATCACAACAGATAGGTCTGTTTTCGCTGAATTCTGCCACAGAAAAGAATCCATGTCAATCAAAAAAACCACAAAAAAATTATAATAATAGTATGAGTTATGCCGATATCAACACCACATCAAACCAATGAGCGCCTGCGCCAGAACCAAAATTCCCAAGGGCTTCGCCCCTGGACCCCGTGAACAAAAAACATTTCCCGAACCAGGCGCGGTTCAAACGTTCCGCCGCCGCCCGATAAAGATCAGATAAAGCAGCGGAATCAAAAACAAAGTCAAAACCGTCGAGAAGGCCAATCCCCAGACAATGGCCGTGGCCACCGGTCCCCACAGCAACGATTTCCCGCCCAATCCCATGGCCAGCGAAGCGAGTCCGGCAATGGTGGTGATCGAGGTGATCAGAATCGGCACCACCCGACGCCGGGCCGCGTAAATCATCGCATGCAACGTCCCCATCCCCGCCTTGCGACGTTCGTTGGCCGCGTCGATCAACACAATGGCCGAGTTGACCGCAATGCCCGACAAGGCAACCACCCCATAGAGCGTATACAGACTCAACGGATGCCCGGTGATCAACAATCCGCAGACCACGCCGACAAACGCCATGACCACCGTGGAGAGAATCAACAATGGCTGGAAGTAACTCCGGAACTGCGTGCCCAGAATCAGATAGAGCAAACCGAATCCCATCAGAAACAACAGCAAAATGGCATCCACCGCCTCGTTGATGTCATCCAGAATGCCGGAAAAATCGAGATCCACCCCCGGAAAACGGGGCTGCACCTTGGCCCACTCCTGTTTCAGCCGATTGTTGGCCGTGACCACATCCATGCGGGTACGGTCGAGTTCCGCCTCCACGGTGATGGCGCGACGAAAATTATAATGATGGATCGTATCCACCCCCTGACGGGTTTCGTGACGGGTGAGCGCGCCCAGAGTGGTCGCTCCCCCTGCGGGCAGGGCCACCGGCAGATTCAAAATCGCCTCCACGCCATCGGGATGAACCGGACGGGCCATGACCCGAATCTTGACCGGCTCGCCTTTCTGCTGAAAGGTGGCGACCAGTTCGCCATCGGCCAACAATCGGGTAAGACGGGGTATCAACCCCACATCCAGACCGGCACGACGCAAGGCGTCGGCCTCGGGACGCAACACCAGCTCCCGGCTGCCCATGGCGAAATTGTCACTGATGTCACTCACTTCCGGGATTGCGGCGAGCATCTCCCGGAGTTGCGCGGCTGCCGCGCGCACCTGCTCCAGATCATCCCCGCGCACCTTGACGCTGATGGGCCGGGTCACCGGCGGTCCACCCGACATCGGCTGAAAGGTGATGGCATCCGGTCCGGGCGTGGCCAGCACCGACTCACGCATCCCGGCGATGATCTCCGCCACCGAACGACGCTTCTGGCTGTCCGGCAACAGGCTGATCAGAATCTGACCAAAACGGTCGCCAAAAAAGGGTTCGGTATCGGTCATCATCTGCCCGGCATAGGGAACCACGGCCCGCACCTCTTCGGGTTTCAGTCCCTCCCGGACCCGTTTTTCCACCTCCAGGGTGGTGGTCATGGTGCGCTCCAGGGAGGATCCGGCTGGCATCTTGACGTTGACATAAAAGATCGGCATGGGATCCATGGCAAAAAAATCCACCTTCAACTGCCCCGAGGCCACCACACCGATGGCCAATCCCAACCCGAGCAGCACCCCCCCGATGGAGAGCTTCGGACGCCGCAACACCGGCACCAGCAGACGCACATAGCCGATCCGAACCCGGTGCATCCATTGGCCACGCAACCGCTGCATGCGACCCGGCGCACGGTCGTTGTGCCACTTCATGGCCGCCACATGAGAGGGCAGCATCCAGAAAGCCTCGATCAAACTGATGACCAAAGCAATCGAAACCACCATCGGAATCACCCGCATGAACTTGCCGAGAATGCCCGGCAACAGCATCAGGGGCAGAAAGGCCGCCATGGTGGTGAGGGAAGAGGAGGCGACCGGAATGGCCACCTCCCGCAGGCCGTCGATGGCCGCATCCATGGCCCTGGCCCCCTGGGCAAGCCGCAAGGAGATGGCCTCGACCACCACCACGGCGTCATCCACCAGCATGCCCAGGGCGATCACCACACCGAGCAGCGCCATGACGTTCAGGGTGTGACCAAAGGCGTGCAACAGAATGAAGGTGCCTGCCAGGGCGAACGGCACTCCCAGGCTCACCAGCACGGAGATGCGTAACCCCAGAAACAACCAGGTGGTGGCAAACACCATGCCCAATCCCATCAGGGCATTACTCTCCATGATGGAGAGCGCGTTTTGCACCATGGAGGTCTGATCATCGGCCAGCAGCGTCTGCACGCCGGTCTGGGCGCGCAGCGCCTGTCGGCTCTCCAGATAAGCCCGGATGCGACCGGTCAATTCCAGAGAGTTGACCCCCGGACGTTTGGTCACGGTGAGCATCACCGCCGGCTTGCCCTGATAGCGCACCGCACGATCGGCCTTTTTGCGTTCCCGGCTCACCTCGGCCACCCGGTTGAGTTGCACCTCCCCCTCTCGCCCGGCAATCGGCCAGGTGGCCAGTTCCGCCGGATCCGGGGTGGTCCCCTGATAGCGCAGCAGCCGGTTCCCTTCGCCCATGGCCACCGCACCGCCTGCCAGATCGCGAAAACGGGTGCGCAAGGTGTTGGCCACATGGGTGGGATCCATCCCCTGCATGGCCAGTTGCAGCGGATCGAATCGGACCTGAATCTCCGGATCCCGCAACCCCAGAGCGATCACCGAATCGACCCCCTTGATCCCCTCCAGATCCTTCTGGACCCGCCGGGCCTGTTGACGCAGATTCTCGTCGTCGGCCTCACCCGTCACCACGGCCATGACCGTGGGCCAGCCGTTGGCGCTGGTGATCTCCAGGATCAGGGGATCTTCCCGTTCCTCGGGCAGTTCCCGCTCCTTGTTGTTGATTTCGCGCCTGAGATCGGCGATCCGCTTGTCAAAGGCGCGCTCTTCCAGGTCGTTGAAGCGGACCAGAATGCTGGAGGTGGCATCGCTGCTGCTCGACATCACGAACCGGATATCCGGGATGTTCTGCAACGCCTCTTCCAGCGGATCGGTGACCAGTTTTTCCACATCTTCCGCCGAGGCGCCGGGCAGAATGGTGACAATGCTGATCCAGTTGAAATTCATGTCCGGATCCTGCTGCCGGGGCAGCAGGTCGTAAGCGAGCAGACCCAGCAGCAACACCAGGGAGAAAGAGAGATTGGCCAGAACGTGGTTGCCCAGAAAAGCACGAATCATTGCTTCCTCTTTACAAAGATTGCCAACAGGCGGTCCCGTCAGGACGCCCACTTTTAAAAAAAAAGAGGGGGCCTGGGGGATTCCTCCCCCAGGGTTTTGACTTTGATTTTAAACAAAAAAATTTTTAAAAATGTTTTGCTTTTAAAATCAAGACCCTGGGGGATGAATCCCCCAGACCCCCTCTTTTTTTCAATAATTTCCCATGGCGGCGGTCTGCCGACAGGATCACGGCGCCGGGAGCGGCTTGACCGGCGTCTGATCGGCCAACCCTTCGCGACCGGAAATCACCACCTCGCCGACAGGAAACGGGTCAAGCAGTACCGGATGACCTTCCAACGCCTCGGCGAGCGGATGAAAACGGGCCTGATCGTTTTGCACCAGAAACAATCCCGGCTTGTTGTCACGCCATGTGACCATCCAGGGAGGCAGATGAGGCCGGGGATCGGACCAGATCAGCCGTCCAGCCGCGCCGGGCACCGGTTTGGCGGCGGTGAAGACAAAACGCGCCTCCTGGCTGCGGGTGGCGGGATCGGCCACCGGCACAATGACCCGTGGCTGAACCGGAAAACGCCCCTTTTCATGCAAAAATTCCCAGGAAAGCGCCCGTGTCACACTCTCCACCCGACTGGTGGGCAGGGTGACCACCAGTTCGACGGCCTCCAGATCCACCAGTTGCACCAGCGGCGTGCCCGGCGTGGCATTCACGCCGATGCGGGCGGGACGCTGCACCACCACCCCGGCAAACGGAGCACGCACCAGGGATTTTTCGGATTGAATCCGCGCCTCCTCCAAAGAGACCTCCATGGCCCGGATCTGGGCAGCCAACGCCTTGACTTCGCTATCGCTCTGCTCCACCCGCTCATCGGACGCCTGTTTCTGCTGTTGCAGATTGGTGGCCCGCTGCGCCCGCTTCCGGGCCGCCTCCAGCCGGGCGCGCAACCCCTCCAGCTCGGCGGCGGCGCGCCGCTCGGCCAACCGGTAAATCCAGGGATCGAGCCGGATCAGCAACTCCCCCTGCCGGACCGTCTCCCCCACCTGAACGGCAAGTTCCACAATGGTCGCCGTCACCTGGGCGGTGATCAGACCGTCGTTGAGGCTGCGCACCTCCGCCGGCGCCTCCTCGCGCGGATGGATCACCACCTGATCCAAAGGCCGGACCGTCACCGGCATCGGCTCCCCGGCCCAAAGCCTGGAGGCGGAACACAACAACAGCAGCATGGAAACAAGGATCTTCAAGGAAATTTTCCCTTCATGGCCTGTGGTTGTCCAACAATGGAGAGGGCAGTTTATGGAAAGGTGTGACATCCGGCAATGTCTGGCAGATGATTGGCTTTGGTTAACCGTTGCATTTTTTGCGAGGTTATGCCATTAAGAAGTGGTGTTTGTTCACGTTCCAAAGCAAAGGGTGGCTCGACATGAATCTCGCTCTGCTGTTGGCCAAGACAAAATTGTTCGAAGGGGTGGATCCGGCTGCCCTGGAGCAGATCGCCGCGTTCACCGAACGGGACATCTTCGAACCCAAACCCGGCGTGGATACCCTGATCTTCTCCGAAGACGACCTGACCGGCCCGGACCTTTATCTGATCCTGTCGGGAGAGGTGACCCTCAACAAGGAATTGAACTTCAAAGGGGTCGCCTTCTACAAAAAGATCGACGCGCTGGAAGACGAGGTGTATGGCGAGATCGCCTGGCTGCTGAAACAAAAACACTTAAGCGACATCCACGCCAACTCCCGGGTGGTTCTGTTGCGGATCGACGGCAACAAACTGGAACAGTTCCTGGATCAAAACCCGGAAATCGCCGCCATGGTCTGGAAACGCATCTCCGTGACCATTGCCCGACGTTTGACCTGGACCTTTTTGAAATACCGCTCCACGACCCAATGGGACAACGTTTTCAAATTCTGATGGTTTTCCAAGGATGGTGAACGATGAGCAACTGTCAACTGATTCTGGAAGCGTTGCACTTTCATTGGGAATTCACCGATGAAGAACGGGCGATCCTCTGTTCGGATCGCATGGGAATCAAATCCATCGATACCGGGGACGTTCTGATCGCAGAAGGGGCGACCGATCGGGATATGTGGTTGATTCTACAAGGAAAATATAACGTCATCAAGCGCATGCAGCCCAAATTGCCCCTCGGCGAACTGGGTTCGGGCAGCTTCTGCGGAGAGATTGCCTGGTTCACGGGTCAGGCCCGCACGGCCAGCATCATCGCCTCGGAACCCGGCCTGGCCATGCGGTTGAGCCATGACGAAAGCGGCAGCTATCCGCCGGCGTTGCTGCTCAAGATCTACCACAACGTGCTGGCCGATGTGATCAACCGCAAAGAGACCCTGCACGAAACCCTCTTCAAGCTGGCCAGCCTGGAACGTGCCCAGTTCGGCGGCGGCCATTCCATCAGTCCGGTGGGGTTCTTGCGGGGCTTCTCCTTTTTCGAAGGTCTCACCACCGAAGAACAACACATCCTGCGCAGCATGAAACCCGGTCGGGAAACCATCCGACCCGGTGGACTCATCTTCCGCGAAGGGGCGCACTACGACAACCTGTTCATTCTGCTCAAAGGCAGCGTCATGGTCACCTTGCAACGGGATCCCTCGCTGGTGCTGGTCAATCTGGGATCGGAACGACTGCTGGGACTGGACAGCCTGTTCAAACAAGGGATCCACTCGGCCAATCATGTGGCCGTGGAGTCGTGCGAGGGATTGCGCATCTCCCTGGCCGAATTCCATGCCCTGGATCCGGCCTTCCAACTCAAACTCTACTGGCGCATGGCGGTCACGCTGATCAACCGGCTGGCTCCGATCAATGTGGCCCGGATCAAACTGGAACACATGGAAGGCAAAATGTGGTTCGGAGGATGAGAGGTGGTCGGCCCTGGTCCATTGCGCCTCGTTTCTGGTGGATGCTGGGTGGCATGATGCTCGTTGCCGGCTGCGCCTCCCGACCCTCCCCGGTCCAGCGCACCGACGATGCCTGTGCCATTTTCGCGCAGCAGGGAGGCTGGTATGACGAAACCCGCAAGGTCTGGAAAAAATGGGGCGTGCCCGTCTCCGTGCAACTGGCGATCATCCATCAGGAGTCCCGGTTCAAACACGATGCCGAACCACCCCGTTCGCGGCTGTTCTGGTTCATTCCCGGACCCCGCCCCTCCAGCGCCTTCGGCTATGCCCAGGCCCTGGACGAAACCTGGGAGAGCTACAAGAAAAATACCGGCGCCTGGCGGGCCGATCGGGATGATTTTGGCGATGCCGTGGATTTCATCGGCTGGTATGTGGACTTGAGCGCCCGCAAATGCGGCATCCCCAAAAACGATGCCCGATTGCAGTATCTGGCCTATCATGAAGGGCAGAAAGGTTACAACCAAAAAACTTATCTAAAGAAGAAATGGCTGCTGGATGTGGCGGATCGGGTCGCCAGCAATGCGGAACGCTATCGGGAACAACTGACCCGATGTCGTCGGGAAGAGGAGTCGGGAGGATGGCGGGTCTGGCCCTTCTGAACAGAAACGCTCCCCCCAAAAAAAACGGATCGGCGGGATTGCGGTCCCAGAGGGGGAGAGACCAGAAAACCCTGCCGACCCGCGACCACATCGGGAGACAAAGCCGCCTGATGTGATCTGGCCAAGAAATGAATGAAATGCAATTTGCAAATTGTATTCACGATCGAACTAGCTTATATTGGAACGTGAAGCCACTGCAAATTTTCTTTCAGAACCCGTGGTATTCATAGAAAGACGAAAGGGGATAGCCCCATGCACGATCTGGTTCGGTTTGATTTGAATCTTCTGGTTGCCTTCGACGTTCTGATGACCGAACGGGGTGTGACCCGCGCCGGAAGGCGTCTGGGCATCACCCAGGCGGCCATGAGCAACACGTTGCGACGCTTGCGCGATATTTTCGACGATCCGCTGTTCGTCAAGATCGGTCTGCGCATGGAGCCTACGGCCAGGGCGTTGGAATTGGCCGGCCCGGTGGAACGGGCGTTGCGGGAGGTGCGGCAGGCGCTCAACCAGGAGCGTTTCGATCCCACCCATGCCCAACATCTGTTCCGCATCGGGATGGTGGATTACGCCTCGGTGCTGCTGTTGGCACCGCTGGTGGAACTGTTGCGTCAAAAGGCGCCCGGCGTTGCCCTGGAACTGGTGGACATCGGCGGCGAGGACGAACGGACCGTGCTGGAAAGCGGCGCGGCGGATCTGGTCTTCAGCCGTTTCCAGTGGGTGCCGCCCAATATTCTTTTGCATCGTGTGTTTCAAATGCAGTTCGTCTGCATTTTCCGCCGCGATCATCCTCTGGTTCCGGATGGCAAATTGACCCTGGATGCCTTTTTGGCCGCGGATCATGTCCATTTCTACCCACGGGGCATGACCAGCACGGTGGTGGATGAGGCCCTGGCCAACATGGGGCGTTCCCGCTCGATCAAGGCGCGTCTCTACTCGCTGGGGGTGATCCCTTTCATGGTCGCCCAAAGCGATGTCATGGCCGTGTTGCCGGACCGGGTGGCACGGGAGTTGGCCAAACCGCTCGCCCTGGGCTTCGCCCCGGTGCCGGTGAGCACGCCGCCGTTGCGCATGGCCATCGCCTGGCATCCGCGCACGGAAAAAAGCCCGCCCAACATCTGGTTGCGGGAGCAGGTGAAAACGATCCTGGCGGATCTCAACCCGGAGCCGTAAACCCCGGCCCACCCCTGGGATCCGGGAGCGATCATCGCTCCCGGATCCTGGTGATCGCACACTTTTGAAAAAAAAGAGAGGGTCTGGGGGATTCTTCCCCCAGGGTTTTGACTTTAAAAGCAAGAATTTTTTAAAAATTTTTTGTTTAAAGTCAAAACCCTGAGGGAAGAATCCCCCAGACTCTCTCTTTTTTTTCAATAATATCGCCATAAATGCTTCGTGCCCAGGATCTTCACTCCCGGCGGCGCTTCAGGGCCAAGGCATACAACTCCGAAGCGGCACGCCCGCTTTTGCCTGCCACCAGACGACTCGCATCCCGCAATCCCAACCCCGATTCCAGAGCCGCATCCAGCAACACCTCCACCTCGGCGGACGACGGCGGCACGAAAACCGCCCCCTCGATCACCACCACAATCTCCCCGCGCACCACCTCGTTGGCAAAACGGTCGGCCAGAGCGCGAATGGTGTCCCGATAAAGGGTTTCGTGCAGTTTGGTCAACTCCCGCGCCACCACGCCGCCACGCTCCCCGGCCCCGACCCGCACCAGATCGGCCAGAGTCGCGGCCAGACGCTGGGGCGATTCGAAAAACAACACCGTGCGCTCCTCGCGCACCATGGCCTCCAGACGACGCTGCCGCTCCACCCCCTTGCGGGGCAGAAATCCCTCGAAGACAAACCGCTCGCCAGGATAACCGCTCGCCGACAAGGCCGTGGTCACCGCCGACGCACCCGGCAAAGCCTCCACCACCGCATGCCCGACCGCCTCCCGCACCAACGCCGCCCCCGGATCGCTGATCCCCGGCGTCCCGGCATCCGAAACCAGCGCGAAACGGGCACCGTTGCGCAACGCCTCCACCAACCCCGGGATCAAACGGGGACCATTGTGTTCATCGAAGTGGACCACCGGACTTTTGATGGCAAAATGGTCACACAAAATCCGGGTGCGCCGGGTGTCTTCGGCCAGAATCCGCTCCACCTCCCCCAGAATGCGCACCGCGCGCCAGGTCATATCTTCCAGGTTGCCGATGGGTGTGGGAACGATGTATAATCGGCCAACCAAAGCCGTGTGCTCTTTCATGGACCCTGATCCTCAATGATTGCTCTGCTCAATACCCATGGTTCTCGTTCTCACCGTCCATGGCCCCCGGTGCTGCTGCTGGTGGCGCTGCTGATCGGTTGCGCCTCTCCGGCCCACGCCGACACCAGCCTTTCCTTCTGGCAACGGCTGATCACCGAAACCCTGAATGCGCCGGAACCGGCCAAAGGCAAGGCCGCGATTCAAAAATTGCCGCCCGCTCCGACCTCGCCGACCCAGATCCGCGCCCTGCTGCTGGCCCTGGAACCTTTGGAACAGGCCCAACTCCAGTTGCTGCTGCTCCGGCAACCCCCCTCCTCGCCGCTGCTGCCCTTTCTCAACCTGATCCTCGGGGATCGGGCCGCCGCGCTGGGCGACGAGACCGAAGCCCAAAACCTGTGGAAAAAAGCGGTCGGCACCCCGGCGCTCAACACCGAAGCCTCGCGCCGCCTCGCCAACGACACCAAGGACCAGGAACGCATCGTCGCCGGCCTGATGATCCCGATGAGCGGTCCATCCGCCGCCATGGGCAACACCCTGGTGATGGCCGCCCGCAAGGCGTTGGCCGATCACCGGGATGTCAACCTCCACCTGGAGGTGGCCGACAGCGGCGGCAACGCCGAAACCGCCAAGGCCGCCGTGGAAAATCTCGTGGCACGCGGCAGTCAGATCATTCTCGGTCCGGTCTTCCATCCCGAAGCCATGGCCGCAGCCAAGGCCGCCAAAGCCGCCAACATTCCGATCATTCCCCTGAATCCCCGCCTGGAGATCCTCGAAGCCGGTGGTTCGGTCCATCTCAACGCCTTTCACCCCGATGCCCAGGCGCGGGTCATGGCCCGGTACGCCATCGGCAAGGGGTTGAAACGGTTCGCCATCCTGGCCGCCGACTCGGACTATGGCCAACTCCAGGCCCAGACCTTTGCCAACGAGGTGGTGGCGCTCGGTGGCATCGTCGCCCGTTCGGTGCTCTTTCCCGACCAGGAGACCGATTTTTCCAATGCCCTGAAAATGCTGGTCAACCTCGAACCGGAAAACGTCAAGAGCCGTCTGGCCTCGGCGCGGTCGGCCATGCTGATCGACCCCCTGGACCGCCCCCTGCCCCGCTCGGAAAAAGAACTGGAACCCCTGATCGATTTCGATGCCCTGTTTCTCCCGGCCACGGCCAAACAGGCCCGCATGATCGCACCCCAGGCCGCCTTGTTCCAGATCCGCGCTTCCCAGGTGGCACTGCTCGGCACCTCGCTCTGGAATCGCCCCGAACTCCTGGAAGAGGCCGAAACCCTGGCCGGAGCAACCTTTTGCGACATCGACATGGACGCCCGCGAACAGTTCGCGGCCAGCCACCGTAAAATCCTCGGCGTCGCGCCGATTCCGGCCCTCTCCATGCTCACCTACGACGGCATTGCCATGCTGGCCCAACTGCTGCGCGATCAACGCCTTGGCGGCACCGAGTGGCACCAGGGATTGACCCGCGAAGTCGGCTTCCACGGCAGCGCCGGACCGGTCCGCCTGCTGCCCGACGGCATCAGCGAACGATTTTACCACCTCTATCGCGTTCAGGAGAAGAAAATCGTATCGCTGAACCTGCCCGCGCAAAATGGCGCCCCGGATGCCAGCCGCTCCCCGCGCGCGGTTTCCGAAGAAAATGTCCATCTCGAACCCGTGGATGACCCCCAGACCCAGGATTTGCCAGCACCCACCCGCGAATCCCCCAACGCTCCCCTGCCCACCGCCAAGGAGTAATCTCCATGTCCTCCTCTTCCATTCCGCCCGTGAACATGACCGATGAACACCGGCTCTACCGCCCCTTGAGCGCCACCTTGCGCCAGGAGCACCAGGCCAGATCAAACGAAAAGAACGCCGCCAACGAAAAAATCTCCGCGCGTGCGCCGCAAAAAACCGCCAGACCCCAGCCGTCTGCCTCCGAGGTCAAACGTTCCAACGACCCGCCACAGGAATCTCACCGCATCGAACGGAAAAACGTGCATGCCGCGCCCAAAGAACCGCCACCCCCCCGCAAGGAGGCGCCACCTCCGGAAGCGAACCGGCAAGGAAGAATCGATGTGACGGTCTGATACCGCAACCCTGCCAACCGTCGGGAGCATCCTGTCATGACGATCAGCACGTCCGAAATCAATCCAATCAAGAAATGGGACAGCAAGGTCGCCATCGTTTTCCTGCACGGTTTTCTTGGCGATATCCGCAAGACATGGGGCGATTTTCCCTGTTTCCTGGCGACCGAGCAGAAACTCGCCTCGTGGGATGTGTTTTCCATCGGCTATCCCTCCAGTCTGCGTGTGGACCTGCTCGGCTGGAGCAAGGATCCGGATCTGGCCTTGCTGGCCAAGGAGCTTGCGACCACGCTTTCCACCCCATCTTTTGAAAAATATCAAGCCATTGCCCTGATCGCCCACAGCATGGGGGGATTGATTGCGCAGCGGGCACTGCTCGACTCCAACGACTTGCGCCGCCGCACCCAGGCGCTTTTCCTGTTCGGCACCCCCAGCAATGGCCTCAGGAAAGCCGGGTTCCTCCGTCGATGGAAACGGCAACTCAACGATTTGAACGAAGCGAGTCCGTTCATCACCCAACTGCGTCAGGATTGGCAATGCGTGATCGCACCCCAACTCCCCTTCCGCTTTCTGACCATTGCCGGAGACCGGGATGATTTCGTCCCCGCAAGCAGCTCCCTGGATCCTTTTCCCCGTGCGGTCCAACGGGTTCTGCCCGGCAACCATCTGGAGATCGTCAAACCCGCGAGCCGGAATGAGCCGTGTGTGAACAAGGTAATCAACACCCTGATCGGGGAGGAAATGACCATGAGCAGCGTGGACAGCGCCCGACTGGCCCTGGAACACCGAGCATTTCAACAGGTGGTCGATCAACTGCTGCCCCAGGCCGCAGGTCTGGACGATGCGGCAGTGCGGGATCTGGCCCTGGCCCTTGACGGATTGAATCGGGGAGACGAAGCTTTGCGGCTGCTGGAAGAGCGCATGCATGCCGGATCCTCGGGCATCAGCACCGACACCATGGGCATTCTGGCCGGGCGCATCAAACGCCGCTGGCTGCTGGAGCGGCAGGAGGCGGATTGGCAGCGGGCGCGTCAACTCTACGGCGACGCCCTGGCGCAGGCGGAAAAGATCGAAGATCATCCACAGATCTATTATCATGCGATCAACGTCGCCTTTCTGGATCTGATGGTCACACCGGAGGGCAAGCCGGTCCCGGAGCCGGTCCGGAAGATGGCGAAAAAATGTCTGAAACATTGTGCCGAATCCAAAAAGGATGCCTGGCGTCTGGCCACCGAAGGGGAAGCCTATCTGCTGCTGGACAACTTCTCCAAAGCCTTGTCCCGTTATGCCAAGGCCATCGAACGGACCGACTCCCCACGGGAGATCCATTCCATGCATGCCCAGGCGCTGCGCGTTGCCCGCCGGGTGGGGGGGCAACATGCCGCCGAAAAGATCAAAAAACTGTTCGGCCATTGAGATCCGGCAAACCATCCATGAAATACACTTTTGAAAGAAAAGAAGGGGTCTGGGGGATTCCTCCCCCAGGATTTTGACTTTGATTTTAAACAAAAAATTTTTAAAAATGTTTTGCTTTTAAAATCAAAACCCTGGGGGAGGAATCCCCCAGACCCTCTCTTTTCTTTCAATGATTCAAACCAACCTCTGCCCCGCTTGAGAGACTTTCGCACCCACAGGAACGCGGCCTTTGGATCCCTTTGCCAACGCAACCCTCTGCACCCACTGCGGCTACTGTCTGCCGGTCTGTCCGACCTACCGCAGCGACAACGACGAAACCCACTCCCCCAGAGGACGGGTCTCGATCATTCTGGCGCTGCGTGCGGGGGATCTGACCGAAGACGAAGCCTCCAGGACCCTGGCCTCCTGCCTGCTGTGCCGCGCCTGCCACGCCGCCTGCCCAGCCGGGGTCAAACCGGCCAAGCTGGTCAGCCATCTGCGGGGTCATCACCCCCTGGCGCCTCTGCCTCTGGCCCGCTGGTTCCACCGCATCACCAACAGCCATGCCCGCAC
Source organism: Magnetococcales bacterium (assembly GCA_015234115.1). GTDB lineage: Bacteria > Pseudomonadota > Magnetococcia > Magnetococcales > Magnetaquicoccaceae > Magnetaquiglobus. The sequence goes on from JADFWP010000013.1 coordinate 58,857, forward strand.
CGCCCGCGCCGCCCGCTGGCTGAACCGCTATCAAACCTCGGGGCTGCAACGACTGATCCGCCGCTCGCGCCTGCTGCGACTCTTTCCCATGCTCCACCGGCTGGAGTCCCTGCTCCCGGAAGCCAGACCGAATGATCCGATTCCCCCCTTTCCATCCGCGCCAACCACTCCGCCCACCCGCCGCGTGGCCCTGCTGTGCGGCTGCATGGCACGCCTCTTTCACCCGCGCACCGCACCGGCCACCGCCAATCTGCTCGCCCTGGCCGGCTGCGAGGTGGTGATCCCGCAAGGATTCGGCTGCTGCGGCGCGCCGTTTCGTGAAACCGGCGACCGGGATGCCTTTCTCAAACAGGCCCGCGCCACGCTCACCGCCTTTGCCCAGTTCTCCTCCACGGTCGATGCCGTGTTGTGTGACAGCGCCATCTGCGCAGTCACGGTCCAAGGCTATGCCCGTACCCTGGCCAACGATCCGCAACTGGCCCAACCCGCCAAAGCCCTCGCCGCCAAGGTGATCGATCTGGCCAGCTTCTTCCAACCCCTGCTGACACCCGACAAAATCCGGTTCCACGCCACGACGATACGAACGATTGGTTATCATGACCATTGCCAAACCCGCTTCGGATTGAATATAATCGATCCATCCAGGAAACTGCTCGATGCACTGCCCGTCGAACGCCGCGAACTCATGCCCACGGGTTCCAACGGCGCCTGCTGCGGTGCCGGGGGAGAATACCTGTTGCGCCATCCACACAGGGCACAACAGATCCGCGCAGAAAAACTCGCCACCATCCGCGAAAGTGGCGTGGCGTGCGTGGCAGCCAGCAATCCCGGCTGCATCCTCCATCTGGAAGCCGGACTGCGTGAAACCGGCTCCAAAACCCAAGTGCGTCATTTGTCAGAAATTCTCTGGACCGCTTGCTGTCATCAACCCGACGAAACCCGATCCACACGAGAGATGCCATGAAATCCCGACATCCTGTTCTGCTTATCCTGCTGTTTCTGCTCGGCCTGACCATTGCCCTGCCCCCGATCGAGGCCGAAGCCGGTCGCGCCGGCGGCGGCAGTTCGATGGGCTCCCGAGGATCCCGCAGCTTCTCCACACCGCGCGAAGCCCCGGCACAACGCTCCGATTTCTCCCAACCGACAACCCCCTCTTCCGCGATGGCCTCCCCGTCCGCGCCCCGCTCCGGCTTTGGTGCGGGATTGATGGGCGGCCTCACCGGCCTGATGATCGGCGGCCTGATCGGCTCGATGCTCTTTGGCGGCGAAGGAAGCGGCATGGGCCTGCTGGAAATGCTCCTGCTCGGCGGCGTGGCCTGGTTTCTCTTCCAACGATTCGGCAAAGGCCGCGCCTCCGCTCCGGCCCCCGCTTCCATGCCCGAACCCCATCCGGCCCAAGGTCCGGTCTCCCTGCGCAAGGTCTCGCTGGAAAAAGAGATGAATTTCTCCGGCAACAGCCCCTTCCAGGGCCAGGAACTGCCCCGCACCTTTGCCATGGGCCAAGGTGTGGATGAGGTGAGCCAGGGGTTGGCCCAGATCGCCAGTCAGGATCCCCAGTTCAACGAAGCCCGTTTCCTGGATGGCGCCAAGGCGGCCTATCAACAAATCCAGAGCGCCTGGAGCGACTGGAGCGTGGATCGGCTCCGTCCACTGCTCACCGAGCGGATGTGGTCCATGATCGAACAGCAGGCCAAAGAGCGTCAGGCCGCCGGACGACGCGATATCCTGGAAAAAATCCGTTTCCAGACCGCCGAACTCTCCGAGGCGTGGCAGGAGGCGGGCGAGAATTGGATCACGGTCCATTTCGTGGTGGAAATGCTCGAATACGAAACCGACCTGGCGGGTCGCGTGCTCAACGGCGATCCCAACCGTCCGATCCTGGCCGAAGAGTATTGGACCTTCTGTCGTCCGGTGGGAAGCCGCAATCCCAACTGGTTTCTCTCTGCCATTCAACAACCCGGTGAAGTGGCCAGATCTGTTCCGTGAATCCGATGACGCGCATCCTTGGTGTTCGAGCAGGCCCGCGCCTCTATCTGGCGCTGTTGTTGCTGTGGGTCGCGGGCTGCTCGTCCCCGCCTCCGGACAAAAAGATCACCGACGAAAACAGCCTGGTCCAGATCTCCTGGAACCAGGTGGCCAAGGTGCTTCCGCAGGATATCGAACTGGCCACCTGGGCCGACGCCCTGGAGACCAGCGCCGGATATTATGCGGGTCAGGATCCGGACACCCCGATCCGTTTCGGTCAAAAGGTCTTTCGCGCCGCCACCATGGTCGATGCCTGCAAGGAACTTGCCCATGCGGCCCGCACCCTTGCCCCGGCGGAATTTCAAGCCTATCTCAAAAAGAATTATCTCCTGTTTCACTCCGTGGGCAGCGATCCGCAAGGCGAGGTGATGGTCACGGCCTATTTCGAGCCGTTGCTCAAAGGATCGCTCACCCAGACCAAGACGTTCACCCATCCCATCTATCGGCGTCCGAGCGACCTGATCGAGGTGGACCTTTCCCAATGGTCAGCCGATTTCAAGGACAAACGCATCATTGGCCGTCTCGAAAAAGGGCGCATGCTGCCTTATTTCGATCGCGCCCGGATCGATCAGGAAAAAGTCCTCAAAGGCAAAAACCTGGAGTTGGCCTGGGTGGATGATTTCGTCGATCTCTTTTTCCTGCATATTCAGGGATCCGGGCGACTGCAACTGCCGGATGGATCCACCTTGCGGGTCGGTTATGCGGCCACCAACGGGCAGCCTTATCGTTCCATCGGCTCCCTGCTGATCGAAGAAAACCAGATCTCCCGCGAAAACATGAGCCTGCCCGCCTTGCGGCAATGGTTGAAGGAGAATCCCAAGCAGCGGGATCGGGTCTTGTTCTCCAATCCTTCGTATGTCTTTTTCCGCAAGCTCGAAGGGCCAGCCTTGGGCAACATCGGCGTTCCGCTCACCGCAGAGCGTTCCATGGCCACGGATGCCCAACTCTTTCCCAAAGGGGCGCCGGGATTGTTGTATGTCACGTTCCCGGAATTTGCCAACGATGGCGTCACGGTCACCAACTGGAAGCCGACCTTGCGTTTCACGGTCAATCAGGATACGGGCGGGGCGATCAAGGGGGCAGGCCGGGTGGATTATTTCATGGGATATGGCGACAAGGCCATGCGCACCGCAGGAATCATGAAACAAAAGGGTTCCTCGCTCTATTTCATCGCTCCCCGTCCGGACGACGAACCGAAAAGCATGTTCCAGTGGGTCCGGGATTTTCTCAACCTATGACCCGCAACCCTTTCAAAAGTGTGCAGGTCAAATGATCACATTATTGAAAAAAAAGAAGGGGTCTGGGGGATTCCTCCCCCAGGGTTTTGACTTTAA
>JADFWP010000140.1 GCA_015234115.1 Magnetococcales bacterium
CTGCATCAATGGTTACCCCAAAAGCTGCCTGATTTTTGGGGAAAGTCCTGTTGGCACCTTTGTTTCTGATCTGAACGGTTACAAAAATTCAAACCGTCTGAGCGAGAAGGAAGCGGGCAGGAAGATTCGCTTCATGAAGTATCGGGATAGGGATGGCCAGAATCCTGGCTGCTCACCGTTCTGGCAGCTCGGTACCCCTGTTCAGGATCGCAACGTATCCGGCGTAACTGAACAGACGATTTCGCAGCTTTTGGGTCAATTCACGGATGATCCCGAGTTGCTCCATCCTCTCCAGAGCCTTATTGACCGTCGCGGGTGTGAGCCCCGTTTTCTTCACGAGCCAGCCAGATGTGGCGATGGGATGCTCCATCATGGCTCTGTGCACCTGTAAGGCCGAAGAGGCTGACCGACCAAGGTCAGCAATTTTCCTCCTGTCTTCATCCGCCAGGTCGGCGAGTTGCCTGGCGGTCTCCACGGCCTGGGTCGCCGTGGCGATGACGGCTTCTGCGAAGAAATCGAGCCACGCCTCCCAGTCCCCGGTGAGACGGACGCTGTTCAGCAGTTCGTAGTAGTAGCGCCGGTGGGTCTTGAAGTAGAGGCTCAGGTAGAGCATTGGCTCCCGGAGAACCTGCTGGTCGCACAAAAGCAGTGTGATCAGGAGACGTCCGAGGCGACCATTCCCGTCCAGGAACGGATGGATGGTCTCGAATTGCACATGGGCCAAGGCGGCCTTGAGCAACACCGGCGTCGGCTCGGGTTGATCGTGCAGAAACATCTCGAGCTTGCCCATCCCTTCCAGAACCTGGTCGGCAGGCGGTGGTACGAATGCCGCGTTGCCAGGGCGGCTTCCGCCGATCCAGTTCTGGCTACGCCGGAATTCTCCCGGGGTTTGATGGCTACCACGGCCTTTGGCCAGCAGAACGGAGTGAATTTCCCTGATCAGACGAAGGGAGAGCGGGAACCCCTCGCCGAGGCGCTGAAGACCATGGTTCAGGGCTGCGACGTAATTACTTACCTCAAGTACATCGTCAAGAGGAACGCCAGGCTCCTGGTCCAACTCGAACAGCAGGAGATCCGAAAGGGATGACTGGGTGCCCTCAATCATCGAGGAGAGTACCGCTTCCTTGCGTATGTACATATAGAGGAACAGCGAGGTATCCGGCAGCAGCATGGAAACGCTGTCCAATCGCCCCAACGCCAAAAGCGCCCTGTCGAACTTGCCGCGCAGTTCTGGCGTCCAGTCGATGGGTGGAATGGGGGGCAGTGGCGCGGGCACGAATGCCTGGGCTTTCTCCCCGGCAGTGGAGATGATCACATAGTGCCCCTGGAGATCTCGCTTCATTTCCTCCCCGTGAAATTAAAATAGGAAAGCACGTTATTTCAATAAATGGCTATATTTTAAAATAACCGCCAATGGCAGGTTTGGCAAGCCGGATTCAGGGAGCCGTTCAACTTTGCTGTAATGATGAAAGTCGTGGGGCGCAATATATTTTGAGCCTGGGCAGCAGGCGGGTCTTTTGCAGCACAGTGACGTATATGCCCAACAGCGCATGGATCAAGCATTACAACACCGAACGACCTCATTCCGGCATCGGGATCGGAAACAACGTCCTCCAGGTTGACTTCAAGCCCCAGGAGACCGGGCCGATTCGGAGCAAGGAGGCCCTCGGAGGACTTATCCGTTCGTACTACAAAGGAGGCGGCATAGTCGGTCGCATCAGCGCAGGAACGGAGCCAGGATGTCCCGGACAAACTTGCAATCCCGATAATTGTCCATCACCAACTCTGTGACCTGCTGCTTTACCATCTCACGTTTTCCTGTCTGCTCCGCTCCTTGAATTGCCAACTTGTATGCATTCAGCACGTCCAACCCGGTGATCTCGTATCCGTAGCCATGGCAAAGCCAATGGAGCGAGGCCATGGCAATGCCAAGGGCAAATTCAGGATCATCCGCGACCGTATCCCTGGCCGCACGGTTCAGGGTAAGGGGATCACAGGGGCTTTTGCCAGCCAGATGAAGGGCCAGATCCCGAAACCCCAGTTGACGCGCCGTGGCGAACCATTTTCCCTCGTGCCCCGGGGTGGATTCCATCAGATCCATCAATATCACGGAAGGATCCTTGAGGGGATACTTCTTCACCACCGCCCGGAAGGTGTTGAGGTGGGTGCTGGCCCGGTTGGTCCTCATGGCGTAACGCCGATACGCCTCATCCATCTCGCCGATGGAAAGCAGGTAGTCTTCGCAATCCTGGTCGATCAGGTGCTGGTCGTTGATGTGCGCGCATTTCTCGGCAAAGGCCATGGCAGCCTCTTTGCCGCTGATTCTGCCCAGCGCCAGGAACCCAAAGCGGTGATAGTGCCAGAAGGTGCGCGGAGCCCCTTCGAGAAGGGCCAGCAACTCCTCGTACCGTCCAGCCTTGAACAAAGAGGAAAGACAGGCGGAAACGCCATGGTAATACCCGCCGGGCTTGCGATCCTTCCAGTGGGCTCGCACCGAATCCATGAGCCGGTCTGCCCATTCCGAGGCCTTTCCCCGGGTGCCACAGATCTCCCCCCATACCTCGCCCAAGTCATCAAGGTAGCCATATCCGTCCTCCTGATAGGCTGCCCAGATTCGCTCCAACCACTTGTCCCGCTGTTGCTCGTCAACCTCGGCCTGGGCGACGATCGGCACCATGGCAAGCATGGCGTTGCGGACAGCGGTTCCCATGGCTCCGGAGGATGAATCCACCTGCTCGATGGCAGGCACCACCTTCTCCAGAAAAATGACCGCGCCCTCTCCACCCAGTGCAGAATCGCTCTTGGCGACCTTCTTGATCTCGGCCACCGCCTCCTTGACCCGCCGGATGGCAGGCTGAGAGCGCCAACCGAAAGCATTTCTGCGAAATCGGGGAACGAAGGTCCATGTGTGCGCTGGCAGCATCATGGTGTGCTCACCCCAACCATCGAAGCACCTCCTCCCGGTCGCAATCGCACAGATCCCTGAAGCCTGATTTCATGGGCCGCCAGATTCGCTCAACACGCCCATCGGCCAAGAGGGGTTCGATCAGCACCCGCGTCTCCTCCGGCCCCTGGAGCAGATGAATCGCCAGGTCAGCCAGCAGGATCTCCTTGCGACTTTCCAGAAATGCCACAGCCTCATTGAGCGACATGATCCCCTCCAGGGTCACCACTTCTTCCGATCCAAAAGCGCCATGAGATTTCTCTTGCGCTGGTGCTCGTTGCGCACCTCGGCCACAATGGATGGAAAATCCCCCAGCTTGCCCATGGATCCGAGGAGCTTCTTGATCCTGGCGAGATATTCCACCGACTCCTCATAGTTGCGATTGTCGGCGTGTTTCAACAGGTGGCGGATATGTTCCCGGTAGATCTGGACCGAATTGTAGGGATCCGTCTTCTCCCGCAATCCGGCCAGTTCCAGCCAGAGCGAACCGGAGCACCCACCCGCATAAAGGCCAATTCATTGAAAATTCGTAACTATTCAGCACCCCGCCAAAAAAAGATCCTTGACAGAGTTTTTCGCCG
>JADFWP010000141.1 GCA_015234115.1 Magnetococcales bacterium
GAATCATCACGAAGCGCGTCAGACCGCCGACCGAGATCTCCCCGACGAGGATGCCGATGGCCGTGAAGATCAGGGGTTGACGATGGCCAAGTCCTCAGGGCCCGTCTTTTCACCACCGACCCTATCACGACAGACTGTATCGCCGCTGATACCAGACAAATAGATTGCGTCTCCTGTCCTGCTGCCCCCAGAATACCGGCCAGAAATGGCGTCGATCACTTGTCTTCCTTCGCCAGACATGACAGCGAATTCACCGCCATGTGCATACATCTTCTGGAAAAGCTTCTCTTCAGTCACATCCGATGAAAACATGCGAGGTGACGCAGGAGTCGCTTTGCGTTTGGAGTCCTCCTCGGTCATGCGACGGATCAATATTTCGCGCTCTGCATCGTTCGCTTTGAGTGCCTGTCGCTTCATGGCTCCCAACAGGCCATCAATGACAGCATTTTCCGCATTGGCCCTGGCAACCTCACAGATGTGGTGCTCTTCTTGGGCTGCCGCCCACTGTTCCAGAGGAACGGTCATATTTTTGAAAACCGGACTCTTGCGCTCCCCACTGACAGCCACTATGCTGAAAAAAAGCGCAGGGTGATGATACAGACCGAGTTTTTCTTCAACCTGAGCGCCTTTTCCAATGGCCGTCGCCGCAACGGACAGTCCAACGACAGCAGGAGAAGCAACGTCAGTTTTTGTAAAACGTGCGACCTCCACAACGGCATCCCGCAAGACAGGCGACAGCGTATCTATTGGGAATGGTTCTGATACCTCTTTCTGGGTGGCAGGTCCGATTGCCGGCCAGTCGTCGAACGCTCCGGTGGACGAAATGCGTTGTGCGCCGCTGATGCCTTTCTTGACTGCTTCGAGCCCATGCAACCGCGCAAGATCATTGAAGTCGGTCATTCCATTTGGCCGGTTGCCGCCGAAATCCGGCAATGCCAGAAAACCTTGGGCAGATCGCGCCGCTTCCTCGGCCTTGCTTCGACCAGGGTTGCCGACAACGAATACGTCGTCATCTGCAGCCATAACGATTGTATGATGCGGGTTCTGTTTTCGGATGACGGTGGCCACCTCCCACAAGTTACCAGCATCAATTGCGCTGAACGTCTGGTAGCCGGTTGCCTGATGGATCGTTGCCGCCGTCGCGTAGCCCTCGGCAATCACGAGGATTTCCGTTACCACGCCGATGACATGAAATGCTCCTTTCTTGGGATGACCAGGGAGAAATCGCTTTTCACCATTGGGTGAGATAAACTGCAGCGTTTGCAATTTACCGCCATCACTTTGCAGAGGGACAACCACTGCACCGTCACACCGCATGTCGGCAATGGTCAGTGAACCTCGGTAGAAAAAAAGACCAAACGCTTGAACGCCTTTTTTTGCCAGATAAGGGTGGGTCGTAGGTACTGGCAGACATGCGGCCAGGATCGCTGATGGATCAGACTTTCGGGTGGTGGTGTTGAAAAACGTCCGGTGGGGCTGCTCCCAACCTACTCCGCGTGCCATTCCGAACAGGGTCTTGATCGTGATGCCGCCATCCGATGAAATCGACCTCCAAACATCGCGAGTGTCGGCTGCATTATAGGTGTCACCAGCCTTTGACCACTCGTCGAACAGGGTCAACCCGGAATCGCTCAGTTCGGATTTCAGGGCCATGGCCACTTTGACCCATTCTTCTCTGGCAAGATTGGGGCTGATGGCATGCAGAGCTGACCTGATGTCATCCAGTGTGGTTGCGCGTGTTGACGTATTCATGAACGATCAGCCATGGAGGAGCACTGACAGGTCTGGGCAACCTTTTGCGCGATCCAGTCATCGATATCACTTTCCAACCAGCCAATTGCTCGAAGTCCGAGTTTCACCGGCTTTGGGAATGTACCGTTGGTGACCTGCATATGGATGGAGGTGCGAGACAGGCCCGTGCGCGCCTTGACGGCGGGGAGTCGGAGGACGGTCTGTACCATGTGGAACCTCGTGGAACGATGTTGAACATGGCCAGACTATAAAATCGGTTTCGAAGGCAGTCATTTTCCGTGCGGTACCGCACACCGCACGGAAGTGGGGGAGAGGATAGCGTTCTTAAATAAGATGTTTTTATCGTTTACTCCATGGTTGTACTGTGGTTTGTGGTTGAAATGATGCTGGCCGTCGAGGAGTGACAGCAAGACTGCGTTTGCCATCAGAAAATTTATTTTCAAGGGATCGTTGGCTGATTCCTGTTGCACCTGGGAAATTGTCTATTAAGTATTCAATCACTTTTGTTTGACTGTCAAATCTTGAAAGTGGTCTCCCGGATCCATCCTTTCCCGTTATAGTCTCTATTAATGCACCGATAATGTTCAGATATACAGTTTCGGTTTGGGATCTCATAGGCAAGATATCGCCAGCCTTGTTCTCCGGAAACTTCTCAATCCATTTTTCGAAAGATGCCCGATGGATCAAGAGGATGTCCCTATTAGCCAGATCCAAAACGGGATCTTGAAAGGGCTTTCCATCCGACCGGGCGTATTCGATTTCACCGTCTTCACAGGCGGCTATCAGAGCAAAGAACTTTGCTTTATGGCAATTTGGATCTCCCTCGCACCAATAGTCTACGATGGCGGATATCGGTAAAAATTTCGCTTCCGCCCAGTAAGCGTTACATTGATGTTGTTGAATGTAAGCCATTTGTTGCTCCATGATTAGTGATATTTATTCATGAAATGCGTGTCAGCCAACACTGTTGTGCTACCATGGGGAAGGTGCCGCCCCGTCACTCATGCATTTGGCGGTCTCTTCATGTGGTGGGTGTTGTTCTGCCACGCACCGCCAGGACTTTCCCCAGGATGCGCAATTCGTCTTCCGGCCCCACAACAATGGGCTTGTAGGAGGCATTCTCCGCTCGCAGTTCGATGCGACTCTCGGCGACGTACAAACGTTTGACCGTGGCCTCGTCGCCCACAAGAGCGACGACGATATCGCCATTCTCCGCAATGGGCTGACGGCGCACGATCACCAGATCCCCATCATGGATGCGGGCGTCGATCATGCTGTCGCCTTTCACCACCAGCGCAAAGCAGCTCCCGCGCGCCACATGGGGTTCCACCAGCACCTCTCCGATCCGGTTCTCTACCGCCAGAATGGGCAGTCCGGCGGTCGCGGTCCCGATGATGGGCACGGAGATCAACTCCATGATTCTCAGGGCGTCCTGCACGATTTCCAGCGAACGGGCCTTGCGGGGGATGCGGCGTACCATGCCTTTTTCGATCAGGGCGGCGATCTGTTCGTGAACGCTGGGCGCCCGAATGCCGAGGATCGTCCCCAGTTCCTGCACCGTGGGCGACATGCCATGTTCGATGATGAACGCACGAATGGCGTCCAGCATCCGTTCCTGGGCAGGTGTCGCGCCATC
>JADFWP010000142.1 GCA_015234115.1 Magnetococcales bacterium
TTTAAAGTCAAAACCCTGGGGGAAGAATCCCCCAGACCCCCTCTTTTCTTTCAATGTTATAAGTCCCGGAGAATTTCCCCAGGATTGCTGTTTTTTTCAGATTCCCACCCGTGCGTTCGGCGGTTCGATCGGTCCCATCCAGTGACCCACGCACAACCCCAACTGTTTGCCTTCGACCACGCCGACACGGTAGACAAATCCCTGCTTGATCAGCACCGCCTCGGCATAGTTCGGGACCGGTTTCCACCAGAACCATCCCTGCTCTTTCGGTTTTTCGCGTTTCCATTCCATGCTTGATTATCCATGCGGTCAGTAGTGTTATTCTCCAGATTTCAATATTGCCTTAACCAGAACTAAAACGCCAGACAGGGTGTAAAAATTTTTCCATGGAAAGGACTTGACTCGCCGGGTTCTTTTTGGAATAGTGACACCGCGTTTGGTATCCCCTGTCCGCATCCCCCCATTTTTCGATATAAGGTCGAGACTTACATGACAGCCACCGCACACACCTCAGCACACTCCCATTCACCGGTCACCACGCAACCCGAAGAAGAAAACCGTCGCGATTTCCTGATTCTGGCCACCGGAGCGGTCAGCGCGGTCGGCGTGGCGGGTGCGGCCTGGCCCTTTATCCAATCCTGGAGTCCGTCAGCCGATGTGCTCTCCCAGGCCACGACCGAGGTCGATATCAGCGCCTTGGCCAAAGGTCAGATGATCACCGTTCCCTGGCAAGGCAAACCGGTCTTCATCCTCCACCGCACCGACGAACAGATCGCAGCCGCCAAAAAAGGGGATGCGGAAAAACTCCCGGATCCGGCCAAGGATGCGGAGCGCGCCCAAAAACCCGAATATCTCATTCTGCTGGCCATCTGCACCCATCTGGGTTGCGTGCCCCAGCCGATCGGCACCGGCAACTATGGCGGTTTCCTCTGCCCCTGCCACGGCTCCCACTACGATACCTCGGGACGCATCCGTCAGGGACCGGCCCCAAAAAATCTCGAAGTCCCTTTTTACACCTTCAAGGATGACAAGATCCTGGTGATCGGCAAGGCGGTTTGATGAACCGCGCCAAGGGATGAGTCATGAAAAACAGCATTCACCAAAAAGAGTTGCGCGCAAGGAGACCTCATGGTGTTTAAATCGATCATGGAATGGGTGGATGCCCGTCTGCCCGTCACGGCCTTGATGAAAAGCCAGGCCACCGAATACCCAACGCCCAAAAATCTCAATTATTGGTGGAACTTCGGTTCGTTGGCCCTGTTCTGTCTCATCATCATGCTGCTGACCGGCCTGTTTCTGGCCATGCACTACAAGCCGGATGCCAACCTGGCCTTCGATGCCGTGGAACACATCATGCGTGATGTCAACTATGGCTGGCTGTTGCGTTATCTCCATGCCAATGGCGCCACCTTCTTCTTCATGGTCGTCTACGTCCACATCCTGCGTGGCATGTATTACGGCTCTCATCGCGCGCCACGCGAGATTCTCTGGTGGTTTGGGGTGATCATCTTTTTCCTGCTGATGGCCACCGCTTTCATGGGTTACGTCCTTCCCTGGGGTCAAATGTCCTATTGGGGCGCTGCGGTCATCACCAACCTGATGAGCGCCATTCCCGTGATCGGCGAGGAGCTGGTGATCTGGATCTGGGGCGGTTTCGCGGTCGGTGATCCCACCCTCAACCGTTTCTTTGCATTGCACTTTTTGTTGCCCTTCGTCATCTTCGGCGTGGTCATCGTCCATCTCTGGGCCTTGCATGCGGTCCATTCCAACAATCCGGACGGCATCGATCTCGACGAACACAAAGACACCATCCCGTTCCATCCCTATTTCACCATCAAGGATCTCTACGGGGTTGGCGTTTTCCTGCTGGTCTATTGCGCCTTTGTCTTCTTCCTGCCGAACTTCTTCCTGGAACCGGACAACTACATCCCGGCCAACCCGATGCAGACCCCGGCCCACATCGTGCCGGAATGGTACTTCCTCCCCTTCTATGCCATCTTGCGTTCCATCGATTTTCTGGGATCCTACAGCAAGCTGGCCGGGGTGATCGCCATGGTGGCCGCCATTGCCATTCTGTTCATCCTGCCTTTCCTGGATCGTTCGCCGGTCCGTTCCTTCCGTTATCGCCCCTTGAGCAAACAGCTCTTCTGGATTTTCGTCATCGACTGTTTCCTGTTGGGATGGGTGGGGTACAATCCGGCGGATGCCACCCGTTTCAATGGTGCTCTGCCCCTGATCGTCGTGGGTCGCACCTGCACGGCCATCTACTTCGGCTATTTCGCCTTGTTGTGGATCGTGACCGCGTTAGACATCGAAAAACCCAAACCCGTGCCCAAAAGCCTGTAAGAAGGGGAGCTCACCAACATGGACTTCTTGAAATTCCTTAAAACCGTGGCCCTGGCGGCTGCGGTGGTTCTTCCCCAGATGGCCTTGGCCGCTTCCGGCGTCGCGCCTCCCGCGCAAAATTGGGAGTTCGTGGGCGTCTTCGGCCAATTCGATCAGGCTGCGCTCAAGCGCGGGGCGCGGGTGACGGTCGAGGTCTGCATGGCCTGTCACTCCGTCAAATACATCAAGTTCGATGCGTTGAAAAAGCTCGGCTTCTCCGAGGCCGAGGTGATCGCCCTGGCCGAAGCCCAGAGCCACAACAAAAAAGATGCCATGCTCAGTCCTATGGATCCGGTGGCGGCCAAGGACAGTTTCGGGGTTGCTCCTCCGGATCTCTCCCTCATCACCAAGGCCCGCAAGGGATATGAGGATTACACCTACGGGATTCTGACCGGCTATCTCACCGATGCCGACCGGGCGTTGGTGCAGCAGGTGATGGAAGATGGCGCCCTGTCCGAAAAGGAGTTGCTGGAGGTTTCGTCCGCTTTGGGACTGGATCCCCATCATCCCGACAAGGTGAAAGAGGTGTTGCAGCGCATTCAGGCCAATGAAAACTTCAACAAGTATTTCCCCGGCCATTTCTTCGCCATGCCGCAGCCCCTCAACGATGGTGCGGTGGCCTACACGGATGGCGTGGAAAACTCCTTGAAACAGATGGCCAAGGATGTCACCACCTTCCTGGCCTGGGCAGCCGAGCCGACCATGATGGCGCGCAAGACCCTCGGGATCAAGGTGATGCTCTATCTGCTGGTACTGACCATTCTCTTCTATGCGGTCAAACGGCGGATCTGGGCCAAGATCCACTGAAAGCCAGATGGCTGTGAGTGAAAAAAAAGCCCCCGAATGGTCGGGGGCTTTTTTTTTCGATCCATTGAAAGAAAAGAGAGGGTCTGGGAGATTCATCTCCCAGGGTTTTGACTTTAAACAAAAAAA
>JADFWP010000143.1 GCA_015234115.1 Magnetococcales bacterium
CCGTCCTGTTTACTGGATTCTGTTGGCCAATCTGGCGGTTGTCGTGGTCCTGGTGGATGCTGAGTTGCAGAGACAGCTTGTCCACATCCCGATGCAGCGCGTTGTACTGCTCGGTGACCAACCCGATCCGGTTCGCCACATCCCGGATGTTCGTCTCCAGATTGACATGGATGGTGTTGTCGGATTCGGCATGCCCTTGTAGCTGAGAAACCAGGGATTCGATCTCCTTGCCGTTTTTTTCAAGCCCCTCCACGCGCCGGGTCTGATCATTGAGCATCGAGTGAATCCGGATGCTCTCCTTCTGGACCTGTCTGGCGATCTCGGTGACATCGGCCACGTCCTTGACGATGGGTCCGACGACGAGGGAGACGTACAGCCCCAGACCGGATGCAGAAAGCGGCACCAGGAATTTCAGCCAGGGCAGCAGCGCGTTGGGCACGTCGGATTCCCGGCGGCGCGGGGTGCAGCCTTCGGATTTTTCCTCCGTCATTGGATCGACTCCTTGCGAATGGCGCGGTGGCCGCCCGTGGGCAGCCACCGCCACGAACGGCTTTACCCGGCCCGGGGCGGGGTGTTGTTCTCGGCCATAAACACGCCAAGCAGCGAAGCCAGTCCGCCCACCACCTGGAGGGTGGTGTTGGCGGTGGTGGCCGGGTCGTGGCCGGTGACGATGGCCGCGCAGGCCGCGAGGGAGGCCCAGGTAGAGGGTTCGAGGAAGCGTTTGGCGATGAAATTCATGATGGTTCTCCTGTGATGGTTATGGGTAGGTCCAGAGCCTTGGCCGAGGGATTTTCTGGCTGCCAAGGGACACGGTGTCGAGATGAACGTAGCGGCCTTGGATGGGGCCGTGTTGCTTCAGCCCGAATCCGGTGAAACCGAATTTCAATGCCAGTTCGATCAGCTTTGGGACATCCTCGCCGGAGATGGCCACGTCCACGGCGAATCCCAGGGTGTGAGCGCCGAGTTGTCTGCCTTCGCTGACTGCGGCGTTGTGTTCCTCGCAACGGTATCCGGAGGTGATGATCATGGGTTTTCCGAAGGCCATGCGGACCAGTTCCAGCTTTTCCAGGAACTTCTGGTCCATGTGCAGCTCGCCGCAGTGGCGGCAGGCCAGTTCGGCCCTGCTGAAATGCTTGGTTATGTTTTCGTTCGTGTTCATGAGGTCACCACGCTGAAGATCAGGGTTAAAGCCGCAAGCAGTAGCATGACGCCATGTGCAGCGATCATGGCCCAGGCCAACAGAATTTTTGTGCAACCAGGGAAGATGGTCATGGTTCGGAATGCCCCATGACGCGGTGCCAGTTGGCGAGGTACTGCTCGACCGTGCCCGCGCCCAGGGGGGTGTTGAACCACAATTTCCAATATTCGGCTTGGGCTTGAAGGTTGCCAGCGTCCGGAAGTGCCTGCGGACAGCGCAAGTAATGAATTCGGCACATCAAACAGGCGTATGCCAAATCCCAGACGAGTCGACCCGAATCTGGTTTTGGATAGTGTCCCAGGATGTTCAAACCGAGTTTCGTGCGGGAGTTCAAGAAATTTTGCCAGATATCATCGTGCGTGGCCGGTTCCATCTGCCACAGACCACGGGCCGGGCCGGAACCGAGTTGACGCAGATAAACCAAGCCAGATTCCTGAATTGCCGTGCCCAGCACGAGTTCCTCGGCAGCATCGCTCCAGAGAGCGAGCCTCTGGAGGGCGGGCCGGATGATTTGTTCGCGGAGTTGGTGCGGGTCGAGTCCCATGGAGTCCCCCAAAAAGAAAACCCGCCGCAGGGATACCCTGGGCGGGTTAAAAGAGTGATCGGTTGCAGATGTGAGCGACGCTGCGCGCACACTCCCGTGATTGTAGCCAGGATCATAGCAAATTTTGTTCGGGATGTTCAGAAGAAAGTTGTTCGAACATTATGTTCGGACGTTTTCCTTCGTTCAGGTGCGAAGCGATCTGCATCAGGCTTGCCATCCACAAGGTCCAGGCCGTCGTCCTGCCGACTCCGAGCGCCCTCATGATCTCTTTCCACGGCGTCCGTTCCGCACGAAGCCAGACCAGGCGTACCTGCTTGGACTCCAGCCACCTGAGCCATTGCAGGGTTTCATCCATCCTGGTGATAGCCTCAGCCGGTGGTGGACCGAGGCGCAGCAGTGCTTGGTTCCAACCGTATGCCTCCATGGCGTCGTGAATGATGTCCGGCCAAAACGAATATAAGCCTTTCGGGCCCACCGGAGGCAGACGCCGCAGTGTGCTGGCCGCTTCCTCCAGTCGCTCGGTGACCATCTTGGGTGTCCATTTCTCAACCATGGGACGCCTCCTTTGCCGCTTTCTGGCCAAAAAGCTTGCTCGCCAGATGGTTGATCATCTCTCGTTCCGGCCAGCCGAGACGGGGATCGTTCGTGGCGACCACCAGGATGCCGTGATCGCGCCAGCCGGTGCGTTTCTGCTGCTCCACGTCCATCCGATCCGGGATGAAGCGGGCAAGACAGGAGCGAGGGGGTTGTGGTGCGCCGATCATTTCGTCACCTCCTCGTCGAGTGCCCAGTGCAGGATGGCCAGGGCATCGGCGGCGTTGTCATCAGCCGGGTTGTGTCCTCTGCGACGCATCGCCTCGATGACCTCTTCCTTGCTGGCGTTGCCCTTGCCAGTGGCATGACGTTTGATGGTGCCAACCGGCACGCCCTGGTAGGGAATTTCCGCCTCCTCGCTCCAAGCGGTGAGATGGGCCAAAAACCCGCCATAAACGTGACTTGCCGTCACCCCTGCATGCGCTCTGACCTCCTCAAAAAACAGGCTGGCGATGGGACCGGCGAAGCGGACCACCTCGTCGAGCCATTTTTTGAACCGGACGAATGCCATTCCGCCCCCTTCGAACCGGCCAGGACGGAATTCCACCGTGCCACTGGTGATGGTGCCGTCCGCCTGCCGCAGGGCCCAACCCATTTTGCTTCCAAGATCCAGAGCGAGGATGGAACCGTTTCCATCCAGGCTGTTTTGGTGCAAAGTCCTTTCAGCCATTTCAACCTCCTGTGGGCGTTGTGTGGTCAGGGTGGCGGCGGGATCCGCCAAGATAGACGCCGCCACCCGTCCGACCGTTATTGAATTCTTCATGTTTTATTAATCCACTATAGGAATAAGAACCTCTTTAGAAGGAATCTATCTATTGATTTCTTCTTCTCCTTCTTTTTTACAAATTGATTTACCCTTTCCACCCTCTGTCGCCATTGTCGCCACCTGTCGC
>JADFWP010000144.1 GCA_015234115.1 Magnetococcales bacterium
TGGAGTTCGCAGTTGACCTGGGCGGGGTGACGACCACATCCCCCAGCGACTCCCGGAGGATCTTTTTGAAGGAGTCCGAGACGGCGGAGATTTCCAACCGGGTAACCCCGCCCTGGGTTGCCGAGGTGCTGTGGAGCAGATTGAATTCAAAGAATCCTTCCTTGCATAACGCCATGAGGTCCGGATGAATTTTTTGATAGGTGCTTTGCCGGATCGGACAGGTGCATTGGGTCTGGTTGGTGGATGCAAGGGACGCCAGGGATTGCCAGAGGTAGGTGGTATGGGATTGAATGGCCGCGATGGCCCGGTAATGGGAATCCGTGGCTGCGACGGGAGGGAGGGATGGCGTGCTCAACCGGGTACTCCAGGGCGCGTGAAGCTGTCGTGGAGAGCCGTGTCCAAAGTTTCATTCCTCGTGCGTGTTGATGGGGAACCCATGAGGCCGAGTGGAGTATAAAATTTTCCGTGACGATTCGCAACGTTTCGTTTTGGTTTGTTGTTTGGGCCTTGCGTTTGGAGCGGTTTGCGGTTTTCATTAGGCGCCATGAAAAAATCTTTCATCCCCCAAGCCTGTGACCTGGAAGGATCCATTGACCATGACCCGCCGAATTTTCTACACTCTCCTGCTTTGCACCACCCTGTTGGTCGGGACGCTGCGTGCGGCCGAGACCCCAACCAAACCCAAACCCGGAACCGGAGCCCTTTCCATGGTGACCCTGACCACGAATCACGGCGATATCGTCTTGGAACTCGACGAGGCCAAAGCGCCCATCACTGTCAAGAATTTCCTGAATTATGTGGATTCCGGGTTCTATGACGGGCTGATTTTTCATCGGGTCATTCCGGGCTTCATGATTCAGGGGGGAGGCATGACCCCGGACATGCGGGAAAAGGCCAATCAGTCCCCGATCAAGAACGAGGCGGACAATGGCCTGCTCAATGCGCGGGGCACCATCGCCATGGCGCGCACCCAGGTCGTGGACAGCGCCACATCGCAATTTTTCATCAATCTCGCGGACAATACCTTCCTCAATCACGGCAAGCGTGATTTCGGTTATGCGGTCTTCGGGCGGGTCACCTCGGGCATGGAGACCGTGGACAAGATCGCCGGCGTCAAGACCGGCAACAATCGGGGGCATGGCGATGTCCCCATGGAACCTGTGATCATTCTCAAGGCGCGTCGTACATGAGTCACATGCGGGAAACCGAACTGGAACCGGTTGTCAAGAGCTTTCTGTGCGCCAGGATCCATAACGCCGATCAATACAAAGAAGGGCGACCCGTGATCGAATGGGCCGCCCTTTATGGCGGATTCTACACATCGGTCATCGAACTGGCGGACAGGTACAACGGCAAGTTCGTCAAATGTTTGAACTCCGGGGTGATGTGCGTATTCCGTCATCCCGGCGATGCGGTTCAGACGGCCATCGATTTGCAGGAGTATCTCCAGGAACGGCGGCGTTATCCGGCGCACGGGCTTTCCTGTGGCGTGGGCATTGCCACGGGCGAGTCCTGCGCCCTGTATGGCAGCGATGGCAAGCGGATCGACTATCTGGGCATCGCGTGCGACATGGCCCGACTGTTGTGCGAGCAGGCCAGAGGACATGCCATTCTGTTGCATCATCCGGATCCTCTGGTGGCGCAGGAGTTTCCCATCCAGTCCGTGGCCGGGGAGATGGCAGAGCGGTCGTTCGCCGAGTATCTTCAGGAAATGCCGCCTTTCCGCATGAACGGCGTCTCGCTGCCGGTCAAGCGCTTTGCCATCCACTGGCAGGCCAATCCGGGAGAGTACATTACCTCGTCGCCCATCGAACCGCCCCGAGGTCAACCCGAAGAGGAACCGGCTCAGGGACGTACCTATTTTGGCAAGGTGTCCGCTTTCAAAAAGGAGCGGGGATTTGGATTTATTCAATACTATTCGGATAATCACGAGTACCAGGAAATCTATTTCCATATGACTTACGTGATTCATCAGGCGCCGGTATTTGAAAACGATCATGTCCAGTTTGTCATCAAGCCGGGCAAGGAGGGGCGTCCCCAGGCGTGTTCGGTGCTGGTGCTGGGCTGTCGTTTGCAGGGGCGGATCGAGTCCTGTCTGGAAGATGGCAGTGGATTTGTCACCATTCGCGATCAGGATGCCCGGCCATTGCGCTTTTTCGTGCTGCCCCAGGAGGTGCAGTATGAGGGGATGCAGTTGGATGATCTGGTGGAGTTCACCGCCGGTTCGGGTTCCGAAAGCGAGGGGTTGATCGCCTTGCAGGTGGTGCGGCAGGGGGATGTCGGTTCTTCCGTGGTGGATGTTGCCGAGCAGTTGGTGGTGGGCGCCATCGAGCACGCGGTGGTGACGGTCTATTTCCCGGAAAAAGGGTATGGTTTCGCCAAGTGCAAGCGCAACAGCGTTTACATTCATGTGTCGGAACTGGTGGATCCCGAGCATGTGCCGGGGCCGGGGGATCATATCGAGTTTGAGGTCTATCCGGGGCGCAACGAGACCTATCGGGCCAACAATGTCCGACTGATCAAGAAAAAGGGACTGGATCTGTAGGGGGGAGGCGGATTGCTGCCCCATCCATTCTGGAACGTGTCTTCGCCTCGAAAGGGGGCCACGGTTTAAAGGGATCGCTTTGCCATAGTGGCGTATTCAGGCTTCCTGAAACACCTGCGGCAGGGAGTCGGCCGCGAAGATTCGATCCAGCCACGCGGTCAGTTCTTCCAGAGAGGCCGATTCCACCCGGTCCCGCACCGGTTCCGGTATGGGACCAAAACGGACTTGCAGCAGTTGCAGCAGGCTATCGGCTTTGCCTTTCTGCTTGCCGAACTGTTCGCCCTCCTGCCGTCCCTCCTGCCGTCCCTCCTGCCGTCCCTCCTGCCGTCCCTCCTGCCGACTTTCGGCTTGATATCTCAAGATGAGCGGACGAAAGACATCGTTTTCCATCAGATTGAATTCAAGCGCCATCTTATGGGCCTCCTCCTGAAGATCGACCTCCAGCCCGCGCAGACGGGAGATCAGGAACAGTCTGGTCAGGGCATCCTGTCGGGCCTTTCCGGTCAACTGACTGATCCGGTAAAGAATTTCATGCCTGGCCTGCCGGCTGTCGTACAACTGACACAGGATGGCCAGGATGTTTTCGGATACATTCGGACTGGCCAGCAACAACCGGCAGTCAATGGTACGAAT
>JADFWP010000145.1 GCA_015234115.1 Magnetococcales bacterium
CCTCTTCAAAAAACAGACTGGTGATGGGACCGGCGAAGCGGGCTACCTCGTCGAGCCATTTTTTGAACCGGACGAAGGCCATCCCGCCGCCTTCGAACCGGCCAGGACGGAACTCCACCGTGCCGCTGGTGATGGTGCCATCCGCCTGCCGCAGGGCCCAACCCATTTTCGTTCCGAGATCCAGGGCAAGGATTGAGCCTTCCCCGACCATGCCCTTGTGGGGCAAACTGCTTGCAGCCATGTCATTCCTCCTGTTGGTTGATTTGGTCAGGGTGACGGCGGTGTCCCGCCAAGAACGACGCCGTCACCCGTCCGACCGTTATTGAATTCCTCATGTTTTATTAATCCACTATAGGAATAAGATCCTCTTTAGAAGGAATCTATCTATTGATTTCTTCTTCTCCTTCTTTTTTACAAATTGATTTACCCTTTCCACCCTCTGTCGCCATTGTCGCCACCTGTCGCCACTGTCGCCATGTCGCCACCCCTTTTTACCAAAAACCCATTTTTCACATTCCACCCTTAGCCCTGGCGACAATGGCGACATGGCGACAATTGGGATTGATGGCAAACTTCACCGCACGCTGCCCGGATCCAGACGGCAGACTCCGCGCCCAATACATGTCGATCATGAACTCCAGAACCGCTTCCGCCTCTTTGGCCTGCATCCGTGGCCGAGGGCCGGTTCGGGACAGAGTGCGCAGGGTAAATTCCATGTTGTTCGTGTCCAGCGCCCAGCGAAGTACCCTCAAAGCGGCGGCTTCCATCGCATCCCCTTCGGCCATCCGTTGCACCCGGACCGCCTCGGCAAGATGATATTCTCCAAGCATTTTTGCCCGCTCCCAGGTCGCCAGATCCAACTCCGATTCCTCTTCCGCGAGCAGATGGGGATGATCCATGAGGTGCAATACCATGGCGGCCTTGACCGTGGCCGACACCGCCTTGCTGGCGATATCCCGGACATCCTCCAGGTCGCACCCTTCGGCCATCTGCATCTCCACGACGTTGTGCCACTGCCGCCGGGATTCCCTGGCTTCGGGCGAGAGTTTCACCAGATGGCAGGTCGGCTTGCCCTCTTTTTCCGGCATTTTGGTGTTCAGAAGCCCCAGAATGATCTCCTCATAGGGCTGGATGAGAAATTCGTTGAGGCCGAATTCGTTCATCTCCTCCAGCCGGGTGCCAACCAGAGATGGCAGCCAGACCGGCCAGATGCGCGCCAGTGCGCCGGAGGCCCGCAAAGAAGGATGGCGCGCCGCCTCCAGGTATTTGTCCGGCTGGACCATGACGCAGACGTTCAGGCAGGGATTGATGATCATGCGGTCTTCCGGCCCGTTCTCGTTGCCCACCCGGTCACGGGTGATGGTGTCTCCTGAGATTCCGGCCAGATAGATGGCGTCGCCGGTGCGCTCCTTGCCGGAGTATTTGCCCATGATGGCATCGAAAACCGGACGCCCCTCGCCAGACAGCACCGCGTATTCGCCACCACGGATGTGCATCCGCTGGAACAGCCGCTCTTCGGTGGCGTCCGAGGTGAACATGCGCGGATGCGGCGGCACGGTGATCCGTTTGCACTCCTCCTTGGCCATCTGCCGGATAAAAGCCTGCTGCTCCTCTTCCGTCATGTTGGGCCGGGTGGCCTGTTTCTTCAGGGCCTGCAGCACGGTGTCCAGCACCTGGTTGTTGGTGGTGGCCTCGGCGACCCGCTGGTAATAGGCGTCCAAGGCGCCTTCGATCCAGACCTCCAGAGGCCGGGTCATGATCTTGAATGGCGGGCTTTTGCGTTCGCCACTGGCGGCAATCAGGGAATGAAACATCGCCGGATGGTGGTACAGTCCGGGCCGCTCCTGGATGCGCGCCTTCTTCCCGATGGCCAGGGCTGCCACCGACAGGCCGATCACCGCCGGAGAGGCGACCGGCACCTTGACGAAGCGGGCCACCTCGTCTGCGGTATGACGCAGCACCTCCGGCAGCGCCTCCAGAGGATAGGGTCGTGGCTCCTCCTGGAAATTGGTGATGGGCATCGGCTCTGGCCAGGAGACGTCGCGAGAGGTCTGACCATGCAGCATCCGGCGTTCGGCGCTGGACAGAAAGGCTGGGATGTCCATCCCTTCGGCCACGGCGTCGGCGGCATCCCATTTTTCCGGTCTGTCATCGGGCGGAATGAGAATGACCACCGAGCGGCATCTGGCCTGCTGACAGGCCGTGGCCATGGCGACCGCGTGATCCCAGCCCGGTGCGTCCTTGTCCGGCCAGATCAGCACCTCCTTGCCCACGAGCGGTGACCAGTCGGTTTTGTCCACCGGCGCATTGGCGCCGTGCATGGCGGTGGATGCGACGATGCCGAGCTGCTGCAACGCCTCGGCGCACTTTTCACCTTCCACCAGCACCACCTGTCGGTTGGCAAGGATGCCGGGCAGATCGTAAAGCGGACGCGGGGTCGGCGCCTGCCAGCGACGGGCCCGCACATCCCAGGGCCGAAACTCCTTGCCGGAAGGCGGGTCGTAGCGGAACACCCGCACCAGCAGATTGCCGTTCGGATCGTGGTAATCCCACTGGCCGGTGTGGGGGCCGAGTTCATCCACATGTGGGATCTTCCGGTCTGATTTGAACCGGAGTGTGGCGGGAGACTCGCCCAGCCATGCGGAAATGTCTTGTAAAATGATTGAAAAATCACGTCTTATGTCCAAGCGGCGTATTGCCGCCCACAAATCGATGATGTCACCACCCTGGCCGGTAGCATGGTCGAACCACAATCCTGCCTTGGATCCGGTCAGTTCAAGCACCATGCTGTCACCGGGATTTCCATCGATATCGCCGACATAGAATTTGCCATAGCGAACCTTCCCGGCGGGCAGCAGGTGGAACAGGACGCTTTCGATACGCTCCAACAGGAGAGCTTTGATCCGGTCGGCATCATATTTGCCATCTCTGTGGGATGAGAATTGGGCTGTGGCGTCATTGAAATCGAACCAACTATCCGCACCTTGATGGTTTGCACCCAGGTTCGCACCCCGATGGTTCGCATTGAGGTGGCGGACGTCGGGGTTGCGGACGTCGGGGTTCCGGGCCACATCGGGGTTGCGGACGTCGGGGTTCCTGGCCACGTCGGGGTTGCGGACGTCGGGGTTCCGGGCCACGTCGGGGTTGCAGGCGTCGGGGT
>JADFWP010000146.1 GCA_015234115.1 Magnetococcales bacterium
CAGTCGCGGCTTTTCAGGCAAGACCCTGCGGATCTTTGCCGCCGGACATCTTTTCGAGGAGATGGCCATTCGCTGGCTGAGGGCTGCCGGTTTCGATCTGGTGACCCGCAAGCAGGATGGCGGGCAGTTTGGCTTTTCCGTGGCCAAGGGGCGCATCCGGGGGCATGTGGACGGAATTCTGGCCGGTGGCCCTCTGGAGGTGCCCATGAACTACCCGGCCCTGTGGGAGTGCAAATCCCTCAACAACAAGTCCTGGAACGACACGGTCAAGCGCGGCGTGAGCATCTCCAAACCGGTCTATGCCGCCCAGATCGCCACCTATCAGGCCTACATGGAGACATCCATTCCGGGCATTGCCACAAACCCGGCGCTGTTCACCGCCATCAACAAAGACACCGCCGAGCTGCATTTCGAGCTGGTGCCTTTTGATGCCGCCCTGGCCCAGCGCATGACCGACCGGGCGGTGCGCGTGCTGCAGGCCACCGATGCCCATGACCTGCTGCCGCGCATCACCCGCGATCCCAGCCACTACGAATGCCGCTTTTGCAACTGGCAAGATCGCTGTTGGAGGTTGCCATGCTGAACCCGGATGCGTGGTTCGATTTCAACGACGCCAGAACCCGTTTTTCCACCAGCCAGGAGAACGGATTCGATGTGGAGCGAATCAAGGCGCGCCTGTTGGACAATATCGAAGGTGTTCTGGCCTACCTGCTGCCCGCCGGAAAGATCCGCTACGGCAAATTTTATGTCGGCGATGTGGCTGGCCAGTCCGGCGACAGCATGGTGCTGGAGCTGATCGGACCCAAGGCCGGAATGTGGTTCGACCACGCCACCGGCCAGGGCGGTGACATCATCGACCTGTGGGCGGCCACGCGAGGATGGGAGACGAAGCGCGATTTTTCCAACATTTTGCAGGAGATCTCGGTGTGGTTGGGAGAAATGCCGACCACTTCCCGGAACAGGCCAAACCGGAAGTCCCCTCCCGTTGACGAACTGGGCTTCCATACCGGCAAATGGGACTACCACGACCGCGACGGCAACCTGGTGGCCTGCGTCTATCGTTACGATCCGCCTTCCGGCAAGGAGTTCCGGCCATGGGACGCATGCGCCCGCCGTTGGCAGGCTCCCGATCCACGACCACTTTTCAATCTTCCGGCAGTGCTGGCCTCTTCCATGGTCATCCTGGTCGAAGGCGAGAAATGTGCGCAAGCGTTGCAGAGTCTCGGCATCGTGGCTTCCACCGCCATGCACGGCGCCAACGCACCGGTGGACAAGACTGACTGGTCGCCGCTCGCGGGCAAGGAGGTGCTGATCTGGCCGGACAAGGATGCGCCGGGCTGGAATCACGCAGTCGCCATGGCCAACGCCTGTCAGCAGACCGGATGCCGCTCGGTGGCGATCCTCAGTCCACCCGACGACAAACCGGAAAAATGGGACGCCGCCGACGCCGTGGCCGAGGGAATAAACATTCCGGCCTTTCTGGCCGCCGCCGAACGTCAAGAGATCCGGCGCAGGGATCCTTCCAGATTCAATCTGCTGGCCTGGACCTATGATCGTTATCTTGGCCCTCCACCAGAGAGACGTTGGCTTGTGCGCGATGTACTCCCGCTTGCCGTGCCGGGCATGGTGGCCGCCATCGGTGGCGCCGGGAAAAGCATGCTTCTTCTGGATCTGGCGGTAAAAACGGCCTCCGTGATGCCTGGGAAATTCCCGCCTTCCGCTTTGGGGGGAATTTTCGAACCGGAAACCGGAACCGCCGTCATGCTGACTGCCGAGGATGACAAAGCCGAGGTCCACCGCAGATTGCACGGCCTCGCGCCACAATTGACCCAACACTCCCGGTTGATCGTACTGCCTCTTCCCAATGCCGGAGGACCAGCCTCGCTGGTGAGTGCAGGAAGGGACGGCCCAGTCCTGACCAGGGAGTTCGATGATCTGCGACAGGAATTGGCGATGATTCCCAACCTGCGCCTGTTGGTACTCGACCCGTTGCAAAGTTTCGTCGGCGCGGATGTGAACGCGGACCCGGCAGTGGGAAACATGTTCTTCGCGGCTCTGGGCCGCATCGCGGCGGAAACGGGCGCCACCGTGCTGGCAACCCATCATTTCCGCAAGACAGGCAATCGCCCGATCCTGACGGCCCAGGATGCCCGTGACGCCATTCGCGGAACAACGGCTCTCGTGGACAGTGGGCGTTGGAGCTACGCCCTGTGGACCCCGGAAGACGATGAGGCAAAAAAAATCTGCCAGCAACTCGGCCTGCGTTTCGAACGGGACTCGGTGTTTCTGGGGGCCATCGTCAAAAGCAACTGGCCGACGGACAAAACCGTTCGCGTCTTCGTGCGCGATTCGCTTTCCGGCCTGTTGATGGATCGGACGACCAGTCTGCACCACCTGTCTGGCGGACGGGAAGGCATGCTCGTCGCTCTGGAAACGGCTATCGCCAAAGGTGCTGCCAATGGTCAACCCTTCACCCGGACCGGTGGCAGCGGGCTGTACGAACGACGTTCGGAATTGCCGGATGCCCTGGCCAACATGACCCGGAGTCGTCTCCTGGAAATGGCGGAAACCCTTCTGGGTTCGGGGCAGATCGTCTTGTGCATGGCCGGGGACAGCAAACTGAAAAAATGGCTCGACGTACCCAACGGAGAGTTCGCATTGGGTGTTGGACGGTTTCAAATCGGAGCCAGTCCATTGGATGAACCGTGAGTCAGGAGGCTGTCATGGACACCATAGAGATAAGAATCGTTCTCATCATGATCGTTCCCAGACCGCTCCCAAAATGGGCGCTTCCCGCGTTCCCAAGCATTCCCAAAAATCTTGGGAACGGACAATTTATTGAAAAACAAGGATACTTTCCTTTACCGTTCCCAACCGTTCCCGAAAATCTTGGGAACGGTAAAGGCGTTCCCAAACCGTTCCCAAAAAGGGCCATTCCCGCGTTCCCGTGGGAACGGCTTTTTTTGGGAACGTCTTTTCATAACGAAAACAACAGACTAGCGTTCCCGTTCCCAGCCGTTCCCGAAAAACTTGGGAACGGACAACCAATTGAAAAACAAAGGTAACTATTCAGCACCCCCGTTGCCACCGTATGACGGCGTAGGGCATCGGTCAG
>JADFWP010000147.1 GCA_015234115.1 Magnetococcales bacterium
GGCCAAGGGCAACGAAGCCCCGGCCTACACCACCACCAAGGTCGTGGGCCAGGGCACCAGTCTGGAGACCGCCGTCAGCGCCCTGGATGATCTGCTCGGGGCGGCCAAGAAAGAGGAGAAGGTTGCCAATGTCACCACCCAGGTGGTGGCCGACTCCATTCTCATGGAACAGGAACTGGCCGCTGAATGGATCATCCACGTCCGCGAGGTGGCCAATCCGGGCAATGTCTACGTCAGCCGGGTGCTGGCTGCCCACAATGCCGATGTCGGCGTGGCCGCGACCGAAGCGGACTTCACCGAGTCGGCGATTCTGGAGCTGGGCAATCCCATCGACGGATTCTCCATCGAGATGGACGTGGAGACCTCCGGCGCGCTGAACGTCCGCACCATGCGTCTGCTCATGACCTCCACCGACGCCGTGGACGTCACCATGACCCGCGAGGTGCTGCGCCGGGTGGCGTAACGGTTCCTTCTTCATCTGGGTTGCGGCAACGGGAGGCCTTCGGGTCTCCCGTTGCCGTTTTGGAGATATGGATGAGCGATTTTTCCACTTCGTTTCGCGTCCGCAGCCTTTCGCTTTCGGACAAGGTTGGCGTCTTTGCCGGTGCCGAAGATCCGAGGAGTTTCGATACCTCATCGTTCCCGGTGGGGAGCCTCTATTTCCAGACCGATGGGACGGCTTGGAAGCGCATAGGCGCTGAAGTCTCGGCCTGGGTGAAGCTGATCGCCGAGGAGATGATGCTGGTCAACCTCGGGGTGGCCCTGGGCGCGGATGGGTGGACCTACCCCTTGAACCTGGCAGGCCCGCGCAATCAGGAACTGATGGTCCATGATGCCCAGGTGAGCGAGCTTTTGCAGCGCATCCTGGCCGAACAGCAGAAAACGAATGCCCACCTCTCCCTGATCACCGGGGAGCAGACGCACTGAAATTTTACACGGGAGCGAAACGATGCAGATCAACGATCCACGTTCCGGCATGGCGGCGGATGTCAACGAAGAAGGGCAACTCAAGACCCGCTCCATCGCCAGTTCCTTTCACTATGCGGCGGCGGAAGACGGCACTGCCTACATCGCCGACACCGATTTCATGGCCCTCACCTCGGGTGCGCAGCGCGGCATCCTGGAGTTGAAGGGGTCGGCCACCTCGGCCATGACCCACACCCGCCTCATCACCATGCAATCCACTGCTGACGTCAAATGGCGGCTGATTCTGTCGGAATCCGGTGGTGCCGTCACGACCAGTGGCACGGCGCTGACTCCGCAGAACATGAAACGCGGCTCCGGCAACACCTACTCCGGCACCTTGTTCAAAGGAAGCAATGCCATAGCGGTGTCGGGCGGCAGCGTGGTGATGACCGGCCTCTCCGGAGCGAACCGGCCATGCGTGTTTGATTTCCAGGAGACGCTGATCCTCGGAAAAAGCCAGAAATGGACCCTTTCCGCCGAAGTGGTCTCCGCAGGCGGGGATGTCTCGGCGGGCGTTCAGTTCTACGAGCATGACGCCATCAAGGGGGAGTATTGATCCATGCCGGTGCAAACGCACATCACCGATCCGGGCACCGGTAGCACGGGCAGGGTCAGCGCGGACGGCGCGCTGCACACCTGCCAGACCATCGCCCCATGTCCGGCTGTGGGAACGGCCAACAAAACCAAATTCTTGAACGGACTGCTCGGCTCTGCTGGCTTCGAGTCCGGCGTGGTCAGGCACAACGTGAATGGGGCGGTGACGCCCCAGACAGCCTATATCGAGGCGGCGCAGGAATACGACATTCACATCCTGGCCGTCTCGTTTCTGTTTTCGGATGCCTCCGTCGCGCTCAACCGCATGGGCGCCCTGACGCTCACCAACGGCATCAACCTGCTCGCAGAGCAGGACGGAGATGTCACCTACCTCGTAAAGAACGCCACCACGGCAGGGCTGCTGCTGGCCCAGACCGGCGGCATCAATTTGAACGGTGGCGGCGCCGATATCGGGCAATTGACCAACTGGTCCGGGACGAGCGATGCCCAACTCGCCTACATGGATCTGGGCGCGATCCTGGGCCCGGACGGATTGCGCATCGGGCGCGGCACCAAGGATCGACTGCTGTTGCAGATCCGGGACGACCTGACCGGACTGGAGGAGTTCGCAGTGCGGGTGTTCGGGTTCCGCAAGTACCCATAACTAAGGCATCGCCACACGATCAGCCATTACAAAGCGTCCCATACCGGGCGCTTTTTTTTCGCCACCTTTTGTCGGAGACAAGAATCATGAGCATGCAAGAAGTCAGCATCACCACGATCCAGCATTCCATCCTTTCCCTGCCTGACCGTGAGCCGTTCATGCTTGGACAGGATCTGGCGGTCATCTACGAAGTGGAGCCACGCGCCATCACCCAGGCCGTCAAGCGGAACCCGGAGCGGTTCCCGGAAGATTTTGCTTTCCGATTGACCGACGAGGAGACGGCCTTTTTGAAATCACAAAATGTGACTTCAAATCTGTCCGCGAAAGCCAACAGAGATAACCCGCTTGGTTTCTACCGCACTGGGGCCAACATGTTGTCGGCGGTCCTGAAATCACCGGTAGCCGTTCAGCGGTCGATTACGATCATGCGGGCGTTCTCTGCATTGGAAGAACACGGAATCAACCAGGTGCTTCAGTCTGCCAAGGAGACACTCCGCAAAGCCCGCCAGGCCGAACGCCATGCCCAGCTCGAATGGCAACAGGCCCGATCCATCGGCAAACAGACCCGCCGTGAGGAAACCGATGTCATCAAGGAGTTCATCGGGTATGCCAAGGGCCAGGGCAGCAGAAATGCGGAAATGTATTTCCTCTCCCTCTCGGCCATGGTCAATCGGGAGCTGTTCGGCCTGGAGCCGAAGAACACCCCGGATCATTTCCGCGACACCCTCGATGCTGCGCAACTGGGTCACCTCCGCATGGCAGAGATCGCCGTTGGCCGGGCCTTGACCGAAGGGATGGCGAACACGCTGCCGTACAAGGCCATCTTCACCTTCGCCAAGGAGCGGGTGAAACAGTTGATCACGATGGTCGGCAAGCCGCATCA
>JADFWP010000148.1:0-858 GCA_015234115.1 Magnetococcales bacterium
TGACCGATGCCCTACGCCGTCATACGGTGGCAACGGGGGTGCTGAATAGTTACTCTTTGACAAGAGAAAATTGGATTCTCACATCAGGCCGCTTGAGTTCCTTCATCTGAATTCGCGGCCTGATTCGGAGTCCTTTGCGCCCTGCATCAGACATAAAGCACCCGCTCCAGACCTCGATGCATCCGCACTGCTCTGCGCTCCCGGACCACCGCCAGATCGCCCACAGCCAGACCATCCGACGCCGCAGCCTCGACCGCTCCACGGCTGGTCGCCACCCTGGCCACACCATCCGTAACAGAGACCACCCGCCCGGAAACCTGCGGCTCTCGAACAAGAATTGCTTGCAAATCATCGAGCAGCGACATGGCGCACCAGATCAATGGATGTGGTTGGAACGTCGCCGACAGAATGCCGAACCGATTTCACCTTGCCACGCCAAAAAGCACCCATGGCAGCATCGCGCACCTCAATGAGATGGCCGGGCAAGAGCGCAGCATCGAACAACACCGAAACGCTGACCTCCTGCAACGCCTCACCCGCATCGATGACGGCCCTGCCTCGTTCGCGCCGGGCATCGATGTGGGAGGCGAGCAGTTCCAGGACGTGTTCGCGGCGGGCATTAACATGGGAGGCGAGCGGTTCCAGGACGTCATCGCCTGGGAAAACTCATCGCCGCGCATGGCAGGCATCAGACCAAAAACACCGGCACCTCCACAGCCTCCTGCACCCGCACCGCGCGCCCATCCCGCACGCTAACCCGGTCTCCGACGTGGCCGCCTCCATCCAACGCCACTTCGACCACCCCCTGGGCCGTGGCCACCCGCGCCGAACCATTGGCCACAGAGACCACCCGGCCAG
>JADFWP010000148.1:868-2855 GCA_015234115.1 Magnetococcales bacterium
CCCTGGGCCGTGGCCACCCGCGCCGAACCATTGGCCACAGAGACCACCCGGCCAGCCACAGCAGACCGCCCGGCCAGCATCTCGCGCAAATCAGACAGAGGACTCGACATGACGCAGCAACTCCAAAGAGGTGGTCAATTTGTTGCCCTGGGCTGAATGACTCACGCTTGTCACTTTTCCGCGCCAGGAGCGGCCCATCAGAGCGTCGTGGACCTCCACCAACTGCCCCGGCATCAAGCCAGGACGATGCAGACAGGTCACCGATGGCCTCTTCGGCGGCGGACCTGGCCATCATGGGGAAAATCCAGGAGCGATCCCCAGGGGTGGTACGGGGTGAGGTGAAACGGGCGGTGGGGCTGATCACCGAGACTGTCAATCGGGGCATGCCGACAACCGATGATCCAACCTGAGTGACATCCAGGGTTAGCCAGTCCAAGGGGGTCAGCGCCAGGGTAATGGGCGTGGCAACCATGCGTTGACTCCCGGCGGCGATGCTGCCGGTGGCCGTGGAGGTGCCATTCTTGCGAAGGGTGAACTGGATGGCACTTCCGGCAGGAGTTGTGCCGACCCATGCCTCCATCGAGCCGAACGCAACCGCCTGGGGCGGATACCAACGCGCGGTCCCGGTCATCACCTGGAGCGGACCATCCGTGCTGACGATCACCCCGTTGTTGGCAAGCCTTTGAATGACCGAGGCCGGGGCGACGCAAAACAGGGCCACGGTTCCGGCAGGCCACGAAACAGCCGTCCCCAGGTTGGACGAGGAAAGAATCCGGTCCCGTGAGAGCGTTCCGGCTGCGGCATCGAGCGTGCCTTCCCCGACCTCCCACGCGGCACCGCTTTCCGCGCAATAGGCGCACTTGGCGCCGTCGCCCAGGGCGGCCACGAACCCCTGGAAGCCGACGATGGCACCGGTCAGAGTGTACGGCCCGCCACCTGCAACCGAGGCGGACTCCTTCACGCGATCCGCGAATACAAGCATCTTTCAGGCACTCCAACGCTGTCGGGGAGGTTGGGAAACGACGGACTGGGCCGATGGACAGGCACCGGCATTGAAACCCGCCACACCAGACGGTCTGCTGCCCAACTGGAAAGACGGCTGCATCATCTGGAGCTGGAGTCCGGCCCGTTGCCGGGTGCTGTTGAACCCGCCCAGACCGACCTGTGGAGGATTCGGAACCTGGAATGCGACGGTCATGGTCTCATCCTTTTCTCACGGCGAACATTTTTGTGGTGCCGGATGCCTGAAGGCAGAGATAGTCCAGCCCGCCTTTCTGGATCGGATCGAGATTGGCGGCCACTCCCTGGGGCAAGGCCCAGATGTCGCAGAGCGAGGAGACTTCCCCGTAAGGGGCTGGCATGTATGTGCTGTTCATCCAGGTGATCGGAAAGAACGGAATCGCCGATCCCCCGACATCGTCCGGCACCTTCTGATCCACGGCGTTGAAAGAGGACATCATGGTGCTGACCGTGCCGAGGAATCCGGCGTAGCTGGTCCAGGCGCTGTTGGTCCCGGTGATCGTCGCCAGGGCTCGCGACATAAGCCGGGGCGGATAGGATCCGGAGCCGTCGGTCGCCATATTGCCGAGGTTGGCAAACGCAAACGGCGGCCAACCTGCCGCCACCGTGTCCCAGGGGCAAACGCGGGTTCGCTCCAGGCAGCCCGACGGCCCGGTGGCGGTGGAACTACCCCATACGCCGTTGTACAGGCTGGCAAGCAGCAGAAACCGGGCGCTCGCAAAAACGTGGACCGTCCCGGCAAGGGTGGTGGAAAACTGTTGACTCGCGGAGGGCGAGTTGGAGTTGTAGGCAATGTTGGTGCCGGTGTGGGCCGTCGCGTCCCAGGTTTCATACACTTTCGTCTGGATGTATCCGGCGGTGTTGGTGTCCAGGACGACGTATTTGAACTTCGTGGCATCATCTGCCAGGGGTCAGGACTTTCCCCAAAAATTTTCACCCAAAATCGAAGGCCATCTGACTGCTCTCT
>JADFWP010000149.1 GCA_015234115.1 Magnetococcales bacterium
TGCGCAAGAACCGGGAAGCGGCCCAAGAAAAAATCAAGACCCTGGTGGAGCTGAAACAGACCCTGGAGAGCACCAAGGCAGGCAGCAAGGAGCATATCGAAGCCGAAGAGAAACTGGCCAGCCTGCTTCCGGAGGCCAATCTGTCGCTTGACGTCCAGGGACGCATCATGGCCAAGGTGGGTGATGCCGCCCAAGACAACGCCGGGAAGCTTGACCGCTTCATCGGTCAGCTCAAAATCCGGGACCGTTTTGATCTGGCCTCGCAACTGGAGACCCAGGCCAAAGCCCTGCGGGAGACCCGCAAGGAGCTGGACGCTTTCCAGGAGAGCATGGCGAAACGTTATGGCGCCACGGGCGGCTCCCAGTCGCCTGCCCAGAAGAACTGGCAGCAGATCGACCGCCTGAATGGCACCCTGGAGAAGAACAAGGTCACCGGCAGCGAGCTGCGCCGCACTCACGAGGAGGTAGCCGCCTCCATCAACAAGACGATGCAGGAGGCCAAAAAAGCCGGACTCTCCTTGGAGGCACTGGGAGAGTCGATGGACAGCATCCACGCCGACCCGCAAACCAAGGAGCAGATCGTCTCCCTGTTCCGGGCCATGACCAATGATGCCGGTTCTGCCACCGGCAAGGTCGTCACCCTGGCGGACAGCTTCAAGCAGTTCTCGATTGCCATCTCCGGTCCGGTAGCAGCGGCGAAAAAGGGTCTGGTGGACGCCATTGGCGCCGCCGACTTGCAACTGGGCAAATACAACGAAGCCCTGGTGCTGCACCGAGGGAAACTCAAGGACGCGGTGGATGACGAGACCAAATCCTGGAAAGCCCTGGTCGATGCTGCCACGTCGGCCTTCGAGACCACCACCACCGCCCTGGACGAACAGTTCGCAAGACGCCGCGCCCGTTTTCAGGCTGAAGCGGACGCCTATCAAACCACGGAACATAAAAAATCACTCTTCCTGCGCGAACAGGAGCAACAGGAAGCCGAGGCCCGAAAATTCTCCCAGCAGGCCATGCTGCAGGCGACCAATACCTTCGTGATCGAGGAGACCAACGCCAGACTGGCTGCAGCCCGGCATTACCAAAGCGAGGCATTGGCCCTGTCGCAGAAGGAGTACCAAACCCGCATCGACAACGCCAAACGGCTGGGGCTGGATGCCACCCGCATCGACGAGGAGCGGCTGCAATCCCAGCGGCGTATTCTGGAGAAGGTCGAATCGGCCTATCGGCAGAACATCGACAAGCTGATCGCAGAAGAGATGCGCCACCGGGACGCCGCCCGGCAGTTGGCCGAGCAGAGGAAGGATTTCAACGCCTCGGTGGCCGATCGCATCCAGGGGATCGCGGAAAAAGGGATGGACCCGGTCCAACTCTATGCCGCCCGTCAACGGCGCATTGCCCAGGAACAGACCCAGGCGGAAACCGCTCTGCGGGAAGGGAACTACGAGGCAGCCCGCAAGCATGCCGACAAGATGATCGCCCTGGCCGAGCAGACCTCGGAGGCGGTGCGGGTCGGCAATCAGGAGGTCATCGGCGCAAACGAAGCCGCCACCCGCTCCATCGCCCAGATGCAAAAAGCCGCGCAAATCGAAAACCAGGCCTTCCAGGAGGAGAGCAACGCCCATCAGGGCGCCGCCGACAGCCTGCAAAGAAAGTCCGCCGCCGCAACCGAGTCCCTGGCCAGAGTCCGTCAGGCGGTCCAGGAGGTGGACGACGCCCTGGCCAGGGATCACACCCTGTTGATCAACGCCAACCTGGAGAAGATCCGCGCCGCCGGGAGCGAAATCGACGTCCTGCTGGAGAAAAAAGAGAGGGTGGTGCAGATCAAGGCCGAACTCCAGGGTGGCGCGAACGCCCTTGATACCGTGGTCGGCAATGTCCTCCAGGGGGCGACCGGCAAGGTCCAGACGAGTCTCGACGAAGTATCCCGCGTTTTTGCGAAGTTCAAAACCGAGCTTTCCGGCTGGCAACCGGAGGTCAGGGCCAGCTTTGATACCGTGTCCGCCACCGGTGCTATCGATGGTCTGCTGGCCAAGTTCCAGGAGTTCAAAATCACCGTTGCCGGAAGTCCAGTCCAGGTGCAGGCAGAGAACGGGCAGGCTCTTTCCGCAATCGAGGCGGTGCGCAGCAGCGTCGCGGCCCTGCAGGACAAGACGATCACCATCAACGTGGTCCGTCAGGAAACCGAAGCCCATTCCCAGGGTGGTCTGGCGGGTTTCGCCCGTGGCGGCTTTCTGCCCGGTTGGGGTGGCGGGGACAAGATCCGCGCTTTGCTGGAAGCAGGCGAATTCGTTCTCAACCGGCACGCCGTGCGGCTCTATGGCCTGGACCGGCTCTACGCCATGAACCGGATGAAACTCGATCCGGCAGAGATCCCCCGGTTCGCCCAGGGTGGTTTGGTGCGCTCTTTCCGGATGCCCGCCATCCCCCGGTTCGAGTTCGGTGGAGTCGTGCGCCGGTTGGTGATCCCGACGATCCCGCAGGTGGCGTTGGCCGGTGGTGGCGCGGTCACGCCTTCGGTGGAGGGGGTGGTCAACCTCAATCTGACCGTGAACAACCGCCCGGAAGCATCCCTGCGCGGGGACCGGGAGAATGTCCGCCGCTTCGTGAATGCCCTGCAAGAAATGCAGAGGGGGATGCGATGAAACAGCTTGGCGACCTGATCTTGCCCGATTCCCT
>JADFWP010000014.1:0-4102 GCA_015234115.1 Magnetococcales bacterium
AAACGGCGAAAAACTCTGTCAAGGATCTTTTTTTGGCGGGGTGCTGAATAGTTACCAAATATTTTTCAATCCACCAGTCAGGGGTCTATCCCCGCGAGTGCGGGGGAACCCGCCAGCAATCGTCATCCCTGACATGCTGACCGGGTCTATCCCCGCGAGTGCGGGGGAACCTGTTGCGACATGATCTTCCCGGCATCTCCAGCGGGTCTATCCCCGCGAGTGCGGGGGAACCTTGTCGCTCCTTGAAAACTACAATCGAGGAATGGGTCTATCCCCGCGAGTGCGGGGGAACCATGCGCAAAACTCTGCACTCAAGCAGGCTCGCAGGTCTATCCCCGCGAGTGCGGGGGAACCATGTCGTTTTTATCTCCGCGTGCATCTTTGCAAGGTCTATCCCCGCGAGTGCGGGGGAACCGGCCAGGAGCGAGCTGTTTTCGCGCTGACCACGGGTCTATCCCCGCGAGTGCGGGGGAACCTCCAGGTATGGACCGGATCTTGCCCTTGCCAACGGTCTATCCCCGCGAGTGCGGGGGAACCGGACTATCAAGAGATGGCTGGAGACTGGCGCAAGGTCTATCCCCGCGAGTGCGGGGGAACCTGACAGCAACATTCGCTACATCTCCACAGGCCAGGTCTATCCCCGCGAGTGCGGGGGAACCTCTGGATGAGTTCGACGCCTATGCGGCCGAACGGGTCTATCCCCGCGAGTGCGGGGGAACCTCAGAGGGGCACACACAATCGGCACGAGGCGCGGGTCTATCCCCGCGAGTGCGGGGGAACCTTGAACATCCGTTGAACGGGTGTTGAACATCCGGGTCTATCCCCGCGAGTGCGGGGGAACCTGCAAGCATGATAATCCCGCGCCAGGTGGAAGGGGTCTATCCCCGCGAGTGCGGGGGAACCTGGGTGTTTCGTAGTGGGGAAAGGCTTGAAGGGGGTCTATCCCCGCGAGTGCGGGGGAACCCCAGTGATCACCGGGATGACAAAAGACCCTGACGGTCTATCCCCGCGAGTGCGGGGGAACCCAGTATTGCAGACCAACCACATGTCCTTCGCCGGGTCTATCCCCGCGAGTGCGGGGGAACCCAACGGACGAATAACAGTGACCAGAATAGCACGGGTCTATCCCCGCGAGTGCGGGGGAACCTCCCAGACATCGCGGCCAGCACAACCGGATCGAGGTCTATCCCCGCGAGTGCGGGGGAACCCACGCCACCACGCCAGGGAACCCCCTCCATGCGGGTCTATCCCCGCGAGTGCGGGGGAACCCTCGCAGCATCATGGAATGCGGCCATGGTGGAGGGTCTATCCCCGCGAGTGCGGGGGAACCCCCAGGCGCGCGGTCAAGGGAAAAAGTGAATAAGGTCTATCCCCGCGAGTGCGGGGGAACCCGGCGTCTATCGCCGGGCGGCACGCTCGTCATGGGTCTATCCCCGCGAGTGCGGGGGAACCCGTCGCCCACCTCGATCACCGATTGCACCCGCGGGTCTATCCCCGCGAGTGCGGGGGAACCAACTGTGCCAACGAGAGCGGATTTCCCGTTGCCGGGTCTATCCCCGCGAGTGCGGGGGAACCGAAGAGGCTTCGGCTGCACGCTTGGAGGCTTCGGGTCTATCCCCGCGAGTGCGGGGGAACCCCGAAGCCGGTTTGCTACAGGCGATCATATAGAGGTCTATCCCCGCGAGTGCGGGGGAACCTTGTAGACACGAATAATGTTTGGGGATCTGGAGGGTCTATCCCCGCGAGTGCGGGGGAACCGTCATTCGCCACGTTCTGGATGTCTGGAAGATGGGTCTATCCCCGCGAGTGCGGGGGAACCGCGTTTTGACGGTCCACGATGGATGGTGCGGCGGGTCTATCCCCGCGAGTGCGGGGGAACCATGTCTTGCTGTATTCTGTTGCGGTCATCCAGGGGTCTATCCCCGCGAGTGCGGGGGAACCGGAGCATCCAGCCGCAACGTCTTTTCGACCTTAGGTCTATCCCCGCGAGTGCGGGGGAACCGCGCTAACGGAGAACAACTCTCGCTCGTCGTGCGGTCTATCCCCGCGAGTGCGGGGGAACCGTGAAGCAACCGCACCGCGCCGACGTGGCCGGGGGTCTATCCCCGCGAGTGCGGGGGAACCTGAGACCAGACAAGGCAGCCATGATCCGCGTGGGGTCTATCCCCGCGAGTGCGGGGGAACCTGGCAGTCGCAGGCAGCCCTGTCAGCAAGGGGAGGTCTATCCCCGCGAGTGCGGGGGAACCAGCTTTTGGTGGGGAGACGTATAATCCTTTGAGGGTCTATCCCCGCGAGTGCGGGGGAACCGACCAGGACTCTATTTTCCTGGTGGCTACCACAGGTCTATCCCCGCGAGTGCGGGGGAACCGCCGAGCCGTTCTCCGGAGCGGCCTGGATCCTGGGTCTATCCCCGCGAGTGCGGGGGAACCTGGAAAAGATCGTCATCAAAGGAATCGGAACCAGGTCTATCCCCGCGAGTGCGGGGGAACCCAGCACACTGCGGACATGTGCGACGGTCAAGAGGGTCTATCCCCGCGAGTGCGGGGGAACCAGCATTGGTGGTCTGGAATCAAGGGGATGATGGGGTCTATCCCCGCGAGTGCGGGGGAACCCAGTCAACATGGCCAGGCGAGAACAAGCAAGGAGGTCTATCCCCGCGAGTGCGGGGGAACCGCACAGCATTCCCTTCCGTGTTCCCCCGATTCAGGTCTATCCCCGCGAGTGCGGGGGAACCGCGAGCAGGCCAGACAACGCATCGAGATGACCAGGTCTATCCCCGCGAGTGCGGGGGAACCTGGTTGGGTCAACTGTATACGCCCCGCCCTGGAGGTCTATCCCCGCGAGTGCGGGGGAACCAAGACGCTTCAGAGGGTCAGTAGTAACGTCTAGGGTCTATCCCCGCGAGTGCGGGGGAACCGGCCGTGACCGCCCCTGTCCACCACTCCGGAAAGGTCTATCCCCGCGAGTGCGAGGGAACCCAAGCCAATCCAATGCCTCATCCATACGTGTGAGGTCTATCCCCGCGAGTGCGGGGGAACCGCTCGATACACAATAAATCCGCTCACCCGTCAGGGTCTATCCCCGCGAGTGCGGGGGAACCAGCAATATCAACAGCACCTATACGACCGTCACCGGTCTATCCCCGCGAGTGCGGGGGAACCACGTTCTGCGCAGCCGGAAACCCGTTCGCAGGAGGTCTATCCCCGCGAGTGCGGGGGAACCGGCCACCCGCGCCGAGTGTAAACCGCCCTCCGTGGTCTATCCCCGCGAGTGCGGGGGAACCCAAAACAGCAACGCCGAAGCCGCACTGGAAGAGGGTCTATCCCCGCGAGTGCGGGGGAACCGAGTGGCCAGCATCCGGGTGCCGGTGCGCCAGGGGTCTATCCCCGCGAGTGCGGGGGAACCCAGAGCAGAGTCAACAATAGAAAATATCTGCGGGGTCTATCCCCGCGAGTGCGGGGGAACCTATGGGCGCGTCCCTGGCGGGGCACCTGAGCGAGGTCTATCCCCGCGAGTGCGGGGGAACCGTGGTACGAAGATTTGCAAGACGGTGCCGAAAAGGTCTATCCCCGCGAGTGCGGGGGAACCCCAAGCCGATCAGGCTTCCGTGTTCAACAGCGGGGTCTATCCCCGCGAGTGCGGGGGAACCCACTTCGGAAAGATTCTCGACACACCATCGACAGGTCTATCCCCGCGAGTGCGGGGGAACCCAGGAGGATGAGGAGTGGCTGAACCAGAAAGCGGGTCTATCCCCGCGAGTGCGGGGGAACCAGTTGGAAAAAGCGGTTCGGAAGTACCGTCAGAGGTCTATCCCCGCGAGTGCGGGGGAACCTAAATGCCATCCAGGCAAACCCTGGATGACAAGGGTCTATCCCCGCGAGTGCGGGGGAACCGTCAAAGTAAGCAGAAGACCCACCGAACTTTGAGGTCTATCCCCGCGAGTGCGGGGGAACCGGTGGCAAGGAATTCCTGGCCGGATTGGGATGGGGTCTATCCCCGCGAGTGCGGGGGAACCATCAAGTGGGCCAGGGCGGGGATATCTGTCATGGGTCTATCCCCGCGAGTGCGGGGGAACCGCTTGCGGCCTGGAGCGTGCTGCGCA
>JADFWP010000014.1:5449-55545 GCA_015234115.1 Magnetococcales bacterium
GGGTCTATCCCCGCGAGTGCGGGGGAACCGCTTGCGGCCTGGAGCGTGCTGCGCAGACATGCGGTCTATCCCCGCGAGTGCGGGGGAACCGGCATCGGAGCGGGCCATATGAGCGATCTTTGGGGTCTATCCCCGCGAGTGCGGGGGAACCGGACGCAACTGCCCCTGGCGACCCAAACCCGCGGGTCTATCCCCGCGAGTGCGGGGGAACCTTGCCCAAGCAGCACCTAAAGAACATACAGGGGTCTATCCCCGCGAGTGCGGGGGAACCCGTCTGGCGGGCTTGGCGCGGTCAGCCGGTCAGGGTCTATCCCCGCGAGTGCGGGGGAACCTAGCACGAGCACAAATGAATAGCAACTGTATAAGGTCTATCCCCGCGAGTGCGGGGGAACCCTCGGAAACAAGGACATGCCGACATGCTCGGCGGGTCTATCCCCGCGAGTGCGGGGGAACCCGGATTGGATGGCAGGAACCGTTTCAGCAACGAGGTCTATCCCCGCGAGTGCGGGGGAACCGGGGTTGGATCTTCGGGTGAAGTTTGACATTATGGTCTATCCCCGCGAGTGCGGGGGAACCACGAGAAAGCACCCGCAAAGCCTGAGCGTAGAGGGTCTATCCCCGCGAGTGCGGGGGAACCGTTTTGCCGTGGCTCATCAGGGCCACGGATCCGGGTCTATCCCCGCAAGTGCGGGGGAACCCCCAGTCCATCATCGCAGAAGTCCCGGAAAACGGGTCTATCCCCGCGAGTGCGGGGGAACCCAAGGATGCTGAAAATCGCCAGCTCCGCGACCAAGGTCTATCCCCGCGAGTGCGGGGGAACCAAGCGTCCAATATTTTCCAATCCACCAGTCAAGGGTCTATCCCCGCGAGTGCGGGGGAACCTTTTTCGCCTTCACAGAAGTCACACATTTTAGGGGTCTATCCCCGCGAGTGCGGGGGAACCGCTTTGACAGCTGGTGCGCTTTGGCATGTGGCCGGTCTATCCCCGCGAGTGCGGGGGAACCCTTCAAATCCATACTTGAAATCACAATCTGTGAGGTCTATCCCCGCGAGTGCGGGGGAACCCCATTCGTTCCGACCGATGAAGACCGTCGGCGAGGTCTATCCCCGCGAGTGCGGGGGAACCCAATCAACCTGCCCCGACCCAGCCCGTCTGGGCGGTCTATCCCCGCGAGTGCGGGGGAACCCGCAACCTTGCCAACAAAGCCGTCCAGACCAAAGGTCTATCCCCGCGAGTGCGGGGGAACCATGGTTTGCCCAGCTTGAATCGTGGCGTCCAAGGGTCTATCCCCGCGAGTGCGGGGGAACCGTGGGGAAGGTCGCCCGTATTCGCGCCTCAACAGGTCTATCCCCGCGAGTGCGGGGGAACCGGTCAACGGGCGTCTGAAAGTGGCCCGGTTTCGGGTCTATCCCCGCGAGTGCGGGGGAACCGGCGCGCGAAATAGACGCGCAATCCGCGCTTGGGGTCTATCCCCGCGAGTGCGGGGGAACCCACGGCCCAGATTTTGTTTCCGTTGACTGGCCAGGTCTATCCCCGCGAGTGCGGGGGAACCTTCCGAGTGGGCGAGCAGCGACGAAGGCAAGCGGGTCTATCCCCGCGAGTGCGGGGGAACCTCAAGGCCAACTCGTCAAAAATGATCGCAGAAAGGTCTATCCCCGCGAGTGCGGGGGAACCCGCACCACCCGGAACAGCGTGACGTTGGCGCGAGGTCTATCCCCGCGAGTGCGGGGGAACCCAGCGCGCAGCGCGATTCTACTACCTCCACAAGGGTCTATCCCCGCGAGTGCGGGGGAACCGCCGGAAATACTTTTTCAGCGTCGCTTCCGAAGGGTCTATCCCCGCGAGTGCGGGGGAACCGCAAACCTAAACACGACATGACGCCAGTCTCCAGGTCTATCCCCGCGAGTGCGGGGGAACCACCCGCAACATGCTGATTTCACGATCTTTCATCGGGTCTATCCCCGCGAGTGCGGGGGAACCCGAAGGACAAAACCATTTTTTCCGTCTGGCAGAGGTCTATCCCCGCGAGTGCGGGGGAACCAATGTCTTCCATCGAGGCGAGGACCAGAGAGACGGTCTATCCCCGCGAGTGCGGGGGAACCCGGTGGGTGGCCGCGAAGTATGATCCTGACACGGGTCTATCCCCGCGAGTGCGGGGGAACCGAAGAGGGACTCGCTTTGGTGTCGTCTCAACCCGGTCTATCCCCGCGAGTGCGGGGGAACCAAGCCCGGAGATCGGCTGTGGGTGCGGGAGCCGGGTCTATCCCCGCGAGTGCGGGGGAACCGAGCAAGACCGGGAGCAGGAAGGAAACCATTCGGGTCTATCCCCGCGAGTGCGGGGGAACCCTCGCCACCCAAACCCGCGTCATCCAATACGGCGGTCTATCCCCGCGAGTGCGGGGGAACCTTGTGATGACACCATGGGCAACCCTTCAACCCGGGTCTATCCCCGCGAGTGCGGGGGAACCTCCGTCAAAGAACTGGTGCGAACGGATCGGCAAGGTCTATCCCCGCGAGTGCGGGGGAACCCGGCCAGCGTGCTGCTATGGCTGCTCACCGTCGGGTCTATCCCCGCGAGTGCGGGGGAACCGCCAGAAGGCAGGGGTTGAAGCCGCCGAAACGGGGTCTA
This sequence comes from Magnetococcales bacterium, assembly GCA_015234115.1. Lineage (GTDB taxonomy): Bacteria > Pseudomonadota > Magnetococcia > Magnetococcales > Magnetaquicoccaceae > Magnetaquiglobus. The sequence continues at coordinate 8,080 of JADFWP010000014.1, forward strand.
TCCCCGCGAGTGCGGGGGAACCGCCGCGCCGGTCTTTGCTCCAACGGCTGTTCCAGGTCTATCCCCGCGAGTGCGGGGGAACCGAATGTTGTTGTCCTTGACGAGCGCGTGTTTCAGGTCTATCCCCGCGAGTGCGGGGGAACCGGGCGAGGATGCTGGAGAGTCAGAAGGCAGGGGGGTCTATCCCCGCGAGTGCGGGGGAACCTATCCCAAGGTCGTTGGCTTCTTTTTTTACAAAGGTCTATCCCCGCGAGTGCGGGGGAACCCAATCGACCGAGTTGAGATCGTTCTCCGTCGGAGGTCTATCCCCGCGAGTGCGGGGGAACCGCAATGTGCTGCCATTGGCGGGGCTTCATCGAAGGTCTATCCCCGCGAGTGCGGGGGAACCCCAGGGTGCCGGTTGCATCGGTTGAAACTGTCAGGTCTATCCCCGCGAGTGCGGGGGAACCGTGTCGGAACTGTCAACATGTCAGGGATGACGAGGTCTATCCCCGCGAGTGCGGGGGAACCGGTGAGGACTTAAAAAAAATCACGATCTCTGAAGGTCTATCCCCGCGAGTGCGGGGGAACCCTGGATATCCTCTTCAAGAACGACAAGCGAGAGGGTCTATCCCCGCGAGTGCGGGGGAACCAAAGATCCACTGATCCCGCATCCGTAGCGCGTGGGTCTATCCCCGCGAGTGCGGGGGAACCGAACGACGGTGGCCCCATCACCGTGACCCCAGGGGTCTATCCCCGCGAGTGCGGGGGAACCGCCGCCGCGAGCATCAAGATGGCGGAAACGGGAGGTCTATCCCCGCGAGTGCGGGGGAACCCCGTGGATGACACCGGCGGGACGACCGATCGGGGGTCTATCCCCGCGAGTGCGGGGGAACCGGCGAACGTCTCTTGCAATCCAGGACTCCACGGGGTCTATCCCCGCGAGTGCGGGGGAACCCCTCGTCACTGCTCGCCCACTCGGCAATGGCAGGGTCTATCCCCGCGAGTGCGGGGGAACCGTGGCTGTCTCTGGGGTAAGAATGCATCTGTCGGGTCTATCCCCGCGAGTGCGGGGGAACCAAACTGATCAAGCCGAAGCACGCTGCCGTTCTGGGTCTATCCCCGCGAGTGCGGGGGAACCACACCGATCAGTGAGAAAATCGGCGACATTGAGGGGTCTATCCCCGCGAGTGCGGGGGAACCCACAAACAGCGACCACTGCACCGCCAGCAATCGGGTCTATCCCCGCGAGTGCGGGGGAACCCGACAAGAGATCGTCCGTCAAGAGTGGGGAGAGGGTCTATCCCCGCGAGTGCGGGGGAACCTGCCTGTGTCCTCCTGTTTGTTTGACTTCAAAAGGTCTATCCCCGCGAGTGCGGGGGAACCGCCACCGCGGCGGCTTCGTAGCGGGCCATTTGAGGTCTATCCCCGCGAGTGCGGGGGAACCGACTTGACGATAGGCGTTGCCAAGCCGCTCCGAGGTCTATCCCCGCGAGTGCGGGGGAACCTCTTGCAGGTTCTTGTTCTTGGCCCCGGAACCGGGTCTATCCCCGCGAGTGCGGGGGAACCACAAAGATTCTCTGTTTCGGAAGAGGTGGACAGGGTCTATCCCCGCGAGTGCGGGGGAACCCAAATGGGCGTCTCCCAAGATCCAACTGAAACGGGTCTATCCCCGCGAGTGCGGGGGAACCCTGGAGAAACACCTCTTTCTCTTGCCCGAACAGGGTCTATCCCCGCGAGTGCGGGGGAACCGATCTGATATGGCCGGTGCGGCTGTTGCTATGGGGTCTATCCCCGCGAGTGCGGGGGAACCGTCTCTTTGCACGCTTGATCGGTTTCAATCCGCGGTCTATCCCCGCGAGTGCGGGGGAACCTGTACGGACCCTTGATATTGCGGGAGATCAGCGGGTCTATCCCCGCGAGTGCGGGGGAACCCCATGATCACATCCCCAGGCTTTGCATATAGAGGGTCTATCCCCGCGAGTGCGGGGGAACCTGGTCGAGGAGATCCATCATCACACCAATGGCGGGTCTATCCCCGCGAGTGCGGGGGAACCTGGATCAAGGTGGGGGCAGGTGGAACATACCGGGGTCTATCCCCGCGAGTGCGGGGGAACCGCGAAAGGAACCCGTCTTTTGTCAGTTCGATGGGGTCTATCCCCGCGAGTGCGGGGGAACCTGACACGTCATCGATGAAAGATCCACTGATCCCGGTCTATCCCCGCGAGTGCGGGGGAACCGGCGAAAGATCGGGCGCGCATTTGAAGCATGCGGGTCTATCCCCGCGAGTGCGGGGGAACCAGAGCGGCCATCGCTGTCGTGGTCGCACCTGCGGGTCTATCCCCGCGAGTGCGGGGGAACCCGCCAGCAATCGTTATCCCTGACATGCTGACAGGGTCTATCCCCGCGAGTGCGGGGGAACCGCCTTGGTGGCTTCTTTTAACTCGCCGGAAAGCGGTCTATCCCCGCGAGTGCGGGGGAACCTTCCGGAGCGTCTCCCTGCTGCGACCACTTTGAGGTCTATCCCCGCGAGTGCGGGGGAACCCCAAACGCCCGCCCAGGTTCATCCTGCGGCGGGGGTCTATCCCCGCGAGTGCGGGGGAACCGCGCTGCGCTGGTCGCTGTCGAGCCGAGAGGAGGGTCTATCCCCGCGAGTGCGGGGGAACCCGTTTGGACGGACATGGGAACCATGGTCTTGGAGGTCTATCCCCGCGAGTGCGGGGGAACCGGATACAATCAACCAACAAGCGCAAATAGGAGAGGTCTATCCCCGCGAGTGCGGGGGAACCAGGCCGGGATGCCTTGGGATGGAGCCGTCAAAGGGTCTATCCCCGCGAGTGCGGGGGAACCACCGTCAGAGCCACCTGCGAATGATCCTAGGAAGGTCTATCCCCGCGAGTGCGGGGGAACCCCTTGCGCGTCGTGTCTGTCGTCGTCCCTGCCGGGTCTATCCCCGCGAGTGCGGGGGAACCTCTTGCAGATAATCGCATGACTGCAAACGAATTGTCAAAGAACGAATCATCACGATACAAAAGTGACGGTGATGCGCATCGGGTCAATCGGGTTTGGATTCTGCAACGGCAGGATCCGTTTTGGGTGCCAGTTTGGTTTGTTCGGTTTGGGTGAGTGGACGGCGGGAGAGAATCATGCCGTCCACATTCACCAACTCCACGGGTGGCGTCCCCAGCGTGAGAATCGATTGACCGGATGGGGCTTTCGGATCACGCCATACCAGAACGATCGACCCCTCCCCCAATGCCGTGAACCACGCTTCCAGGACCGTCCAGACCCGGGTTCGGACCGCAACGTTCATGCGCGGGGAGGTGTAAACGCCTGGGGCGATCTCCAGCATGCACGAGGACAAGAAACCACGAAAACGATCCGCAACTTGACGTGTAATGATTATCGTCATCGATGCTCCAAACCAAAAGAGTGATTGCTAATCTGCCTGTGGCTCCTCCTTTTCAAACAGAGACTTGATCCGGTCGATCATGGCCGGGATCACCCCCTGACGATGGAAGATTTGTCCGCACAAGCGCCGGACATGCTGCTCCAACGCGATCTGCGGTTGACGCTGACCATCGCGCACCCCCTGAAAGGCTGCAGGAATGGTCACTTCATCGCGGTAGAGGTCGGCGATATCCAGACAAAAGGCGTTGGCAGAGTCCTCATGGATGAATCCCAATGCGGGAATGGTTCCCGTGGCGGCCACGGCAATGGTGGCGGCGGCTTCCACAGCCGTGGCCGCATGGTTGATCGCCTGATTGGGGGCATCGGCGGCATTGGGATTCTGACGGTCGTAATGACGACCGTGCCAGACAATCCCGAAACGTTCTGCCAACAAACGGTAAGTCTCTTTCATGCGCGCTCCTTCCATGCCGCGCAGAATGGCGATCTCCCGTTTGAGAGGCAGCACCTCGCCCAGACGCCAGGCATACATGCGTCGGGCAATGGCGATCCGTTCCTGGCTGCCGGAGGCCCAAAGCTGGGCCTGCCGACGCGCCAGGGCCGAATCCCCGGCTCCCAATGGCGGAGCGCTGTAGAGCCGGACGCCATCCTCACCCACGGCCACCATGCCGGTGCCGTGGCGGGCCAACAGGCGCAAGGCGTCGTGACTGATGGTGCTGCCCGGTCCCAGCAGGATCATCGAGACCCCCTGAAAGGGAATCTGATAATCTCCGGCAGACAACTCCCTGGATCCGGCGGTCAGGAAATGCAAGGTTCCGGCCTCGACCTGCAGATGACCCCGGCTCAACCAGATCAGACCATGACGATCCGCATGGGGAATCCGTGCCGTCTCCAGACCCAGGCGACCGGCGAGCATCAGTCGATTCCCGTGCGTCCGGGCGGGGCCAGGCGGAGCATCCCGAAACCAAAGGCCCGATGCCGTCCGATGCCGCGCGCCAGCAGCGCGTGGAACCCGGCGCTGTCGGTGGTTTCCAGCAGGCCCTGAAACAACGCCTCCCGCTGATCGCTCGCGACAAAGGCCCGTTGCTGATTGCGGCGGGTCAGTCGAATGCCGCGCATCCCTTCCAATTCGCACGCAAGCAGACGCGCGCCGCCGAGACGCGCGAAGGCGGTCTGCAACCAGTCGAGATAGACGGCTTCCCGTTCTGGTGGCGCGTCCCCTGCGGGCTGACGCGCGCGGGCAGCGAGATGGGCATCGATTTCCGCCCCTTTGTGTTTGAATTGGTGGCTACAGGTGCGCACCGTCGGGATCACGTTGACCCGAAAACCAAGCCGCTGACCAGGCGGCACCTCGGGCACGCGTTTGCTGGACAAGTGACCTTCCAAAGCCGCGACCAGGGCCGGTTCTCCATACAGTCCGGCCAGATGCTGCAAGGCGTCCGCCGGGTGACGACTGTAACCCAGCACCTCCAGTTGGCGTCCGACGCTCCGGAAATGAAAGGGCTTTGGGGCTGCGTCACCGAACAGTCCGGTGAGTACCGCATGCAGGCGATAGCCGTCATCCGTGCCCGCACCTTTGGGTTGGCTCAGGCGCTGAAAGACCAATCCAGCCGGAAGTTGCAGTTGAACCATGTAGAGTGGATCAGACATGGCACGCTCCTGAATGGCGCGGGATCATCCCTTCCCGGACCAGGCGCTGACCGCAATGAATCTGGTTTTTCCAGTCCCGTTGATCGGTGAGCGGATGGAGACGGGTGCGTTCCGGATCGTCCGGCCCCTGGCCGATGGGCCAGCAGGCGCGCATGTCGTTTGCAAACGAGTCGGGTTGGTTGAGATCGATCTCCTGGTGAACGAAGCGGGTCAGTGCCTGATGGAGCGTTTCCGCCTCCAGGCGGCCTGCCAGAATGGGCGTACTGGGCAGACAGGGCTTGCGACCGAGAAACAGGGGACGTGCCGGTCGTTTGAGCGCCTGGGCCAGATCATCCAGGGTGGGCGATTCTTCCCGAGGCTCCAGAAACAGGGCCACGGTACAGAGCGAATCGGCCCGATAGGGGCGGAAACGCTGAAGAGTGCCGGAAGTGGCACTCCCCTTGCCGCGCTCCTCCACGGCATTTCTTGCGCTCCACATCTCCATGGAGAGAAAGGATTGGCCGAGATCCACGGTCTGGTAATCCTCCATGATCTCTCCGGCGCGATCCAGACGCGCCGCGCAGTGCAAACGCCCCTGAAGTCTGTCCAACCGGTCGGAGTCGGCATGATCCCATCCCAGGGCATTGCCCAGCAGACCCGTGATCATGGAAGCGGCTGGAAAGGGACGGATCACCCCGAAATTATCGACGATTGGCCCCCCAAAGGCCATGAGCGGGGCCTCCAGACGGAGCATGAGCATCTCCATCACGCCACCCCACGAATCCGGCTGGCACTCCACTGGCACAGGTCGTTCAAGGCCGGGGCAACCGTGGCCTTCAGGGCAGAGGTGTCGGCCATGGCGGCCACCTGACGTACCTCGTCCCCACCGTACATGGCATCGAATTTTTCCAGGTAGGCACCGAGTTGGGCAATGGCCGCATCCCGCACGTCGCCCCGATGGTTCAAGGCGACCGCCTTGCGGAAGGCATTGGCCAGCGTGCGCGGCTGGCGATTGCCGCTCTCCACCAGGACCATTTCGGCACAGGCATAGGGGGCGGTCGCTCCTTTTTTGGCGCCGGGAGAGACGGTGGCGATCAGATGGATCAGGTTTTCGACCACACGAGCTGCCAGTTCCGCGTTGCCGGAGAGGTTGGAAACCAGCAACGGCACATCCACCACCACATAGCCGTAAAACAGACCGCTGGTGAGTTCGCTGTCGTTGATGTGGCCCGAACCCAGATCCCCCGACTCCTGCATCAGATCATCCAGTGCGGAGAAATAGTCGGTCTCCAGTTCATGGCCGTGTACGGTAAAGGCATGGGCGACATGGATGGCGGCATCCAGGCGGGTGAGAATATCGCTGGTGACCATGCGTCCGAACAGGGCGGCATCCAGACCCGCCGGGAGACGACCGGTGGCCATGAGCGCCTTCATGTTTTTGCTCTCTGCCTTGAAAAAGCCCTCCACCCCCTTGGTGGCTGCCTCAGGGCTGGCAGCCTGGGAGGCGATGGCGCGGACCTTTTCCTGAATGAAACGAATCTCCGGCCAACCCAGAATCACCACCTGACTGGTGAGCAGGGAGGTGCCCGCATCCCCTTTTTCCGCCTTGTCGGTCTTTTCTTTTTTGGCCCGTGCGCTGCTGCCGAGCAGTTGATCCTGGAAGGCGGCCACGGCCGCTTCCACTTTTTTGCGCTCCAGCCCCTCTTCCAGGAGCGGTTTGGCGACTTTTTCCTCGAAGGTGCGGCGGGAGCGCAGGCTCATCTCCACCCCCTCCAGATTGGCGAGTGCATGAGCATCTTCGGCGGTGCGCCAATGGCGCTTCAGACATTGGGAGGAGACCCGCGTGCGGATCGTGCCGCCAAAGGGAAGACGCTTGGCCAGACCCGCATCATCCCGATTGAGCAGGGTGGCGGCATAGCTGGTGAGAAAATGAATCTGCATGAAACGGTCCATGGTCATGGTGGTCAGCTCTCTTATTTGGAGGTTTGATGTGCGAAATAGTCCCTGGCCAACTGGCGGCGTTGTTCTTCCGCCTGGTCCGGGTCACGAGTCAGGATGAAACGGGCGAAACGGCTCCAGTCCATGGAGACCCCCTTGGCGCGCAGGAAACGACAGGTGCGCTCTACGGCATCGAAAAAGGCATCGCCCTGGCTGTTGAGCAGTTTGTGAAAACGGTTTTCCGAATAACCGGCTTCGGCCAGAATCTTTCCGGGTTTTTCTCCCGGACGATGAGGAGCAGGAGACATGTGGGCCATGCCGGAAAGCACGGCCAGCCAACGGTTTTCCGACTCCAGGCTCATGGCGCCGGAGGCTTTGGCAAAACGGGCGAGCAGACGCCAGGCAGCGGGTTGCACCGCGCCGCCGTAGCGCCAGCGGCGCAACTCGGCCATCTCCCCGGTGCCCAGACCTCCGGCATCCTGGTCACGCGACATCATGGAGGCCAGCAGATGGATTTTTTCATCCAGGCTTGCGGCGGCTTCTCGGGTGGATTCCTGCTCTTCCATCAGGGATTCTCCTCGTCGGTTGCGGCTCCTGCGTGATTGCGGAGTGCGGGAAATTGTTTGTACAACGAACCGTAAAAGGTGCGGTCTGCGGCTGCGAAGGTCTTGTAACGCCGTGCCCCGCCGCCGATCAGGGATTTTTTGGCCTCCTCCAAGGTGGCGGTCGCCAAGGTGCGCAGCAGGGCTTGCCACTCCTGTTTGGCCTGCTCGACACTCTGGTCCAGAGTCCGCCACAGCGCGGGGAAAAAGGCGTCATCGATCTGCTGATTCAGACGGGCCAGCCAGGGGTCGGCGCGCCGATCCTGAAAATTCAGTTTGTCCGGCGCCTCCTGGATCATGGTGAGGATGGCGGGTTTCAAGACTTTCTTGTCCATGACACCACACTCCTCCACCCGCTGTTTGGCAACGGCAGCCAGGGATTGACGTTGTTCGGGCTGACCGATCCAGGCACGCACCCTGGCGGGCAGGGGAACGCGGCGTTCGTGATAGCCTTCGGTGATTCCTTTTCCACGGGACAAGGCACGCGCCAGGAACTCCATCTCCCCAGGGGAGCCGGTTTGCCGATCCGATTGGGCCGGTGCCGGACGATATTCCTCGCTGCCCAGGAGCAGATTGGCCACGAGCGGGTAATCAAAACCTTTAACCTTGACGCTCAGAGATTTGACGCTCAGAGATGTGTCGGCGCACAGGGGCGTCCAGGGATCCCCCAGCACCCCATTGAACTCCTTGGCCGCGATGCGGGCAGCCTCGCTGGTGGCCTTGAAGGCTCCCAGGCGGGCAGAACGGGAGGTAAGTCGCATGCGGCGACAGATCTCGATGAAATAGGGATCCAGCCTTTCCAGAGAGAGCGAGGTCTGCCCGTCCCAGGGCAGAAGCCAGAGCAGGGCAGTGCCGGAGGGTGCCCGGTACAAATCCGGATATTCTTCCGGGATCTGGTCGCGATAACGCTGCAACAGAGCCAGATCGTGACGAAAATGGCTGCCAGGCAGAGGATTCGGTCGAATCCCAACTCCAGGGCGACTGCCATAAGCACCATTCATGCGTGCAATTCCGTAATTCAGCGCTCCAGAATACCCCTCCATGGTCTGCAAACTCACCAGCGCCAGAATCCAGTGATCAGGGCGGGGAGATTGAATGCGACCGGTTTTGAGATCATGATTCTTGGCAGTCAGCAGCACGTCGATCTGATCGGGTTGGGCATAGTGCTTATTGAATCCGGTCAGATTCCCCTCCGGCACCGGCGGTTGCAGGAAGGCCGGGTGTTGCAGATCCTCCACCACCAACTGCCAGGGTTCATCGTTGGGCCAGTCGGGGGTCAGACCGCGCAGGAGTTGCTGCCAGCCTGCCTCGTCACCAGGAAGCGGGGGATTTTCGGCCTGATGCAGGGCCATGGCGGCCAACTGCACCAGAAAGGCATGCCAGGCATGACTTTGATGGGGTTGCAGGGCGGAAAAGGAGAGGATTTCATCCCGCACCAGTCCGGCCAGCACCCCTGGCAGGGAGCGATCTTCGATGGCGCCGGTCGCGGTGCCCACCCGGATCACGGGATCGGTCATGAGATTATACATTCTCTAAGTTTTCCTTATTCTGTGGTGATGAGGCGCAGCCCCATTCGGTGGTAACGAAACCGCAACCCGTGAAAAGTGAAGAAAAAGCCCCGCTCCTCGACCGTAAGCGCTTCGGGTCGGGCGTCGTCCGGGGGCGAGTCATGCCGAAAATGGCGCATGGAGAGGGTCAACTCCGGGACCGGAGTCCCAAACGGTCCGACGGGATGGGGCGCGGCAAAGATCACCCGCCGATCATCCAGACCCAGACGGGTGGCGATGCGTTCATCCTGCAATTCATGGAATTGACAGGCATGCAACCACTGGTCACGCTTGTAGATCGACTGGCGCGCCTTGTTCTTTTGGGCCGCCCCCCTGCCCCAGACATCATTGCCGTGGACGCTCCAGGCCGCACCGCGCGCCTCGGCCACTCTGGTCAAAAGGTCGGGATGGGTGGCAGCCTCCACCAGTCGCCGGTTGTCAGCCGGAATGGTGATTTGGCTCTGATCGGGCAGCGCCTCCAGGGTCGCGGCCAGAATGCGCAGATCGGGATAAACACTGCCCCAGCCGTGACCCATGGCCTGAGAAGAGGGTCGGCCATTGGCATCCAACAGGCTCTCCACGCCCTCCTCCGGGATCAGCAGCAACACACGCGCAAGCGCGCAGCAGGCAGGACGGTGCAGGCGTCGATGGCGATGGAGCCGTCCGATCCGTTGCAACAGCACATCCATGGGACAAAGATCGGTGATCAGCCAGTCGGCATCGATATCCAGGCTCTGCTCCGTAGTCTGGGTGCTGACCGCCACCACCCCCCCCTGATCAACAGCCTGCTTGCCGAAACAGGATTCAATGGCCAAATCCAGCTGTTTGCGATCCTCCGGGGCATAGCGGCCATGATGCGGGGTGGCCACGTCGCCACAGCGCAGCAGCAAAGGCGAATCGGACCCGGCACAACGCTCCATCGCCTCCTGAGTGGCAATGGCCCAATTGACCGTGTTGCGGATCACCAGCACCCGCGCCCCCTGTTGTGCCGCCTCCAGGGCCATTTGAGCGACGGCATCCGGCGCATCCGCGAGCGGGGCATGGACGATGGTGACCGCTTTGCTGGCTCCTCCATCCGACAGGGCGAGAAAATCCGGTTGGCCGTTGCGGCTGGAGAGCAGGGGATAGGGGATGGCTGCGGCTTTGTCCGGGGCAGGCAACGCGGCACGCGGTCCGTTCAGAAACAAGCTCCGAGCCGAGACACCCAGGGTGGCCGACATCAGCAACGTCTCGCCCCCAACCTCTCGATGGCGACGCACCACCTCTTCCAGGATGGTGATCATGTAGGCGTCGGAGGCGTGAACCTCGTCCACCACCAGCAACAGACGACTCAAAGAGGCGGCCCGCAGTTGGGCATGGGGCACCGCAAGCGCAGAGAGCAACACCTGATCCACGGTGCCCACAGCCACAGGTGCGGCCAGAAACCGTTTCGGATGTTCCGCCGCCCACCCCCGGTAACGGTAGCGATCCCGTCGATCATCGGGCCAGAGGGTCTGAAACGGCGCGAGTTTTTCTCCTTCCACGGCATCGACCCGCAGATAGCCCGGCACGGCCAGCACCACCGGCGGATGATCCGGTCCGCAGGCACGCTGCATGGCTTCGACCACCCGCCGGTGAATCTGCACCGCTGCGGCCCGGGTCGGCAGGGCGAAATAGAGGCCATCGACTCTCCCGGCCTGAAACAGCTTGAAAAAGTGCATCAGGGCGGCTTCGGTCTTGCCCGATCCGGTTTCGGATTCCAGAATCACCACCTCGCCCGTTGCGGCAGAGGAGCGGCGGATCACTTCGGCCTGCATCGGGTTGGGAGCGGGCAGAGCGAAAAGATGGGCAAAATCCATGGGACGTGCGTTCAATCCCGTGCGTGCCGCCGTCACCGCGCACCCCAACTCCCGCACGGCCCGGCGGGCCTTTTGGAGCAGTTCCATCCAGGTGGGCAACGGGGCGTCGCTTTCGGCAAAGGGAAAAAACCGCTCCGCATCCGAGGCGATCCAGTCGGCCAGGGTGATCAGACCGCTGTAGAGGTGGGCCAGGGCCGGAGTCAGGGGAAGCCGGGCTGCCGGATCGTCCGAGGCGACGAAGGCTTCCGGAAAGGTGACGCGCATGGCCTGGGAGAGTGCGATCAGGCCGTCCAGTGGATCGCGGTCCGGGGTTTGGTTCCAGACGCGGGCATCGATGCGGCGCAATTCATCGTTGGCGGGTCTGGTTTCGTAAGTCGGATCCCCCCGCAACAGGCGACCATGGTGACAGAAAATGGCCCACAGCCCATATTCGAGCTGGTCTCCCTCCTGAAACCAGGTGCGCAGGGTGGCCAGGTCCAGGGCATCGAACCCTTTTGGTCCGCGCGGATGGGCATAGAGGAGTTGAAAAATCTCCCGGACATGGCCATGACTGTTCCACCCTTTGCCCTGCTCCTGAAAGCCATGGTTGCACTTGCCGGCATCGTGCAAGGCGGCCAGCGCAGCCAGACGCAGGCAATGCAGGGGTGAAAGATCGGCTCTGCCCCCGGCTCTGGCCAGACGTTTTCGAATCGTGGCTGATTCCAGCAGGGTGGCAAGCACCGCCGCCACCTCCAGGCAGTGATGGTTCAAAGGATGCGTTTGAATGCACCCCAGGTTTTCTGTACGCTTGCCCCAGCAGGGTTTGGCAGTGGTTTGCATGATGGATACTCCATTGATTCAGTGAATCTTTTATCGGGTACTGGCAAGCATGCGCCCAGTGTCAACTATGGATTGAAAGGGTGATGACCTTGGCTGGATACAATTAAAACAACCCCATCTTTTTGTCAACCAGCAAGATGTTGATAATTTTTCGTCAATGGTCGTTTCGATTCCTGCATTTCGGCAACAAGATTTAATAATTCCTCACAGATGCCATCCTGTCAATGATTGAATTAATATATTCTGGTGTTGTGCTCTTGATATCCGTAACCATTGGTTAACAAGCTCCGATCCTTCCAGTCGATACGCACAATAAACAACTTATAATGTATTGAATTGGGTGGAGCTGTTCGGATTTTTAAATACTTGAGTTATTGGACGCATTGGCCCGCCACATGGCTATGCCCTCATCGCGCCAGGGATGCTGCCAACGGTGACAACGGGGTGTGCGGGTTCGGTGGAAAATCCACTTCCGGCGCCCCCTCCCCCCCTCCCAAAAAAATTTTCACTCCCCTCTTGAAACCGGTACAAGAGGATCCATCTCTAAGGGGCAAAGGAGTCTGTTTCGTTCCAATCCGATATGGAGAGCTTGCCATGACGACCAATCTGCCAGCCCTGCACCGCTCTTTCGACCTCAACACTGCCGAAAACGGCGCGGGATTCCGTCAATTTGTCCAGCACGCTTTTCAGGCCCCGATCCTCACCGCCGAAGAGGAGTTCGCGCTGGCCACCCGTTTCAAGCAGGAAAACGATCTGGAAGCGGCGCACAAGCTGGTCCACGCCTATCTGCGCCTGGTGCTGAAAATCGCCCGCGAGTACGGCAATTATCATTTACATCTGCCCGATCTGGTGCAGGAAGGGACCGTGGGCTTGATGCATGCGGTGAAGAAATTCGATCCGAATCTGGGCAATCGCCTCTCATCCTATGCGGTATGGTGGATCCGGGCAGCCATTCACGAATTCATCCTCAACTCCTGGCGCATGGTGAAAATCGCTACCACCCAACTGAAAAGACAACTCTTTTTCAAACTCCGCCAGGCCAAGGACTCCCCGCTCCCCCTGAACTGGGAGGAGGCCGAAGAGCTGGCCAGAAAATTCGGCACCGATGCCACCACCATCCTGGAAATCGATGGCCGCATGAGTGGCGCCGACAGTTCGCTCAATCAGACCGTGCTGGAAGATGAAGGCGAGATCATCAACCTGATCCCGGATCATCGCCCCAACCAGGAACATGCGGTCATGACCCGGGAACAGCACCTGCGCACCCGCTCCCTGCTCCAGCAGGGCTTGAACCGCCTCAATCCACGGGAACAGATGATCATCACCCAGCGCTTTCTCACCGACAGACAGAAAACCCTGGATACCCTGGCCACCTCGCTCTCGATCAGTCGCGAACGGGTTCGCCAGATCGAAAAACGGGCTTTGGAAAAGCTCAGGGCCTTTTTCGACACCATTCCCGATGGCCGGGAGTTGGCAGCGCAACAGGCCTGACCGGTCCCGTTCTTCCCCGGTCACTGGTCCGGTTCATTCCTCGGCCTGCCGAGAGGTGTGCTTGGCCGTGACCGGTCGGCACGGAATCGTGCCCTGGTCCGGTCTGTCATCATTGCCGGAAAGGGATCGGGTGATGTATTCTTCCTCGTCTGGATGACAGAGACAAACGGTTCTCTGGAGACAGAATGCATCTGTCCTGGATGAGGAATGATCGGGCATGTCTGACGAGATGAACGAAAATGGGCCGGAAGCGCCACAAGAATACCCCCTCACCGCTGCGCAACTGCTGCACGGCATGCGGCTGGCTGCCGACATCCGCATGCCAGGATCCGACGCCATCCTCGCCCCCCGTTACGCCACGCTGACCCCAAAACTGATCCGCCAATTGCAGCGGTGGGGGTTCACCGCCATTCTGGCCGAACCCATCCGGGAGAAATCCCTGATCGCCTCGGTGGAACACATGACCCGGATGTTCCATGCCATCCAGGGCATTGTCACCGATGGGATGGGCAACATCGAAGAGATCGCCGAGGGACTGCGCAACCGGCGCGACCAGATGGAACTGGAACGGCTGGTCCGCAACAATCTGACCGATCTTCAGGAACTGTTCCGCTCCGACCCCACGGAAAAATTGTTGGCCCTGACCCGACACCACAACGGTTCCGCACGTCACAGCATCATTGCCGGCTTCTACATGATGGCCCTGGGCCGCGAACTGGGATGGCCGGAAACCAAGATCGTGCGGGCTGCGGTCGCGGTCTTCAACCACGATGTCGGCAAGACCAAAGTGCAACTGGAGACCCTCAACTGGCCAGGAAGGCTGAACAACACCCAATGGAAGGATATCCAGTATCACACCCTGTTCGGTGGCTTGCTGCTCCATCGCCATGACGCGCGCCCCGATCTGAACATGCTGGTGGCCCTCCTCCATCACGAATGGTTTGCCTCGGTTCCAGGCAAAGGGTATGGCGGCCTGACCCTCTTCAAGGATTATCTCCGGGAAAATCTGGGATTGGACCTCCCGGCCCTGGTGGCTGCCCTCGAACCGGATGACCGGGAGATCATCCAGGCCGCATCCCTGGTGGACATGGTGTCCGCACTCGAAGAGCGACGCTCCTACAAACGGGAACTCGATGCCTTCAAGGTGCTGGTCATCATGAATGCCGACGCGACCCTGGGCCATTTCGATCCAGTCCATCACGCGGCCTGGCACCGGATCTATCGACGACACAACCCCCGGCTGCTTCCATTGGGGCGGCGCGTGGCCCTGCCCAGGGAAAAGGAACGACGCGTGTTCCGTCCCCTGAAACCCAGAATGATCATCCCGCAACCGTTGCTGACCTATGCCGAGTTGGAAAAACTGCAATTCCTCCCGGCATTGCAGAACATCGGCATGGATGTGGAACGAATCCGCCGCCGTGGCGGGCTGCTTTTGTCCGTGGTCGAACAGATGCGCATCGACAAACGGCTGACCTTCGACTGCTCACCCGCAGCCATCGAGGCCGCCGGAATCCGACTCATCAAGGATCGCGTCATCCCGGAAGAGCAGGTCATCGAACTGGATGTCTGGCGGGAGTGGTTGGATCTGAAGGATCTGGAACGCTGCGACCTGCTGCCGGTGTTGCGTGGACACCAGTTCGACGAACTGCTGATCCGCAGGGATGGCGGCATCTCTCCCGCGCGCATGGCCAAACGGGGCATGCGCCTTCCGGAAAAGAAACTGAACCGGTTCGGGATCAACCTGCTCAAACCCTGGGTGGTCCGGCTGCCTGCCAGCGAAAACCGGCTGACCTGCGAGGATCTGATGAAACTGGGGGTGAAGGATGCGCATCTGGCCAAAACCGGCTGTCTGGAACGGGTGCGAAGCCTCAAGAACGGCGTGCCCACCCCCTGGCTCGAAGCGCGTGGCCTGAAATTCTCGGCGAGCGAGTTGGCCACCTGCGGGATCGATCCGGTACGCAAGGTCTTCTACGACATCCAGGTCACCCAGGAAATCGACGCCAACTCGGCCCGCTTCATGATCCTGCGCGAAGGGGATGCGCTCAAATCCTTGCAAGAGGCGGATGAACAAAATGAACTCGATGCCATCCAGGATCATCTGTTCAACCACATCGGCGAGGTGGTGATGGATTTTTCGGATCTGGTGGCCCTGCCGGAGCTGGGACATCTCCAACCCGCCGACTATTGGGGGGGAACGCGATAAAGCGGTTCAGACCAGGAGGCGGTTCCGCGTGCCGACGTGCCGCCTGACCGTCCGGAATCCGGACCTCAGGTGCCGCAAAAAGTTTGGAACACCCGCTCGGAGACCGCAGGAGGAGCGGTATATTTCTCTGCCATGCGGGGCGGATCGTCGCAAGGATGACGCAACACCTCCAGCAGGGTCTGGAACGGTTCGAAATGATTGTGGAGAGCCGCTGCCAGCGCCTCTTCGACCAGATGGTTGCGCGGAATGCAGGCAGGATTGACCGACTGCATGCGCTGCAGACGTTCCTGGTGATCCAGGGCATCGCGTGCAAGACGCGCGCTCCACCGCACCAGCCAGCCATCGATCGCCGCAGGATCGGCAAACAGGGAGCGCACCTCCCCCCCGACGGCCTCCGTCCGCGCCGCTGCCGCACCCAGGCGGCGGAAAGTCAGGGTGAAATCCGCCGCTCCATCCCGCATGATGGCCAGCAGATCGTGAATCAACGCTTCGTCTCCCGGCTCGTCCGCGCCAAGCCCCAGTTTGATCCGCATCCCCTCCAGCCAGTATTGTTTGAATCGTTCGGGAAACGCCTCGATCACCGCTCTGGAACGCGCCAGCGCCACCTTGCCATCCAACGCCATGACCGGCAGCAACGTCTCTGCCAGCCGGGCCAGATTCCACGCCGCGATTGCAGGTTGATTGCCGAACGCGTACCGTCCCCACGAATCAATGGAACTGAATACCGTTGCCGGATCATAGGTGTCGAGGAAGGCGCACGGGCCATAATCGATGGTTTCGCCCGACACCGCCGTATTGTCGGTATTCATCACACCATGAATGAAACCCACCCGCATCCAGTGGGCGATCAGCCGTGCCTGACGATCCGCCACGGCCTGCAACAACGCGAGATGGCGGTCGGTTTCTTCCACCTCCAGATCGGGAAAATGGCGCGCCAGCACATGATCCGCCAGGGAACGCACCGCGTCGAAATCCTCTCGTGCGGCAAAATACTCAAAAGTGCCGATCCGGATATGGCTGGCCGCAACCCGGGTCAGAATCGCCCCCGGCAGCCGTTCCTCGCGTCTCACCTCCTCTCCGGTCGTGACCGCAGCCAGGGAGCGCGTGGTCGGAATGGCCAGGGCATGCATCGCCTCCGATATCAGATATTCGCGCAGGACCGGACCCAGCCAGGCGCGGCCATCCCCCTGACGGGAAAAAGGGGTCTGACCGCTTCCCTTCAATTGGATATCCCGTCTGCGGCCATGCCGGTCCAGCAGATCGCCAAGCAGCACGGCGCGCCCGTCACCCAAACGGGGGACAAAGTGGCCAAACTGATGACCGGCGTAAACCAGCGCAACGGGATCGGCATCGGTCGGCAACAGATTCCCGGAAAACAGCAGATGCGCCAGAGGCTCCAGCAAGGCGGGATCGAGTCCGAGTTCCTCGGCCAACCCATGGTTGAACACGATCAGACGCGGATCGGCAACCGCAACCGGGGCGACTCGCGCATAACAACGGTCAGGCAACCGCTGATGGCTGTGGATGAAACCAAACGCAACGGAAGATGGAACCATGGCAACACCTCGCTTTGTCATCTTTTGGAAAGTGATATCGACGATCCCGTTCTTCACTGTCGGATACAGTATACCGCCGCACGGCGATCCTGACAAAGAGAACCCTCTTGCGCCCCTTGTTGCGCACTGTCATCCTGATCCTTGCCATCGTTCGTGCTGCTCGACCGGCTCTACCTGGAGGCGTGTCAATCCTGATCGCACCATTGTTCATGATTCATGAACAGTGGTTCCACAAAATTGCGGATTGTCAATTCCCGCTTCCTGGGTTACGCTCTGAATCCATGGAACCCACCCGGATTCCTCTGACCTCAACCCATCAGGAAACGACCCGCTGCCATGAACGAATCCCCGCGTCAAATCGGCGAATTCCCCGATTGGGAAAGCCGTTATCAGAACCAACCGGTGACCGCCCTGCCCTGGTTCACCACCGAACCCGATGGCGACCTGGTGCGCACCCTGGAGAGCCGGAGCATCACCAGCGGCCATTTTCTTGATCTCGGCACCGGTCCCGGCACCCAGGCCGCCTGGCTGGCCCGACGGGGCTTCCGGGTCACGGGCAGCGACCTGGCCCGCAACGCCATTGCCGCTGCTCAGGACTATTGCCGGCAGCAAAAAGTCCAGGTCGAGTTGGTGGTGGATGACATCCTCGCCACCACCTTGCAAGGCCCGTTTGATCAGATCTTCGATCGGGGCTGTTTCCATGTCCTGCCTCCGGAGCACCGGGCACGCTATGTGGAAACCCTCCACCGCCTGCTCCATCCCCGTGGACTGTTGCTGCTCAAATGTTTTCATGTGCTGGAACGCACCATGGAGGGTGGACCCTACCGTTTTGCTCCCGAAGAGATTGCACGGATCTTCTCTTCTTCGTTCCGGGTGCTGGAGAGCCGGGAGAGTCGTTTCGAAGGAACCCTGGCGCATCAGCCCGTGGCCCTGTTCACGCTGCTGCAACCCCTGGAAACAGCATGAACACCCCCGGCGACCGTTATGATCCGACCGCCCGCCTGCTTCACTGGACCATGGCCGGATTGCTGATCACTCTGGTGGGATTGGGATTCTATGCCACCAGTCTCACCTACTACGACCCGCTGTATCACCGTTCGGTCTTCTGGCACCGCTCCATCGGACTGCTGGTGTTCGCCCTGGCCTGGGTACGCCTGGCCTGGCGGTTGAGTCATCCCCCGCCCGCTCATCTGGCGGAGTCACCGGCCTGGGAACGGCTGGCCGCCACCTGGACCCATCAGGCGCTCTATGGCCTGATGATCCTGATCCCGGTGACCGGCTATCTGATCTCCACAGCCGACGGGCGCGGGGTCAGCTTCTTTGGCTGGTTCGAGCTGCCTGCGCTGCTGGAACCCGACAAGGCCCGCGCCACCTGGATGGGAAAGGTCCATCTCGGCGCCGCCCTGCTCTTTTGCGCACTGGCCGCGCTGCATGCGGCTGCGGCCTTGAAACATCATTTTATCCAACATGATGCGACCTTGCGTCGCATGTGGTAATCCGTCACAATTCAACCGATCAACAGGGAGTCTTGCAATGAGAAAAATCAATATTGTCGCCACAACCGCGTTCGCCTGTGTCCTCGCTCTGGGCACCTCTTCCGCCTGGGCCGATCTGGAAAAATACAAGATCGATCCCGGCCACTCGTTTGTCACCTTCACCATTCCGCATCTGGGCTACAGCCTGCTTCAGGGGCGGTTCAACACGGTCAACGGCCAATTCTCCCTGGATCCGGCCAAAGCCGAAGGTGGCAGCATTGGCATCACCGTGGAGACCAGTTCGGTGGACAGCAATCATGCCGAGCGCGACAAGCATTTGAAAGGAAAAGATTTTCTGGATGTGGAAAAATTTCCGAAAGCGGAATTCACCAGCAAACGGATCGTCGAAAAGGATGGCAAGGTTCAGGTAAGCGGTGATCTCACCCTGCACGGCGTGACCAAACCGGTCGCCTTCGAAGCCAAACTGGTCGGCACCGGCCCGGATCCCTGGGGCGGCTTCCGACGCGGCTACGCGGGAACCTTGCGGATCAAACGGGCCGATTTCGGCATCAGCTACAACCTCGGACCGGCGGCCGAAGAACTGGATCTCGGATTGTTTATTGAGGGGATCAAACAATAACATCAAGGAAAAGGAATCATGGATGTCGTCAGCGCCATAGAAAACCGTCGTTCCATCAAACGTTTTGATCCAAATCACTCCATGAGCCGCGAGGAGGAGGAAAAACTGCTCAACCTCGCCATGCTCTCACCCACGGCGTTCAATATTCAGCATTGGCGTTTTGTGGTGGTGCGGGATCGCGGTTTGCGTCAACAGATCCGGGCGGTTTCCTGGAATCAGGCCCAGGTCACCGAGGCCTCGCTGTTGATCATTGTATGCGCTGACCTGCGTGCCTGGGAACGAAAACCGGAACGCTACTGGCGCAACGCCTCGCCCGAAATGCGCGCGGTGTTGCTGCCCATGATTCACGGCAGTTACGAGGGCAAAGAGGCGTTGCAACGGGATGAGGCGATCCGCTCCTGCGGCATGGCCGCCCAGACCCTGATGCTCGCGGCCAAGTCCATGGGCTACGATACCTGCCCCATGACCGGATTCGATTTCGATGCCGTGGCCCGTTTCATCCAGCTTCCGCCGGATCACATCATCACCATGTTCATCACCGTGGGCAAGGCGCTGGAACCGGCCCGCCCACGGGGTGGGCAACTCGAATTGGACGATGTGCGGATCCTGGATCACTTCTGAAGTGCAAACCGGATGGGAACGGCGGCATGAACATTCCTATTTGATGGGACCGATCCCCAGATCCCGACAAATCTTGCGTGCCAAAAGGTCAGGTATTTCCTGGTGTCTGGGAACGGCAGAGCGTTGATTCTCTGCCGGATTCCACCACCAGGAATGGCGCCCTCCCTCCCGCAGCCATTCACACCCCTGAAGCTGCAAGTACCGCAACAGATCGCTGCGTTTCACAAGGCAATCCGCTCCACCTGGTAGTCGCTGCCCGCCACCATGGCCAGGGCATCCTGACGATTGAAGGCAATGGCCTCGCGCAAGGTGATGGCCAAAGTTTCCAGCAATCCCTCATGGGTGGGTTCCTGACAATTGACGCCTGGTATTTCTTCGATCCATCCCACCCACCAACCATCAACCTGCTTGGTAACCGCCGTATAAGTTCCGGTCATGACATCCTCCCACGCTTCCCAACAAGACAGGCAATCAAAAATATAACTCTTTCGAGCCGGAATACGAACCGTCAGATATTGATTTCAATCAACGCGATGTCATCCTCATAACACGCCCGACCGCAAAAAGCCTCCAGCCGGGTCAGAATGGTCTCCAAAGGTTCCCCGACCGCAAGCTGCCGGATCAGAATCTCCTGAAGCCGCTCCTGTCCAAACATCTCCTCCGCGCCGGAAATCGCCTCGATAATGCCATCGGTATACAGATAGATCTTCTCGCCTGCCTGCACCGTCAAGGGCGCAATCATCGTCGGGAGTTCCGCCATGAAACTCACTCCGAGCGGATGAAACCGGGAGGCGACGCCTCTGGGAGGCGCGGAAGGGTGAATCAACGGACACTCCGGCATGGCTGCGTTCAGAATCATCACCTGACGCCGGTCGGCATTCACCTCCACCAAAGTGGCGGCAAAGAAGATCCCGACCGGCAAACGGGCATGCAGTTGATTGTTGATTTCCCGAAACAACGTCGCGCCCGACTCGCCACGGGCGATCATCGACTGAAAAATATAGGCCACCAACGGCCCTCCGATTGCGGCAGGCAGACCGTGACCGGTAAAATCCCCCAGCAGCACCAGTTGCCGACCATCCGGAGCAAAAGCGGACAATAAAAGATCACCGGCGGTCTGCTCCACCGGATGATAAAGATGGCGCACCTGTTGGGTGGAAAAATGATCGGCGGCGCGCATGCGCAACACGATACTTTCGATCATTTCCCGTTCATCCCGAAGCAGCAGATTCTGGGATTCGATGATCTTGGCCGCCTCCCGCAACGCCAGTTGAGCCTGAACCCGCGCCCGCACGATGGCCGGACGGATCGGTTTGGTGATGTAATCCACCGCACCCAACTCCAGCCCCAGCAATTCGTTGGCGTCATCGCTCAATCCGGTGATGAAAATCACCGGAATCTCACGAGTGCGCGGATCGGCCTTGAGTTGACGACACACCTCATAGCCATCCATCTCCGGCATCATCACATCCAGCAGGATCAATTCCGGCATCGGCTCGATCAGCACGGCCTTCATGGCGGCACGCCCGTGAATGGCAGGCCGGATGCGATAGAGATCGTTCAACACTCCTTTGAGAATGGTGATATTCTCTGGAGAATCATCCACGATCAACAGGGTTTTTGGTTGGGCCATCGGTTCATCGACCATTTCACGCCTCCAGTTCCATCCCTTACCGTGGAACTCCCGTCAGGGAGGAACCCGGTTGGGGGGTGAGGGGGGCTTCCCCCATCATGCAAATTCTTTGGCCCATTGGCGCAACGCCTCCAGCGCCCCTTCATAATCATACCCTTCCAGGAGGCTTTTCAAGGTGCGCAATCGTTCACGTTCTGAATCATTGTTCACCAACTCTGCCATCTCCTGAATCACCGTCTCCGCAGAGGAATCGAAATGAAACATCAATTCCTCCGCGCGCTCAAACAGCGGTTTGAGCAGCGCCCAGTCCATGCCTTCCCCCGGCTCCGGCGCCGATGATGGCCGGATTGCGGGATCCGGAAAGACCTCGGTGATGGTCGCGACCACGGCAGACAGATCGTGCGCGGCCTGGGCGATCAGGCCGGGCAGCGTCTCGCTGTCGGCGGTGCGCGCGGCCCGCTCCACCGCCTCGGCAGAGGCTCTCAAGGCCTGGGCGCCGATGCTGGCCGCCACCCCTTTGAGCGTATGGGCCACCCGCTCCAGTGTGGCCCGATCCTGATTGGCAAAGGACTCGGACATGATCCGCCCCGCATCCCCCTGATTGTGGACAAAACGGATCAGAATGGAGCGATACAACCCCTCATCCCCGCCCATGGTGGCCAGACCGAGCCGGGTATCCAGACCGGTCAGGCGGGACCATGGCGCCACAGGATCGGGATCCGCTCCGGCAGCCGAAGCCGCGACCGAAGCCGTCACCACCGAAGGAACCGCCGACTTTTCCTCCTGCCGCAAGGCAGGCTTTTCCGCATTGGCCGGCATCCACTTGAGCAGGGTATCGTACAGGAGACGCGGTTCAATGGGCTTGGTGACATAATCGTTCATGCCGGCCTGCAAACAGAGTTCCCGATCCCCGCTCATGGCATTGGCGGTCATGGCGATGATCGGCAACGCCGTCATTTTGAGTTCCTGACGAATGCGTCGTGTGGCCTCGAACCCGTCCATGACCGGCATCTGTACATCCATGAGCACCAGGTCGTACCGGGTGGATTGAACCTTCTTCAAGGCTTCGACCCCGTTGACCGCCACCTCGATCCGACACCCCACCATGGCCAGAATCCCTTTGGCCACCTCCTGGTTGAGTTCATTGTCCTCGACCAGCAGCAGATGACCGCCGATCACCGGTTTGCCTTGATCATCCACACGCTGCGGCTGGCGATCCCGTCTGCCCTGGGCCTGGGCGATCACCTCCAGCAGCGCCGCAAGGGTGAAGGGTTTCATCAGGATCCAGGGCACCTCCTCGCGGCTGGCGGCTGAAATCACCTCCTCGTGGCCAAAAGCGGTCACCAGGATGATGGCCGGGGCATGTTCTCCCAGACTTGCGCGCACCCGGCGCATCGCCTCCAGCCCATCCATGCCGGGCATGCGCCAGTCCATGAGCACCAGCTCGAAAGGATCGGAACCTGCCGCGCGCAAAATCCGGTCCACGGCCTGCAAGCCGTTTTCCGCCTCTTCGATGCGGCAGGGATAGGGGGCGAGCAACTCCCGGCAGACCCGACGGGCCAGAGGATGATCATCGACCAGCAACATCCGGGTTGCATTCAAACGCAAAGGCACATCCGCACTCTCCGGCAACCGGTCGTGCTCTCCGCCCAGAGGAAAGGTGAGCTGAAACGTGAACTGACTCCCTTTGTCCGGTTCACTGGTCAGGCGGATCTCTCCGCCCATCCGCTCCACCAGATGACGGCAGATGGCCAAACCCAGTCCGGTGCCGCCAAACCGCCGCGTGGTGGAGGAGTCTGCCTGGGTGAAGGCGGTGAAAAGGCGACCCATCTGTTCCGGGGTCATGCCGATTCCGGTATCGCGCACCTTGAAACCCACCTTGACCTCTTTTTCCGTGCCGGCCAGCCGCGTGATCTCCAGGCAGACCTCCCCGGACTCGGTGAACTTGACCGCATTGCTCATCAGGTTGAGCAGCACCTGCCCCAGCCGCAGAGGATCCCCCATCAACACCGGAGGAAGCTGCTGATCCACAAAGACGATCAGCTCCAGGGTTTTGTCCTGGGTCTTGGGCGCCACCATCGAGGCCACCCGATCCGCCACCTTGTCCAGGGCAAAAGGAATGTTCTCCAGCGAGAGCTTGCCGGCCTCGATCTTGGAAAAATCGAGAATGTCGTTGATGATGTGCAACAAGGTCCGACCCGCCTCCTCGACGCGCGACAGATAATGGCGCTGCTGGGCATCGAGTTGGGTCTGCAAGGCCAGATGAACCATCCCCATGACCGCATTGATCGGGGTACGGATCTCGTGACTCATGTTGGCAAGAAAAAATGATTTGGTCTGGCTGGCATTTTCAGCCATTTTGCGCGCCTGATAAAGCACCGTGGTCTCCCGATGCAGCACCAGATAATAGGTGAGCATCAGAATGCTGACCAGCAGCGCAATCAGAATGCCCAACATCCGGTTGACCCGGGTGGTCAGTTCGACCTTCAGCAAGACCACCGACCACCCCTCCTCGTTGACGGTCAACCGCCCCACGAGATGAGGGACATGTTTGATCTCCATCCGCACGCCATCCTTCAACTCTTCCTTGAAAAGCGCGCGACTCTCTTTGAGAGAACCGAACTGTTTGCTCTCTTCGAGCCGTTTCATGGCCATGGCATCCAAAGGCCAAAGCGGTGCGGGGGTAAAAGGTTCCACCCCGGCGAGCAGGGCGACACCATCGGAATTGACCAGATAGGCTTGGCTGAATTGATTGAAACCAAGTTCCGAGGCAACCAGCGTCTTCTTGATCACGGCAACCGCGACAATCTCCTGGGTTCCTTTGGCCCGTACCGGTGCGCCGGCGTAATAACCCGGTTCCCCCGTGGTGACCCCGTAAGCAAAATAATGGCCGACCTGCCCCTCCATCGCTTCCAGAAAATAGGGGCGGAAACGATAATTCTTGCCCACAAAACTCAATGGCGTATCCCGATTGGAAGCCGCGAGCACATCGCCTTTCGTATCCATCAAATAGGCAACCCCCTTGACCGACGAGGCCAGTTGATCGAGTGCGCCATTGATGTCGGCCAGATGTTCGGCCAGATGTTCGGACAGATGATCCTCCCTTACATGAAGGGTGGGTTGAATGATCCCGGCCAACGCGATGACGCTGCCTTCGATGGCGAACGTTTCCCGACCGAGCCGGTTGGCCAGTCCCTTCAGATCGTTGCGCAGGGCAAGGGATTGATCCTCCTGATAGAGTCGTCCCAGATGTTCGGTCAATCCCCAACCGGCACCCAACAAAAACAAAAATCCCCCGATGAAAATGGCGAAGAAACGTTTTTGTTTCTGGAACAAAGGATTGGTGTCGGTCTGGGCCGTGGCCACCCCCCACAGCGCGATGGTCAGCAGCATGGCCGACAGGGCACGGATCAACTGGATCGGCACTCCGGTCGCCGTACGGAACACCTCGCTGTTGAGCACACTGGCTGGCCAGAAAGGCATCACCGGCACGACCAGCCCACTGGCCAACCCATAACCAAACAGACCAACAGCGCCAAATCGCAACCAGACCTTTTTTCCCTGGGGCGCTGCCTTGGCCGCCACCAGAAAAAGCGCGGCGCCGATGGAACAGGTAGGCAGAACCATGCCATACCGAATGATGGCCGGGAAACGCTCCACGCCACTGCTCCAGGCAACGATCCCAACCACCGTCAACACCAGCAGCGAGACCCCCCTGGCGCGCTGCCAGGCCAGACGTGCCGCCAGTCCGCTCCAGGCAAATTCGGTCAGAAACAAAAAAGACAACGCATGAATCAAAAAACGAGTCGCATGGAATTCCTGGGAATCCCCGAAGGCCATTTCCAGCAATTCCAGCCACTCGGCAAAACCATGGATCAACCCGAACGCGCCCAGCAGGCGCCAGGAAAGTCCGGACGGATCGTTCCGGGGCATGGAGTAACTGACGACGCCCAGAATCAGAAAACTGAGTCCGTAGACAAAGAAAATATAATCCATTTGGTGTACGAACCAATTGCCCATTGACGCCCCCTCTAGTCAGATCTATAATATTTGCATGTATTGCAGATATTGCGAACAGCGTCAAGCCCCCATTCAACAGCAGGTGACGATGAACAGACCCAGCCGCCCCATCATCTTGCTCGTGGACGACAAACCCGCCAACCTCAAGGCCCTGCGCGCGCTGCTGGTCGGCGTGGAGGCGGAAATCCTGGAGGCCCATTCCGGCAACGAAGCGCTCGGGCTGATGCTGGAGCACGAATTCGCCATGGTGCTGCTCGATGTGGACATGCCTGGCATGGACGGCTTCGAAGTGGCCCGTACCGCCTGCACGCTGGAACGCACCCGGAACCTGCCCATTCTGTTCGTGACTGCCGCCTTCAAGGATGAATTCCACCGCCTGGAGGGGTACAAAACCGGAGCCGTCGATTACATCGAAAAACCAATCGACGATGTGATCTTGCATGCCAAGGTATCACTTTTCCTGAATCTCTACAACGCCCACACCGAATCCGAACGTCTGCGCAGCGCGTTGGAAGCGACCGAGGAACGATTCAAATTCGCGTTTGAGGGGAGCGGCGACGGAATGTGGGACTGGGACATCCCATCGGGAACGGTCTATTTCAGTCCGAAGTGGATCACCATGCTCGGTTATGGCCCGAACGAAATCGAACCTCATGTCCGCTCGTGGGAACGGTTGGTGCATCCGGACGACATCGCGACCGTCATGGCCGAATTGGAACTGCATCTTTCCGGTCGCACACCGGTTTATCAAACCGAACACAGACTGCGGACCAAGGGTGGCGGTTGGCTCTGGGTGCTGGATCGGGGCAAGGTGGTGACCCGGGCCAAGAATGGCATGCCGCTGCGCGTTGTCGGCACCCACCAGGAGATCACCCGCCGCAAACAGATGGAAGAAGAGATCCGACAAGGCAAGGAACGCTATGAGGAATTGACCTCACGCATTCCGGTCGGGGTCTACAAATTCCGCTATACCAGTCAGGGCACGATGTCTTTTGATTATATCAGCGAGCCGTTTTGCCAGTTGCTGGGTCTGAAACGGGAAGAGTTGTTGCAAGACAGCCGATTGGCCTTCAATTCCGCCCATCCCGAGGAGCGAGCGGAGTTGATCCAATTGAATTGGGAGGTGGCCAACAAGAAGGAACCTTTCTTGTGGATCGGACGTTTCGTCGTTTCCGGCAAAACCCGCTGGTTGCAAATTCAATCGGTTCCCCACGACGAACCCAATGGCGACACCACCTGGGATGGGGTGGTGATCGACATCACCGAACGCAAACTGCTGGAACTCGCCCTGCGGGAGGCCAAACAGGAGGCCGAGCGGGCCAATCGGGCCAAAAGCCGTTTCCTGGCCACCATGAGCCATGAAATCCGCACGCCGATGAATACCATTCTCGGCATGGGGGAGATGCTGCGCGAATCGCCCCGCCTGTCGCCGCGCGAACGGCAGTTTGTCCAGATCGCCAATCGGGCCGGGGACGCCTTGATGGCATTGATCAACGACATCCTCGATCTCTCCAAGATCGAGGCGGGACAACTGCGCCTGGAACAGATCATCCTCTCCCCCCAGGCCGAGATCAGACAGACCATGGCCATCCTCCAGGAGAGCGCCAAGGCCAAGGGGATCGAGCTTTCCACCTACCTGGACCCGGCCCTGCCAACCTATGCCCTGGGCGATCCGCAAAGGTTGCGGCAGATTTTGTTGAATCTTCTGGGCAATGCGGTGAAATTCACCCAACAAGGAAAGATCCGGCTGGAAGCGCGGGTTCTGGAAGAACCGCTGATCGAGTTTTCCATTCAGGACAGCGGCATCGGCATCCCCGCCGACCGGCTGGAGGTGATCTTTCAGCCCTTCATGCAGGCCGAGGATTCGACCACCCGCCGTTTCGGGGGCACCGGACTGGGGTTGAGCATCTGCCAGCAACTGGTGCACCACATGGGCGGCCGGATCTGGGTGGAAAGCCGGGTCGGCATGGGCAGCACCTTTCACTTCACGGTGGCGCTGCCCCGGACGCTGCCCGCAACCGAAGAACGCGCCAACCACCCGCGTCACGCTGCCGACCAAGGCCCTGAACATCGCTCCAACCCGAAAATCCTGCTGGTGGACGATACCGAAGACAACCGTCTGGTGGTGGAAGCCTATCTGGAAGGAGAGGCCTATCAACTGGTCGAAGCGGTCAGCGGCGCCGAGGCCTTGCGCCACTTCGAAGCCTCCCGTTTTGATCTGGTGCTCATGGATGTGATGATGCCGGACATGGACGGCCTGGAGACCACCCGCCGCATGCGCACCATGGAGGCGATGCACGGATGGAAACATACCCCGGTCATCGCACTGACCGCCAACGCCATGAAAGAAGACATGGAACAGAGCATGATCGCCGGATGCGACCAACACCTCTCCAAGCCTTTGCGCCGCACGGACCTGATGACGATCCTGAACCATTACATCGGACGCCTTCCGCCTTTATCCCCGCAGGGACTCCGCCGTCCTCTGCCCGCACCACCACGCACGCTGCTCGACCCTCAGATTCTGGCGCAGCTCAAGGAGGAGACCGGACGCGGCTTTGGACGGATCGTGGAATTGTTTCTCAAGAATCTGCCCGAACGACTCGATGCCCTCCAGATCGCATGGCAGAACCAGGATTTCGAGACCATACGCCAGGTCAGCCACAAACTCAAAGGCACCTCCAGCACCTTTGGCGCCGGGCGTTTCTCCACACTGTGCGCCGAACTGGAACAACTCGCCCTGCGCAAGGATGATCCGGTCCGCATTCAGGAGCGGCTGAACAATATACAGGAGGAGGGACGGCAGGTCCAACGCCATCTCGAATCCCTGTTGGAGGATTCATGAGTTTGGTAGTGGGATGAGCGGCAGGAAAACGAAAAAAAAGAGGGTCCGGGTGCTTCAACTCCCGGACCCTCTCTTTAGTCTTCCAATACGGTCACTCTTGCCTGATCGCGATCAAGGGACAGTTGCGGTTCAGGAGGATTGGGCTGCGCCCGCGCGCCGGTTGCGTTGTTGGGTGAAAAGCGATTCCATCACCACCACCTTGAGCCGGTCGTAGGGGGTGGGTTTCTGGAAGACCTCCACATCCTCGGGCACGCCCCCTTTGGCCATGATCTGCACATCGTCCATGGCCGTGACCACGACGATGCGCGAGCGGGCCAGTTCTGCGGATTCCCGCAGGGCGCGGATCATCTGGAAACCGTCCATGGCCGGCATCATCAGATCGGCGATGATCACCTCGGGTTTGTGCAGTCCGGCCTGAATCAGGCCGTCGTACCCGTCTTCGGCCACCACCAGCCGCACCGGCAGTCCCCAGTTGGCCACCACGGCCTTGGTGATTTCACGCAGGTTTTCATCGTCTTCGACCAGAAGCAGGGTCAGTTCCAGCAGATCGGGATCCTGGAGCTGCTCGCGCCGCTTGGCCAGGAGTTGGTTGATGGAACTCATGGGGATGCGACAATGGCCACCGGCTGTTTTCCACGATTTGATGATCCCACGTTCCATCCAGTAATGGATGGTGCGTTGGGAGACTCCCAACAGTTGGGCCGCTTTGGAGGTAGTGACCACCGGATCGGCTTCGGGTGTCCGTGACAATGGCATCGTGTTTCCATCAAGGTGCTGGAGGGAACAAAAAATTGCAAGATTTGCTAAATTTGCGGTTAAACCGCCAATAAATTCTCTAATTTGTAGCATACAGCATCCGAAATGCCAAAGCAAGGAAAAATCGAGCAGGCAATTAATATAAATAAAACCTTACATGCATATAAACAAAGCAAGCGTCTCGTCATTAAGAAAATTTGGCAAAGCGCGCAAATGGCAAAAAAATAAACTTGCAATCTACGAAATCCGGGAAAATAATATACGCTAACTCAACCCCCATCCGGACGGAGCCAGCCACGCCCGCTCTGGAGCATCCAGGCACGATGGAGAAAACACCATGGAAACCAACCTCGGAATCGGCAGTGTCATCAAGTCAGGGCTGTTCACCGATGGCCACAAGAGCAGCGAGCCAACGGCCAAACATCCCATTGTCGTCACCGTCTCGCGTCAGTTCGGCTCCAACGGAGGCAAGATCGCCGAACTGCTGGCCGAACGCCTCGGCGTGACCTGCTATGGTCACTCGATGATCGACGACATGATGAACAAGACCCACACCACCAAAAAACTCATGGAACTGATGGACGAAAAGCTCCCGAAAGCCATCGACAGTTTTCTCTATTCGCTGCTCGTCAAACCGGAGCAGTCGGTATCGGGTTATTACAAGACCATCATCAAGACCATTCTCAACATCTCCAGAAGCGGCGGGGTGATCGTGGGACGCGGAGCACGGCTGATCCTGGCCCATGATCCCCAGGTGTTCCGTATCCACATCGAAGGGACCAAAGAGGTCTGCATCCGGCGGGTCGCCCAACGGGAACAGATCACCCCGGACGCCGCCAAACGCAAAATCGCCGAAACCGAAAAAGAGCGTTCACGCTTTCTCAAGGGGCTGTTCAAACGCTATCCCAACACCCGCACCTACTACGATCTGGTGCTCAACTCGGATCGCATCGACCCGGTTCATGCCGTGGATATCATCGTGCATGCCATGCACAAAATGGGCTACATCAATCAGGATCTGACCAATGCCCCGCAACATCACGCCAGCCCACCCGAACTCAGACCCCTGCCTCCGCTCCATCTGGGACTGCACCTGCTGGTGGTGGAAGACGAAATGGAGTTCTTCTCCCTCATCAACGGCTGGCTGGAAACCTGGCCGGGTTCGGGAGACAAGGAGGGTGGAAAATCGCCACCATTGCATTTGACCCATGCAAAAAGTTATAAGGAAGCTCAGGAATTCCTGGATCACAACCAGTACGATCTGATTCTGCTCGACCTCAACCTCTCCGACAGCCATGGACTGGAGCAGACTTTCGGACGCATCAACCAGAAAATCCGCGACACGCCAATCATCGTCTTCACCGGCATGGACGACGATCAAAAGGCGGTCCAGGCCGTGGAACAGGGTGCCCAGGACTATCTGGTCAAAGGACAGGTGAACAAGAAAATTCTGGTGCGCTCCATCAAACACGCGCTTTCCAGATACAGAATCATGAGAACTTTTTCCAGGAAATAACTTTCCCGGAAACTCAAGACGCAAAGGAAGCAAGGAGTGACGAACATGGCCCGGATCCTGATCATCGACGATGACGAACCCTTTCGGATCCATCTGGGAACTCTGTTGAGAAATGCCGGTCACGTCGTGCTCGAAGTCGATTGCGCGCTCCATGCCCTGGACAAGATCGCACTCGACCCGTTCGACCTGCTGATGACCGACATTTTCATGCCGCAAATGGATGGCTTCGAACTGCTCTCCACCTTGTTGCGCAGACATCCACGCATCCGGGTGATCGCCATGAGCGGAGGTGGGACCGGCATGACCCCCAATTTGGCACTCAACGTGGCCAAGAAACTCGGGGCCATTGAACTGATCAGCAAACCGTTTCAGCCCGGAGAGGTGATTCGGGCCGTGGATCGCGCCCTGCAAGCGGATCCAACCTGAATCAGGCAACACATTTATCGAGAAAGGCAACGAAAGATGGCGCACATCCTGGTGGTCGATGACGACGAAAGCTTCCGGGTCTATCTGGTGACCCTGCTGACACAGGCCGGACATACGGTACTGGAAGCGGATAATGGGCAAACCGCCCTGGAGCGGTTCGCCTCTGCCCCAGTGGAGTTGATCATCACCGATATTTTCATGCCCAAGATGGATGGAATCGATCTGCTGGCAGCCCTGGTCAACAACCGGCCCCTGGTCAAGGTGATCGCCATATCCGGAGGATACAAGGCGATGAATCCCCGCTTGACCCTGGAAATGGCGCAATCTTTCGGGGCCATGGATATCATCACCAAGCCGTTTCAGGCCGGCACAGTCTTGCAGAAAGTCACCAGGGCGCTTCAATCCACGAACGACGTTGTGGCGGGGGAGTCATAAGCCAATGAACACCATCTCTGCCTATCGGGAATTGACC
The DNA here is from genome assembly GCA_015234115.1 of Magnetococcales bacterium. Classification (GTDB taxonomy): domain Bacteria; phylum Pseudomonadota; class Magnetococcia; order Magnetococcales; family Magnetaquicoccaceae; genus Magnetaquiglobus. The sequence goes on from JADFWP010000014.1 coordinate 39,494, forward strand.
GATGCGCACAAGTTGCAAGAAATGCGAAACGAACTGGAGGGCGGATTCCTGACCGTGATCCGCCACTATCAGGCCGGCATTCTCCACCGCCCCGAACGAATCCGGCAGGCGATCCGGGAAAACGATCCCGAGCAGGTCGCCATGGAGAGCCATTCCCTGAAAAGCGTCTGCCGTCAGGTCGGTCTGCTGCGCATGGGAGAAATGGCCGCCGAACTGGAAGCCCTGGGCAACTCCGGCATCCTCGATCAGGCCGAATCCCTGGTCGAACAACTGGTCGCCTCCAGTGTCACGGCCAATCACGAACTCACCCACTTCTGCTCGGGCGCGGCACTGCCCCGACCCTTTTTCGACAAAGGAAGACAACCCGATTGAAAACTTGAAATTCAGTACGCGCTCGGGCAAAAAGAGGCGAGGTCGAGATGAACAGGCATGCTGACGCCGGAACAAAGAAATTGTTGCTTGTTGCCGACGATGATTTGTTGATTCGTGAATCTCTGACCCTTTTTTTGCAAAAACAGGGATATGAGGTAATCGCTGCCCACAACGGCCAGGAGGTGCTGCACTGGCGCAGCCTGGTGATTCCGGATCTGATCGTGCTGGATGTGTGCATGCCCGAGCCGGACGGCATCGCCACCTGCCGCACCCTGCGCGAGCAATGGATCTCACCCCGCATCCCGATCCTGATGCTTACCGGGCAGTACGACTCCCGCACCGTGGATCTGGCCTTCGAGGCCGGCGCCGATGATTATCTCATCAAACCGGTTCACTGGGCCTTGTTGCGCCAGAAAGTCCACCAGTTGCTGGAACGCAGCGCCGTGGAGGCGCGCATCCGCCATCAGGCGACCTACGACGGCCTGACCGATCTGCCCAACCGGATCCTGTTTCTGGATCGCCTGGACCATGCCATCTCCCTGGCCAGGCGCACCCGGGAGGCGCTGGCCCTGCTGTTCATCGATCTCGATCGGTTCAAGGAGGTCAACGATACCCTGGGACACGCCTGCGGTGATGAACTGTTGCGCCAGGTCGGTCAACGCCTCAAAAACTGCGTGCGTCACTCCGACAGCCTCGCCCGGCTGGGCGGAGACGAGTTCACCGTCATCGTCGCCAATGTCTGTCAGCCGCCGGATCCCGACATCGTGGCGGAAAAGATCCTGACCGCGCTCGCGCAACCTTTCATGCTGAACGGCACCCAGGTCACCATCTCGGCCAGCATCGGCATCACGTTGTTTCCCGATCACGGCGCAGATCTCACCACCCTGCTCGAAAATGCGGATCAGGCCATGTATGAAGCGAAGAAACTGGGCGGAAACCGCTATCATAACTTCGTGCCCGCCACTCCCCCGCAAGGAACACCCCCATCATGAACCCGCTGCGCATCTTCCCAACCGTGGCGTTGGGAATCTGGGTCGCCCTTGGGCACGTCACAACGACCTGGGCCGATGAGACGCTCGTCTTCGGGATTCACCCGTTCATGAGACCCACGGAGCTGCTGCGACGCTTTTCGCCCCTGACCGAGGCGCTTGCCAAAGCGATCAGCCACCCGATTCGCATCCGCATCACCAGCGACTATGACGATCAGATCCGTCTCATCGGCCAGAACCAGATCGATCTGGCCTACATGGGACCGGTGCCCTATGTCCGCATGGTGGCGCGTCATGGCCTCAAACCGATTCTGGGCAAACAGATGGTCCACGGCCAGGGAACGTTCCAGGGGGTGATCATCACCCGGCGCGACTCTGCGATCCAGACCCTGCCGGAGTTGATCGGCAAACGGTTCGCGTTCGGGGATCCCAACTCCACCATGAGCCATCTGGTGCCCCGCGCCATGCTGCTGGAGGCGGGCGTACCGGTGGAAAAACTTGCCAGATTCGACCATCTTTCCAATCACGGCAACGTGGCCCTGGGCGTGCTGATGGGCCTGTTCGACGCCGGGGCCATCAAGGAGAGCGTCTTCCTGGAATACCAGGAGCGGGGATTGACCGCGCTCGCCTGGACGCCACGGATCGCCAATCATCTGTTCGTCACCCGGAGCGACCTCCCGACCGACCGGATCGAAACGCTGCGCACCGCACTGCTCCAGATGCCGACGACCCCGGAGGGTCTGCAACTCCTGAAAAACGTGGATCATGCCATCACCGGCATCGAGCCGGGTCAGGATGACGAATTCAGCGCATTGCGTACCACACTGCGTCTGCTGGATCAGGCGGGAGTCACGCCATGAACCCCTTCCGATCCATCGCATGGCGCGCCTTTCCCTGGCATTTTCTGGTGGTGCTGCTCTTTTTTCTGGGTGTCCACGCGCTGGTGGTGGTGAACGATCATCGCAAGGAGATTTCCGGCGCCCTGCATCAACACATCCAGGACGAACTGGAGTTGGTTGCGATCATGATCCGCGAGGCGGCGGCCCGACACGATCTGACCTCGCTGGAGGTCTTTCTGATGCACTGGGGCAAGGTCCACCACGAAATCGCGGAGATTGTCGCCACCGCCCCCAACGGTTTCTCCCTGGTCCACTACGTCCGCCAGGAACCGGCCACGCTCACCCTCGAACATCGCCAGACCATCGCTGAGGGAAACACCCCGATTCTGGAAATCACGGTGCGTCACGATCTGGCCCAGGTCAATCAGGCGGTCAACAAACTGGGCCGGAAAATGGCGCTCACCTCCCTGCTGCTCATGGCCCTGCTGGGACTGGCCTTGTGGTGGACCCAGCGCCACTGCTCGGTGGTGCCGCTGCAAAAGGAGATCGAAACCCGCAAAGCCATGGAACACGATCTGGCCGAGGCCAAACAGCGGGCCGAAGCGGCCAACCAGGCCAAAAGCGCCTTTCTGGCCGCCATGAGTCACGAAATCCGCACCCCGATGAACATCGTGATCGGCATGAGCGATGTGTTGATGGATACCCCCCTGACCCCGGAACAACAGCGCCATGTCACCCTGCTGAAAAACTCCGGACAGAATCTGCTGCTGCTGATCAACGACATCCTCGACCTGAGCAAAATCGAGGCGAACAAACTGGATATCGTCAGCGAAGCGGTATCGATCCGCCAGATCGCACAGGAAATCACCGACTCGATGCGCATTCTGACCGATGACAAGGGGATCGGACTCACCTTGCATCTGGATCCCGATCTGCCCGACTGGATTCTGTCCGATCCGTTGCGGCTGCGCCAATGTCTTTACAATTTGATCAGCAATGCGGTGAAATTTACCGAAAAGGGAGCGGTGACCGTGACCATCGCGCCACTTTCCGAGCCGGAGCGGGCCATTCGCTTTTCTGTCAAAGACAGCGGCATCGGCATCCGGACAGAACATCTGGAACAGATCTTCGATCTTTTCACCCAGTCCGACGTCGGCATCACCCGCCGCTACGGCGGGACCGGGCTGGGACTCTCCCTGACCAAACGGCTGGTCAGAATGATGGATGGCATGATCGCCGTGGAGAGCCGGTTCGGTTCCGGAAGCTGTTTCTGTTTCACCCTCCCGTGGCGTGAGGCCGCGGCTCCGGCCCCCAAACAGACGTTCCGCCCGATGTCCGGGCTGTCGTCCGAGGTGCGACCGTTGCGGATTCTGTTGGTGGAGGATGTGGAAGAGAACCGCGTGCTGATGCGCGCCTATCTCGAATCAACCCCCCACCGGTTGTCCGAAGCCCATCACGGGGCCGAGGCCGTGGAATGCATCCGGCAAGAGCCGTTCGATCTGGTGTTGATGGATATCGAAATGCCGGTCATGAACGGCCTGGAAGCCACCCGTCGCATCCGGGAGTGGGAACAGACCGCACCGAACCGCGCGCCACTGGTGATTCTCGCCCTTTCGGCCCATACCCTGGAGGGCGAAGCCAAAGCGTGCCTGACGGCCGGATGCAATGGCCATCTGGGCAAACCGATCAACAAAAAGACCTTGCTGAACGCTTTGCAGCATCACGGAGCCTGGCTGGCCGCGCATCATGAGCGGGAGGCCTGACTTGAGAAGCTTGACTTGAGAAGCTTGACTTGAAAAGTGATATCACACTATATAAATGCCCGGAATTCGCGGAATCGGGTCAATGCGCCACAGGGGGAAACTGCCATGTCGGATCCAATTCGTGGCTTTTTCGGGGGATGCCAGACTCCCGCACGCTTTGCCTTCGGACTGACGCTGATCGGCGTCGGGGAGACCGTGATCACGCTGCTGTTGACCCGTGGCATCGGCGGCATCGACTCGTTCGGCATGGGAGTCGCCCACTTCCTGGCCATGACCGGCTGGAATCTGGCCCTGATTCTGTTCTTTTTCCACCTGCCCCTCTTTCGCGAACTGGTGGATCGGCAATGGATCCATTCCACCCTGCACGCCCTCAACAACCACATGCGCCATGTGTCCACCCTGCACGCCCTGGGCGAAAAGACCCTGTGGTTCCTCACCCAGCATCTGGATGCGCTCAACGGGGTGATCTATCTTGCGGATGAAAAAAACCGCCTGCATCTGCTCACCGGCATCGGCACCCCCCCGCAACAGACTCTGACCCCCATCCTGGAGCCGGGAGAAGGCATTCCCGGTCAGGTCGCCTTGACCCGCAAGAGTGTGCGGCTCAGGGATCTGCCCTTCGACCCCCTGCGCATCCGGGCCGAGTTGCTGGAAAGTTGGCCACGGGATCTGATGGTCATTCCGCTGCTCCATGACGATCAACTGCAAGGGGTGCTCGCGCTGGGCGCCGCCGATGCGTTCCAGGAGCGCCAGATCCTGTTTCTGGGCAAGGCCGAGGAGACCATTGCCCGCACCATCGCCGGAGTGCGGGCCAATCTGGCCAAACAGAAACTCCTCGAAGAGAGCCACCAGAAGACCGAAGAACTGGCCATCAACCAACAGGTGCTGCGCGGCACGATCCAACTGCTGGAACAGACCAGTGGCTTCAAATCCCGCTTTCTGGCCAACATGTCCCACGAGTTGCGCTCGCCGCTCAACAGCCTGTTGATTCTCGCCCAACTGCTCGAAGAGAACAAAACCGGCAATCTCACCCCGAAACAGGTCGAATTTGCCGCCACCATTCATGCCGCCGGTTCCGATCTGCTGGCCCTGATCGACGAAATCCTCGATCTGGCGCGCATCGAGGCTGGGAAGATCCGGATTTTCAAGGATCCGGTCAAGATCGCGGATCTGGCCCTCAGTCTGGAACGGCTTTTCACCCATGTGGCGCGACAAAAGAAGCTGGATTTCGAAGTCGAACTCAGGCCACCGCTTCCCAACGCCATCCGCACCGACCGGATGCGGGTCGAGCAGATTCTCAAGAACCTGATCACCAATGCCATCAAGTTCACCCACGCCGGTCGGGTGCGGGTGGTGTTCAGCCAGTTCCCCGACTCCCCGGTTGACCGCATCGTCATGGCCGTGGCCGATACCGGCGTCGGCATTCCCAGAGATCAGCATGCCGAGGTGTTCGAACCTTTCCGCCAACTCGACGACGGGGCCAATCGGAAATATGGCGGCAGCGGCCTGGGGCTGGCGATCTGCAAGGAGTTGTCGCAACTGCTCGGCGGACGCATCGAACTGGTCAGCGAAGTGGGCAAGGGCAGCCTGTTCACCCTCTCGCTGCCGCTGGAGGGGATCGAAGCATGCCCCCTGCCCGCTCCGCCCCCGACCCGTCTGGAAGACAAAAACCACGGCATCGACGGCATCCCGGATGACCGGCGTCGCCTGAAACCCGATGACCGCGCCATTCTGCTGATCGGCATGGATTATCACCGCATCCGCGCCCTGGGCGAGGCGGCGCGCACCCTCGGACTCGGGGTGATCGTGGCCGGAGACCAGAGCGCGGCGCTGTTCCTGGCCAACTACCTGCGCCCGGTCGGCCTGATCCTGGTCGGCGATCTGCCCGGCGTGGCCACGCTGCCGATGGTGAAACGATTGCGCATCACCACCAATCGCGCCACCCTGCCGGTTCTCTATCTCCATCCCACCAACACCCCGCCGCCACCGCCGGATCGCGACGAGGCCGCCATCCACACCGCCCCGCTGCTGCGCGAAGGGGGAGCCGTCAGCCAGGAGTGCCAGCATTTCCTGCAAGCCATCCTCAACACCCCGCTTCCCGCACCCGAAGAACGCCGGCCCTCAGAGAGGGAACGTCCTCTCTCCACACACGAGCTTTCGCTCTCCAGAACGCGCGCGGACCAGGAATTCGCCGGTCGATCCGTTCTGCTGACCGACGACGACATTCGCAATGTCTTTGCCCTGACCAGCCTGCTCGAAGAAAAAGGTTGCAAAGTCATCATGGCCGAAAATGGCCGCAGCGCATTGCAACTCTTGCAGCAGGACCAAAAACCGGATATGATTCTGATGGATATTCTGTTGTCGGACATGGATGGCTATGCCCTGCTCGGCCAGATCCGCCGGGTGCCTGCCTGGAGCGACATTCCTCTGCTGGTGTTGACGGCCAAAGCCATGCAGGGGGAACGGCAACGCTGTCTGGATGCCGGGGCCTCGGATTATCTCTCCAAGCCGGTGGACAGCCAGAAACTGCTCTCCATGATGCGTCTTTGGCTCCATTGAAGAATCGGTGACGCCATGAAACCTCATATCCTCATCGTGGACGATCTGGACAACAACCTGACCGCCACTGCCGGACTCCTGGCCGATCTGGATGCGGAAATGGTCCTGGCACGCACGGGCCGCGAGGCGTTGATCCAATTGACCCGGCACGATTTCGCCGTGGTCCTGCTCGACGCCCACATGCCCGACATGGATGGCTTCGAGGTGATCCGCCTCATGTCCGGCGTGAGCCGTACCCGCACCATTCCCATTATTTTCATGTCCGCCGTCTTCAAGGATGATCAGCACGCCCTGGTCGGCTATGACCTCGGCGCGGTGGATTATCTGGTCAAACCCTTTCCGCCCGAATTCCTGCGCGCCAAGGTCAAGGTCTTTCTGGAAATCTACCGCCAGAAGGAACAGATCCGCCTCCAGGATCAGGCGATCCGGCTGTTCCACAATCTGCTCGACGAATCCAGCGACGAAATCCTGATCTTCGACTTGCATACCGGCCTGCTGCTGGATGCCAACGCCACCGCCTTCCAGCGTCTGGGAATGACCCGCAAACAGGCCATCGGCGAATTCCATCTGGAAGATTGCTATCTGCTCATCGGTCACGACCGGGATATGCCCTCGCTGGTGGAACGGCTCCAGCTCCAGGGCCGGTTGATCGTGGAAGGGGAATATTACGACACAAGTCGTCAACTCCACTACACCGAAACCAATATCCAGCTCTTTGTCCAGGCCGAACAAAGCCTGATCCTGGCCATGCTGCGGGATGTGACCCAACGCAAACAGAGTGAACTGGCCCTGAACCGGGCGCGGGCCGAAGCCCAAAAAGCCAATCAGGCCAAAAGCGATTTCCTGGCAGCCATGAGTCATGAAATCCGCACCCCGATGAATATCATCATCGGCATGGGGGATGTGCTGCTGGATACCCCCCTGTCCAGCGAACAAAAATATTATCTCTCCATGCTGCGGACCGCCGGGGATAACTTATTGCTGCTGATCAACGACATCCTCGACTTGAGCAAAGTCGAAGCCAACAAATTGCAAATTCTCTCCGAACCGGTCCGCCTGCACACCCTGGCCACCGAAGTGACCGACATGCTGCGGGTGCTGGCCAGCAACAAAGGGCTGGCGCTGGAACTGCGCCTGGATCCCAGCCTGCCCGAATGGATCCTGACCGATGCGATGCGCCTCAAGCAGTGTTTCTACAACCTGATCAGCAATGGCATCAAGTTCACCGATTTCGGCTGGGTGGTGGTGGATATCGGCCATCATCCCGAGGCGGTCGGCCAACTGCTCGTCATGGTCTCCGACAGCGGCATCGGCATCCGGTCCGACCATCTGGAAACCATCTTCGAGAGCTTCATCCAGTCCGATTCCGGTATTTCCCGCCGCTACGGCGGCACCGGGCTTGGCCTCTCCCTGACCCGGCGTCTGCTGGAAATGATGGGAGGACGGATCTGGGTCGAAAGCCAGTTCGGTCAGGGGAGCCGGTTCTCCTTTTCCCTCCCGTTGCAGCCCGCAGCCGCGCCGCGTCGGACCACCGACACCCCGCACGCCCAGACTCCCGACGGCAATCCGACCCGACCCTTGCGCATCCTGCTGGTCGAAGACGTGGAGGAGAACCGGGAACTGATCAGCATCTATCTGGAAAACACCCCGCACGCCCTGTCCATGGCCTGCAACGGGGCCGACGCCCTGGAGCGGATCCAACACGAACCGTTCGACCTGGTGCTCATGGATATCGAAATGCCGGTCATGAACGGTTTGCGCGCCACAACCCTGATCCGCGCCTGGGAACGCGATACCCGACACACCCCGCCACTCGTCATCCTCGCCCTCTCCGCCCACTCGATGGAAGGCGAAGCCAGGCAGTGTCTGGCCGCAGGCTGCGACGACCATCTCGGCAAACCGATCAGCAAGAAAAATCTGCTCGCCGCCCTGCAACGGTACGGCGCCAGCCGCTGATCCCCGGACCAGCCGCCACAAGATCCGGAAACAACGCAAAAACCACTTGAACAATCCTCTCCATATGGTTAAGCTGTAAACGTTTCACCTGGGCATTTCCAAAAAATATGCTCAGCCTCAGAGCCATTGCACACGTCTTGCAATAATATTTATTATCTATAAATTTAAATCTTAGTTCTTGATTTGCCAAGTTCAATCCTGATTTACGGCGCACACGAAAGCCAAATATCTTTGAGAGGAGCATAATCATGTCGGATACCATTCTTGACTCTACAGCCACCTCATATTATCTGTACAGCGACAGTTCGGCGGGATACAGCACGATCGATGCCCTCGGTGACCAGGACTGGTGGAGCATCTACCTGAACGCCGGCACCAGCTACACCTTTCATATGGATCGGGATGTCAACGAAACCCAACTGGACCCCTATCTGCGGCTGTTGGACGCATCGGGCAATCAACTGGCGTTCAACGACGACTATATCACCAACAACTCCACCATTACCTATACCCCCACCTGGAGCGGCACTTTCTATCTCTCGGCGCAATCCTTTTATACCTATCCCATAGGCAATTATTCGATTTACGCCACGTCCACGCCTGCCACGAACACAGACCTGATCGGTTCCACCACGGCGACCGCCTCCTACCTGCCCGCCTCGTACGGCAGCGCCACATCGCAAATCGATACCGTCGGCGATCAGGACTGGTGGTCGGTCTCTCTGAGCGCAGGCACCACCTACACGTTCCGCATGGACGCCACCACGACGATGCTGAATCCCGTGCTCTATCTGCTGGATTCGTCCGGCAATCAGAAAGGATACAGCGACGACAGCAATGGCACCCAGAACGCTGAAATCACCTTCGTGGCCACGACCTCGGAAACCTATTACCTTTCCGCGCAGGGCAACTATTCCACGACAGGCGGCTATACGGTCTCCACCTCTTCCGTCACAACCGTCAGCCAACCCGAACTGAGCATCTGGGCCAACAGCACCACCTGGAACGAAGGCAACAACAACATCACCACGAGCGCCACCTTCACGGTCGCGCGCACCGGCGACACCACCGGCTATTCCTACGTCTCCTGGAACGTGATCAGCGGCGCAACCGCCTCGGCCCTGGATTTTTCCAGCCTGTATGGCATGCCCTCGGGCGGCATCTCCTTCTCTCCCGGAGAGACCAGCCAAAACCTGACCGTCGATATCCTGGGTGACAACGATGTCGAACCGAACGAGGATTTCTATGTAACCCTCTCCGGAGCCAGCGGAGCGACCCTCGGCACGGCCTCGGCCATGGCCACCATCGTCAACGACGATTACATTCTGCCCATGGTGAGCATCTCCGCCTCGGGCAGCAGCGCCAGCGAAGGCAACAGCGGCACCACGGCCATGAACTTCACGGTGCTGCGCTCCGGGGATACCAGTGTGGCCTCGACCGTGGGCTGGAATGTCTCCGGTTCCGGCAGCAGCGCCGCGACCGCACGGGACTTCTCCGGCAACATCCTCCCTTCGGGCACCGTCTCTTTTCACGCCGGACAGACCAGTCAGACCCTCACCGTCAATGTCGCAGGCGATACCACGGTCGAACCCGACGAAGCATTCCTCGTGGTCCTGTCCAACGTCACCGGTGCGACGCTGGGCACATCCTCGGCCCAAGGCACGATCCGCAACGATGACGTCAGCGCCCCGCCGCCGGTGTTGAGCATCTCGGCAGTCAACGCCAGCGGCAACGAAGGCAACAGCGGCAGCACACCCATGAGTTTCACCGTCTCTCGCACCGGAGACACGACCGTGGCCTCCATGGTCGATTGGGCCGTCACCGGCTCGGGCGCCAGCGCCGCGACCGCACGGGATTTCTCCGGTGGCGTGCTGCCCTCGGGCAGCCTGAATTTCGCCGTCGGCCAGAGCAGTCAGACCATCACGATCAACATCGCAGGAGATGCCACCGTCGAGCAGGACGAAGGGTTCACCGTGACCCTCGCCTCTCCCACGGGCGCCACCATCGGCACCGCTTCGGCCTCGGCTCAGATCCGCAACGATGACAGCAATCCCCTCCCGGTATTGAGCATCACCGCCACCAGCGCCAGCGGCAACGAAGGCAACAGCGGCACCACGCCCATGAGTTTCACCGTCTCTCGCACCGGAGACACGACCGTGGCCTCCACCGTTGGTTGGGCCGTCACCGGTTCCGGAACCAGTGCCGCCACAGCCCGTGACTTCTCCGGCGGGATTCTGCCCTCGGGCACCCTGAACTTTGCCGCCGGACAGAGCAGCCAGACCCTGACGGTCAACGTCTCGGGCGATGCCACGGTCGAACCGGACGATGGGTTCACCGTGACCCTCGCCAACCCCACGGGCGCCACCCTCGGCACCGCTTCGGCCACGGGCGTGATCCGCAACGACGATACCGACGCCATCCCGGGAACCACGGCCACCACCTCGGTCCTGACGATCAACGGCACCGCCGGAAGCAGTCAGATCGACAACGCCACGGACCAGGACTGGTGGCGGGTCGCGCTCAATGCCGACACCAGCTATACGTTCCGCCTCGCCACCACCACCGCTTCCCTGGATACCTATCTGCGCCTGCTGGACGACACGGGCGTCGCATTGGTCGAAGACAATGAGGGAGATGGCGCAGGCAATACCCAGATCATCTACACCCCGGACACCACGGGAACCTATTATCTCTCTGCCCAGGGATTCGGCGGCAGCACCGGGGCCTATACCCTGGCAGCCACCGTGCCCGCGCCGGTGCTGAACCTCACGGCAACCAACGCGCGACGCACCGAAGGCAACAGCGGCAGCACCGCCATGACCTTCACCGTGGCCCGGACCGGCGATACCGGCGTGGCATCGAGTGTGGCCTGGGCCGTCACCGGTTCCGGCACCACCGCCGCCACGGCCCGCGACTTCACCGGCGGTGCCCTCCCCTCGGGCACCCTGAATTTCACCGCCGGACAGAGCAGTCAAATCCTCACGGTCAACGTCTCCGGCGATACCACCGTGGAACCCGACGAAGGGTTCACCGTGACGCTTTCCAACCCCACGGGCGCCACGCTCGGCACGGCCACAGCCACGGGACAGATCCGCAACGACGATACCGATACCATCCCCGGCACCACGGCGACCATCTCGACTCTGGCGATCAACGGCGCGGCAGGCAGCAGTCTGATCGACAACGCCACGGATCAGGACTGGTGGCGGGTCTCCCTGGATGCGGACACGACCTACACCTTCCGGCTCACCACCTCTTCCACCTCCCTGGACACCTATCTGCGCCTGCTGGATGGCACGGGGACTCTGCTGGCCGAAGACAACGAGGGGGATGGCAGCGGCAACACCCAACTCCTCTATACCCCCTCCGCCTCGGCCACTTTCTATCTGTCCGCCCAGGGATTTGGCGCGACCACGGGCGGTTACGCCCTCACGGCCACCGCTGTGGCACCCGAACCGGTGCTGAACATTGCGGCAACCAGCACAGGTGTGAACGAAGGCAACAGTGGCAGCACCCCCATCTCCTTTACCGTGGAACGTACCGGGGATGACAGCGATGCCGCAACCGTGAACTGGGCCGTCACCGGCTCCGGAACCAATCCCGCCTCGGCCCGCGACTTTGCCGGCGGCATTCTGCCCACCGGCACGGTGAACTTCGCCGCTGGCGAAATCACCCAAACCATTCTCGTCAACATCGCCGGGGATGCCACGTTCGAACCCAACGACAGCTTCACCGTCACCCTGTCGGAGGCCAGCGGCGCCACCATCGGAACCGCCTCGGCCACGGCGACCATCCTCAACGACGACGTATCCGCAACCGCACGCACACTCACGCTCTCCGGTTCCTCCACAGTCAGCGAAGGAAGCGCGGCCACCTACACCGTGACCCTTTCGGCGACATCCACGACGGCCACCACCGTCAACTATGCCGCAGCCAGTGGCACCGCCATTGCGGGCAGCGATTTCACCGCCACCTCCGGCACACTGACGATTGCGGCAGGCAGTCGCACCGCCACCTTCACCGTGCCGACCCTGACGGACACCCGCAGCGAAACCGGCGAAACCTTCACCGTCTCCCTCTCCAATCCTGGCAGCGGGGCCACGTTGGGAACCAGTGCGGTCACGACCACCATCACCAATGTCACCTCTTCCACCAATACCGATACCGGAACGGGGCTGGTCGAGAGCAGCACCTCCCATACCCTGGCCGACGGCGTGGCCAATCTGACCCTCACCGGAACCGCGGCCATCAACGGTACGGGCAATGCGCTCAACAACGTCATCACCGGCAATGACGCGATCAACACGCTGCGCGGCGAAGGTGGCAACGACCGGTTGCTGGGCCGGGGCGGCAACGATCTTCTGTTTGGTGGCGCCGGAAACGATGAACTGAACGGCGGAGCCGGAGCAGACCAGATGACCGGCGGTGCGGGAGATGACACCTATGTGGTTGGCATTGCCGGCGACACCATCACGGAGGCCACGGACGGCGGAACCGATCTGGTGCAGAGTTCCATCACCTGGACGCTGGGCAGCAATCTGGAAAATCTGACGCTCACCGGGGTCACAGCCATCAACGCAACAGGCAATGTCGGCAACAACACCCTGACCGGCAACACCGGAGACAACACCCTGACCGGCGGCGAAGGCAACGATACCCTGAGCGCGTCGGATGGGGATGACACCCTCTTTGGCGGTGCCGGCGACGATGTGCTGGATGGCGGCCTGGGTGCGGACCGGATGGTGGGAGACGCGGGCAACGACACCTATGTGGTCAACCATCTGGACGATACCGTCACCGAGGGGGCGACAACCGGCACCGATCTGGTGCAGAGTGCCGTGACCTGGACCCTGGCCACCAATCTGGAAAACCTGACCCTGACCGGCACCCGCGCCATCAACGGCATTGGCAATGCTGCGGCCAACACCGTGCGCGGCAACAGTGCGGCCAACATGCTGCAAGGCCAGGCCGGTGCCGACGTGCTTTATGGACGCGGCGGACTGGATATTCTCAAGGGAGACGCCGGCACCGATCAACTGATCGGCGGGATCGGTCAGGATACCCTGACCGGTGGCGCCGATGCCGACCAGTTCAAATTCACCCTGCCCACCGAGGGGGATGACATCATCAGCGATTTCAACGCCACCGAAGGGGATCAACTGGTCTTTGTCAGCGAAAATTTCGGCAACATCGCCACAGGCAAACTGGGCAGTTCCCGCTTTGCCCTCAACACCACCGGGCGGGCCAGTTCCACCAGCCATCGTTTCGTCTTCAACACCAGCAACGGCACGCTCCGCTATGACCCGGACGGCTCCGGCACCCAATCGGCGGTGACCATGGCCACCCTGACCGGAGTCACTGCGCTGACGATCAACCAGATTCAAATCGTGGCCAGTTGAGTCCGATCGACCCTCTGCATCCACGTCTGAAAGCCACTCCAGGCTCTTTCATCCCGATTCCTCTTTGACTCTGACCGGCAAAAAAGGTATAGGGGAACGGAGATGAAAGAGCCGGTGCAAAACAGATCATGATTCCGCTGATTTCCGCAAGCAAAGAAATCCAGGAATTCCCCGCCACCTCGGCAACACACCTCAATCCATCATCCAGAATGGCCCAAAACATCTCTCCTTCCCTGCTCTATCTGCTTCGCATCACGACGTTGGCGTGTCTGTATTACATGTCTGGTCAGGTCAGCTTCATGATATCCGTCACGCACGATATCGTGACTCTGGTAGTCTTTGCCGCCGAAGGCATCTCATTGGCGTTTGTCATTCTTTACGGCAGACCGGTCTGGCCAGGTGTTTTCATCGGACAATTGGCGCTGGCCATGATCAATGGTCTGAGTTGGCCACTCGCCCTGGGCATCTCGCTCATCAACACCCTGGAGGCGATCCTCGCCAACCTGCTGTTCTTCAAGCTCCGGCTCAATCCCGCCATGAAACAGCTCCGGGATGCCGGGGGACTCTTTGGTCTGATCTTTCTCTGTTTTCAACCTGTCAGCGCCACACTGGGCGTCACCTTGCTGTGGAGTGCCGGACATATTGCCAGCAACGATTATCCAATGGCATGGTTTTCCTGGTGGTTTGGCAACGGAATGGGGCAGTTGCTGGTCACCCCGTTGTTGCTGAGTCTGCTGGCCCGTCCTCATCCCAGACGCCTGCCATGGAAACAGGCCTCTCTGCTCGTCCTGCTGCTCGTACCGGCCAGTTGGATCTTTTTTACCCTTGTACCCTTCAGCGGCGCCACCCTGGTCTTTGCCGTTTTCACCCCGATCCTGACGCTGGTGGCCATGTGGGGTGCGATGTCCGCCGCCACCTTCAGCACCTGCCTGATCTCCGTCATCGCCTTGTACGAAACCAGTCACGGCATTGGACCGTTCGTGATCCAGGGCAAGCCGCAACTGATGGATCTGAACCTCTTTCTGATGGGATCGGCACTGACCTCGCAATTCATTGCGGTCATGTTCTCGGAACGTCGGGAGGCCAAAGATGCCTTGCAACGCTATGTGGATATCGTGGACAAACATGTGATCATCTCTTCCACCGATCTTGCGGGGGTGATCACCAATGCCTCCCAAGCCTTCTGCCGCATTTCGGGATACACCAAAGAGGAGTTGATCGGGCAGCCCCATAATCTGGTGCGCCATCCGGACATGTCGAAAGCCGTCTATCAGGAGTTGTGGGATACGATCCTGACCGGAGCCTCCTGGTCTGGCGAATTGAAAAACCTGGCCAAGAATGGCAACCACTATTGGGTCAAGGTCAACATCGAACCGCTCTGGTGCGAAGAAGGGACAATCCATGGCTTCACGGCGATCCGTCAGGATATCACCGACAAAAAAAAGGTCGAAGAACTCTCCATCACCGACCGTCTGACACAGCTCTACAACCGCATGATGCTCGACAACACCCTGCAACGGGAACTGGAACGCTCGGATCGCTATGGCCAGGAGCTTTCGTTGATCCTGTTCGATGTGGACCACTTCAAAAGCGTCAACGACACCTATGGTCATCAGGTTGGCGATCAGGTGTTGATTCACATGGCCCTGGTGCTGCGCACCAATGTGCGCGATGTGGATGTGCCCGGACGCTGGGGCGGAGAAGAATTTCTGGTGATCTGCCCGGAAACCGATGCCGTCGGCGCCCGGACCTTATCGGAAAAACTCCGGGCTGCGGTGGCCAACCATGATTTCCCGACCGTGGGACACAAAACAAGCAGTTTCGGTGTGGGAACCCGCGCTCCGGGAGAATCGATCACCTCCCTGCTCAAACGGGTCGATGACGCGCTCTATCAGGCCAAAAGAAACGGACGCAATCAGGTGGTCTTCTCAACCGATCTCCCCACCCCGGATCCGGAAACCGGCCATCCACCCGCCCGGTCTTGAACCGCGCCCATATTGGAACGTGCATTTTCCGGGCACGAACAGGTCATAGTGACAGCATTGAAAGATAAAGAGAGGCTCTGGGGGATGCTTCCCCCAGGATTTTGACTCTAAACCGCGACCATTTCGGGATCATGCGTTTTTGGCCAAAAGGCGTCGCCTGCGGCGACCAGGGGGCGCGCCTGCGGCAAAG
>JADFWP010000150.1 GCA_015234115.1 Magnetococcales bacterium
AACCGCTGCGAGGTGATCGCCGACAAGGGGTATCATTCACGGGAGGTGTTGAAGGCGTTGGCGGCAGGTCCCTGGCAGAGCCGGATTTAGGATGAAATCTCTGCTCTGCTCGTGATTTCAATTCATCAACCGGCATCAGACTGAAACGGTTTTATCAACGGGCTGTTACGGGGCGCATCATTCAAGGATATCCTCTCCGAGTCCGTTTCATAACCATTGAATTTGTTGGGAAAATTTTGCAGGGTGTGCCGGAGAATCGATAACTGAAGAATGCGAGTAAAAACTAAGTGGCGGAGCAAGACGACCCATATCAAACCAATTCTCTGTAACGTACTGTAACAAATCGATGAGAAAGTTTGAATCCCTCCTGGCCGGGCAAGTGGTAAAGCGACATCGGATATAGTTGGAATTGCACAATATTTTTTACTGTTGCAAAAATTCTCCAGTTTGCCACCCAGCCAATTTCTCCTCCTCGCCGCATGGTACCTATGGGCCACCTTTCAACTCCCGATTGGTAGGCGATGGCTTTTCCATCCACCTTTTCCGGGGCTACAGACCTTGGTCACGCGGCAAATACATCGTCCACCGAGTTGGCGAAGACGAAGTTGTCGCTCCAGGTCTCGATCAGTTCCAATTCCGCTGACAGCACCTTCTCGACTATCCAGTCTGGTGTCTGGCCAAACTTACGGCGCATCTGTTTCAGTAGCATGGAAGCGGCTTCTTCCTGGCGGCCTTCCTGGCGGATATCCTGGCGCACCATTTCTGTCACCCATTCCGGTCTGTCGTTGGATAAGATCTCTCGGGCAAATTGGGACATCATAGCAGATTCCTCCTCGGGTTTGATGCGACGGACTACCTGCCGCATATGCTCTACATTCAAATGGTGGAATGTCGTCAACAGATAAAGCAGCACCGGCAACAGGAGTTCCGGAGCTTCCATCAGTGCATCCACGATCTGATCCAGCGCCGCCATTTGGGACTCCGGATCGCGGGTACCGTATTTGAGTGCCATCAGGCCAGCACGCAGTTGCGCATGCTTGGATAGTTCCTGATTCGGGATCGGGCCAAGGTCGACTACCGGATATCGGAAATTGAGCAGCCAGGGAATCAAAGCCTCATCCGCATCGACCAACGCCAGAAATTCATTGGGAAAGCGCCACTCTCGGCCTCCGTTGTAGACCAGCAGGGCCATCACTGCTGGCAGACGGTTCCATTGCGCATTCTCTCGCGTTTTTTGCTCAAAAAATGCCGATATGCCGCGATAGAGCTGCCAGCTAACCTTTTCTTCCTCGTAGCTCTTGTGTTCGATCAGGGTGTAGAAGCAGATCGGCTTGCCGCTGATCGTTTTGGCCTCGAACAGGCGGTCCGAAAAGTAGGGACGCAGGGTCTCTTCGACAAAAGTGCCCTCGACCAGTTGCGGTGGCTCAGATGCCAACAACTGCGACACTTCCGGCGGCAGATACTCTCGCAGCAAGGCACCCGCAGTCTCCGGGGTGGAGAGCAGTGTCCTGAACAGACGGTCATGCGGTTGGGCGATTTCGTTCATGGCATCAGCATAGCCGATTTTCCATTGGAGTTGCCAGAAGGAAAGAAGGGACGGAATAGGCAAGGCACAGATCCAACAAGGAGACCGTTCCGTTCCGGATCGCTATAGGGGTGCGGTGGAACGGAACACACGGATGGGGGAGGCTTCCATGACATGGAATGCGCAACGAGCTGGGCCACTGGGCCTGCAACGCAACAGAAAACGTCTCTTGCTTGATACTACCGCTCCCCAAACGATTCTGAAAGAATTTTCTTCAAAGGTTTCATTAAATAATTCATTAGAGTCCGATCTCCGATCCGTATATCGACATGTATAATCACTCAAGGAATAATTTAAAGCGTTTTACCTGTGTTAGTGATTACCGGATTAGCAGCCCGTTGATAAAATATAAATCATCTGGTATGCTGTTGCCATTGAACCTGACAGGAGGGAGAGATGGCACTGGGACAGATGGGCGGGAAGCAGGAAGAGATGTTCATCACGTGGGATGAGTTGCCGAGGTCGCCTGGGCATCCATTTTACGATCGCCTGCAGAAAGAGTTGGATCAAGCTGGATTTGATCGGTTTGCGGAGGAGAAGTGCGCACCGTACTACGCGAAAGGGCGGCGCGGGAGACCATCGGTGCTTCCTGGTCGATATTTTCGGATGCATTTTGTGGGGTATTTCGAGGGGATCGACAGCGAGAGAGGGATTGAGTGGAAATGCAGTGATTCTCTGGCATTGCGAGAGTTTTTGAAGCTGAAGCTGGTGGATCGGGTACTCGGTGACGTTGACCGTGATGTTCACATCAAAGACCTGACGGGACTCGAAGCCGTCTTCTCGGTAGACCCCATGCGGCAAGGTGGATTGGTCCACATTCAGGATGACGATTTCATCCGGATCGTCAGAGGGTTTGAGGTTTGATCCGGGATGTCCCTTTTGACCGCCTGGCTTGTTGCCATTGCCGGTACGAGGTTTCTTCTGACGGTTCGGATCATCCGAGGGAGAGTCGCGGGCCTTCCATTGCCACGTTTGAGATCACCTGCATGA
>JADFWP010000151.1 GCA_015234115.1 Magnetococcales bacterium
CGATGCCCTACGCCGTCATACGGTGGCAACGGGGGTGCTGAATAGTTACGTCAAACGAAGAGATGGTCGCCAGATCCCCTCCCCGCGCTTGCGCATCGATACGAGCCGTGACCCACCGGATATTCTCGGTCGATTCGATCAACTCATAACGATGACCATTATAAAGCTCTGATGCACGCACTGTGAACATTTCATAGTCTCCTGATCTGGAAAACCGTTTATGTTTCGTCGAAGGACGCGATGCACCCACATTCGGGCAAGCTGCATCTTTTCGGATTGGATCGCATCATCGTTATACGGTCAAGATCTTTTATTAAAATAATTCAAAATACCAATCAATAAATTCTGAAAATTATAATATAGAGTTAAATTATTGATACATTATAACAAGCAGAGCAAGAAATTTCCCTGGAAGAACCACGACAAAAATGGTTTGCAATCATCCTGTTTGTTCCTGTTGAACAGTCCCGCGCTCCATACCCGCATTCGCCTCTCTATGCGTCCGCACCACCCACAATCGCACACCGTGACGCCCTGCCATCCTTGTGCTATCCTCATCTGTTCATTCCGCCACGCGAGCATTTGGAGCGCCATAACCATGGATGAAAACATTCAGAGAAACTTCGACGCGATTTGGGAGAAATTGGTTCTCCTAAGGGGGCATCTTTAACTATGATCACGGCAAGAAACGTCTTGAGGAATTGACATCCTTCACCGAAGATCCTGCGCTGTGGAACAATCCCACGCGGGCCAAAGAGGTGATGCGGGAAAAAAGTCGCCTGGAAAAGACCATCGGCGAATGGGAACACCTGGACCGGGAACTGCGGGACGCCAAAGAGCTGCACGCCATGGCGGTCGAGGAGCAGGAAGACGATCTGCTGGCCGATGTGACCCGGCAATCCGTGGTGATGCTGGAACGGGTCGAAGCCCTGGAACTCGCCCGCATGCTTTCGGGCGAAGCGGACATCAACAACGCCTTCCTGGAGATCCATCCCGGCGCGGGCGGCACCGAATCCCAGGACTGGGCCGAAATGCTGTTGCGCATGTATCTGCGCTATTGCGAATCCCACGGCTTCAAGGTGGAGATGAACGACTATCAGCCCGGCGACGAGGCGGGGTGCAAATCGGTCTCTTTGCGTATCGAGGGCGAATTCGCCTATGGCCGCCTGAAAACCGAAAGCGGGGTCCACCGGCTGGTGCGGATCAGTCCTTTCGATGCTTCGGCGCGGCGTCACACCTCGTTTTCATCGGTCTACGTCTATCCCGAAATCGACGACACCATCCAGGTGGAGATCGAAGACAAGGATCTGCGCATCGATACCTTCCGGGCCTCCGGGGCGGGCGGACAGCATGTCAACAAGACCAGCTCGGCGATCCGCATCACCCACTTTCCCACCGGAATCGTGGTGCAGTGCCAGAATGGCCGCTCCCAGCATCGCAACAAGGACGAAGCCTTCAGCATGCTCAAGGCGCGTCTCTATCAGCTCGAACTGGACAAACGGGCCGAGGATGCCAAGCAGGTCAACGATGCCAAAAGCGAAATCGGCTGGGGTCGCCAGATCCGCTCCTATGTGCTCCACCCCTACCGCATGGTGAAGGACCTGCGCACCGGTGTCGAAAAAGGGGCGGCCGATGCGGTGCTGGATGGGGATCTGGACGATTTCATCAAGGCCGCGCTTTCGCAGCGGGTTGGCGAGGGGCAGGAGTGATCTCAGTCACGCCATACCTGCCGGACGCGAACAGGTCATGGTGACCTTATTGAAAGAGAAAGAGAGGGTCTGGGGAATTCTTCCCCCAGGGTCTTGACCTAAACCGCGACCAGCTTGGGGTATGTAATTTGTCAGTGGGGGCCAGGGGCCATTGGCCCCTGGTGGGGGCCAGGGGCGAAACCCTTGGGACTTGCTTTTGGCGCGCTTTGCAGCAGGCGACGCCTTTAAGCCAAAAACTCACGATCCCGAAATGGTCGATGTTTAAATAAAAGAATCTTAAAGTTTTTGATTTCGGAGTCAAAACCCTGGAGGAGGAGTCCTTCTTCACCTTTCTTCAATCTTTCAAGAATTGCCACCATGCGCGGTTCATGCCCAGAAAGCACCTATCCCAAACCGGTTGCGGTTTGAAAGCAAAATGTTTTAGATCTTTTTCTCAAGATGTCAAGTTCATAGAGCATTTCAAGAGCCCTGAAACACCCCCGGCAGGGAATCGGCATCGAAAATCCGACCCAACCATGCCGTCAACTCCTCCAAAGAGGCGACCGCCACCCGTTCCCGCACCGACTCTGGCACTGGACCGAAACGAACTTGCAACAATTGCAGCAGGCTGTCGGCCTTGCCCTCCTGCCTGCCCTCCTGCTTGCCCTCCTGTTTGCCTTCTTGTCTGCCTTCTTGTCTGCCTTCTTGTCTGCCTTCCTGCTTGCCTTCCTGCTTGCCTTCCTCCAGACCTTTCTGTCGCCCTTCATCATAATATTTCAGAATCATCGGACGAAAGACATCGTTTTCCATCAGATTGAATTCCAGAGCCATTTTATGGGCCTCCTCCTGAAGATCGACCTCCAGCCCGCGCAGACGGGAGATCAGGA
>JADFWP010000152.1 GCA_015234115.1 Magnetococcales bacterium
TCCTCACCGCTCCTCACCAGTTCCTCACCACACCAGTTCCTCACCTGCTCCTCACTGATTCCTCACCTGCTCCTCACCTGGCGTTGCAGCTCAATATTGATTCCCTCGTCTTTCAATTTTGTCCGATTCTTAAAATAACAAACAAATACAAATTGTTGCTTGGTTTTGCCATTAAATTTTTTTCAGACCAATAAAGAACGGTCAAAAATCCACCATGCATTCCTCACCTGGCTCCTCACTTTCTCCTCACTTTTTCCTCACCTCCTGGTTGCTATCATCCTCCCCATGCACAACACAGCCAGGAGGACAAGATGGATACCTGTCACATCACTCCGTTTCAGCTTTCAAAGCGGTGGGGCTTGAATCCCAAGACCCTCCAGAACTGGCGTAGCAAGGGCGATGGACCTCCATACCTCAAGATCGGTGGTCGGGTCGTCTACCGCCAGGATGATATCGAGCGGTACGAGGCCGAACGCAGACGCAACATAAACCATTGTTGATCACGTCTCTCATCCGCACGTCTAGGATTCATGGTCCAAAAAGCCCGATTCCTGGCGGGCCTGACGTGCGGTTTCCCCAGGGTTTGCAGCAGGAGCAAGACAATGATTCAGATCCATTCCAGCCAGCAGGTCCATGTCACCCCGGAGTTGGCTGGTGACTGGCTCCAGCACAACATCTTTTCCCGGCAGAGGGCCATGCGCCCACGCCATCGGGACACTCTGGTCCAGGAGATCCAGGCCGGACGCTTCATCCAAGGCACTCAGATCCATTTTGTTCGGTTTCGCAACGAACAGTTGCTGGTCAACGGACAGCATACCCTGGCGGCCATCGAGAAATCCGGTCTTCCGGTGACCCTGACCGTGTTGATCTCCGATGCCGAAACCATGGACGAAGTGGCCGAACTCTACTCCCGCCATGACAACCATTTGTCCCGCTCCATCATCGACGCCATCAAGGCCAGGGATCTGCACAACCAGATCGGCATGTCGCTGAAGCAGGCGATGCATGTGGCTGCCGCGCTGCGTTTCATCCAGGGCGGGTTCCGTCGTTCCGACAGCGGCAGCAGCCGGGAGGATGTTCTCACCGAGATCCGGGATTGGGAAGAGGAAGGCAACGCTTTTTTCGAGACCATTCACCGAACCGGCAACGATTCCATGTTGCTGTTGAAGGCGGCAGTCCTGTCCATCGGCCTGATCACCTTCCGCCATCAGGAAGGGAAAGCACGGGAGTTCTGGCGGCAGGTGGCCCTGGATGACGGCCTGCGCATGAACGATCCCCGGAAGATTCTTCATGAATTCATCGAGCTGACCCGCGTCAAGCAGGGACCGTTCATTCGGGGCGGCAATGTGGTCACGTCCGCCTATGTGGCCAGAGCCACGGCGGTGGCCTGGAACGCCTTCTTCTCCGGCACCCCTCTGACCCGCATCAATGTTCCCGACCCGAACCGGGAAATGTTCATCAAAGGCACCCCCTACAAGGGCATGCAGAACGCATAAGAACTGGAGATTTGAGCATGGACACAATTCCCATCGAATTCATCATTGTCTGCAAACGGTTGCGGCAGGTCCGTCCCGAGGCGGTGACGGTTTTGGCTCAGAGCATCCGGGAGTTGGGGCTTTTGAATCCGATTCTGGTCACACCGGAATTGACCGACGACGGTCAGGATCTGGGTTTGTTCCGTCTGGTTGCCGGGCATCATCGCCTGGAGGCCTGCAGACGACTTGGCATGACCGAAATTTCCGCCAATATCGTCACCATCCAAACCGTGGATCAACGTCTGGCCGAGATCGACGAAAACCTTTGTCGTGCCGAACTGAACCATCTGGAACGGGCAGAGCATCTGGCAGAACGCAAGTCCCTGTACGAGATGAAGCACCCGGAAGTTCGTAATGGTGCCTGTGGTGGCGGAAGAAATGGCGTTGGCACCAGGGAACGGACTGAGAACGAATTTAATTCGTTCTCAGTCGATACCGCCCAGAAGACCGGTGCCACGGAGCGCAACATCCAGAAAGCGGTGCGTCGCGCCAACAACATCAGTCAAGAGATCCGCGACGCGATCCGTGACGTGGCCTCCATTGCCGACAACAGCCTGGAACTGGATGCCCTCGCCAGTCTGGAGGAACCGGAGCAGAAGGCAGCGGTTCGTTCCGTCCTGGATGGGAAGGCCCGCAGCATCCGGGAGGTCATCCGACAACAGGAGGAAGCCTTGCAACCTGCGCCAGAGCAGATGCGCCATCAGCAAAAACAAGAGGAATGCGAAGACCAAAACACAGAGCCGTCCACAGCATCGGAAGGCGTCCCGGATTGGAAACGCAAGGCCAAAGATGCTGCCAGCCATGTTCTCGCCCAGAAGGAACGAATCCGCACCCTGAATCAAGAGCGCGCCACCCTCAAGGATCGCATCAAGGCGTTGGAATTATCGCTGGCTCAGGCCGCCGCCGCACCGCGCCCGGATCTTCTGACTGACCTGGAGAAGTTGCTGGGGAGTTTCGAGCGCAACCTGCAGACAATGATGAATTCGATAGGAATTGTGTCCATGCTCATATCTCCAGTTCT
>JADFWP010000153.1 GCA_015234115.1 Magnetococcales bacterium
TTTAAAGTCAAAACCCTGGGGGAAGAATCCCCCAGACCCTCTCTTTTCTTTCAATGGTTTGTATCTGGAAGGGGGGCCGGTTTAAAATGGAGCCGCTTCCTTGCTTTTCACTCTGTTGGCCGGAGGAAACCTTCTCATGCACGCATCCACGCACCATTTTGTTTTGAAAACCTCCTTGCTGCCGCCCTTTCCCGATGGATGCGAGCTGGCTCTGTTTGGCATGGGGTGCTTTTGGGGGGCGGAGCGCCATTTCTGGCAACAGCCCGGAGTCCAGGTCACCACCGTGGGGTATGCGGGTGGTCAATTGGCCAATCCGGGCTATTCGGAGGTTTGTACCGGGTTTACCGGTCATAACGAGGTGGTGCGGGTGGTGTTTGATCCGGAACGCATCACCTATGATCGTCTGCTGGTGCTTTTCTGGGAGGGGCATGATCCCACCCAGGGCATGCGTCAGGGCAATGACATCGGCACGCAGTATCGATCCGGCATCTATACCTGTTCCGAAACGCAACACCAGCAGGCATTGCTTTCCCGGGATCGTTATCAAGCCTGCCTGAATCGGGCCGGACGCGCGACGATCACCACCGAGATTCTTCCTGCACCGGAATTTTATCTTGCCGAGGCTTATCATCAGCAATATCTGGCCAAGAATCCTCGTGGCTATTGTGGTCTGGGGGGCACGGGTGTGCGGTTTGAGTCATGAACAGCGCGTTTTTCATGGGACAACAGGTCGCCGCCTATCACGAACACAGCAAGCACCAGCCTTATCGGCTTGCGCCTGGTCCGGGACATCTCGATTGGGCCAGCCAGCCGGATCCCTTTCGCACCTATGCGGGGGCGCAGCAGTTCCGTTTGCCTTTGGGGGCGGATCGGTTGACGGCTGACTTTCGGGATCTCTATCGAAGCGCGGGCAGCGTGCCGGTTGCGGCGTTGAATTTGGCCTCTGTGGCCCATTTGCTGGAGTTGTCGTTGGGTTTGTCGGCCTGGAAGGTCTACGGGGCCTCCCGTTGGGCGTTGCGTTGCAATCCCTCCAGCGGCAATTTGCATCCCACCGAGGGGTATGTGGTGTTGCCTGCCTTGGATGGGATCGAAGCCGGGGTGTATCACTATCTCAGCCGGGATCATCTGCTGGAGCAGCGGCGGGTGTTGGGGGGGGATGAAGCGGCAGCGTGGAATGGTCTGTTTCCGGCGGGTGGTTTTCTGGTGGGTTTGACCTCGATTCATTGGCGCGAGGCGTGGAAATATGGGGATCGGGCCTATCGCTATTGCCAATTGGATGTGGGTCATGCCCTGGCCGCGATGCGTTATGCGGCGGCGGCGTTGGGATGGCAGGTCCGGCTGTTGATCGCGCCTGCGACGCGGGATGTGGCGCGTTTGTTGGGGGTGGCGCCTTCCGGGGTGAAGTTCGATTCGCTGGAGGCCGAAGCCGAGCATGCGGATTTGCTGATGCAGTTTGCGCCCATGGGCGTGTCGTGGGTGGATCTTGCGCCCAAGGTGGCGGCCATGGCGGAACTGGCCGGGCAGGGGCCATGGCTGGGGCGGCCCAACCGGTTGAGTCGTTATCACGAGATGGCGTGGCCTTTGATCGATGACGTGGCTGAGTGGACCCGGCAGCCCTGGCAGATGGCGTCGGAACCGTGGCAGCCGGCGTCGTTGCCCGAGTTGTCATCGGGCGGGGCGGGGCGGGCGGTGGAGGTGATTCGTCAACGGCGCAGCGCCCAGGCGTTTGATGGTCAGACGGCATTGGCGCAGTCGGATCTTTGGACCCTGCTCGATGCCACCTTGCCGCGTGCGGGTTGCGCGCCCTGGGATCTGTTGCCCTGGGCAGTGCGGGTCTTTCCGGTGTTGATGATTCATCGGGTCGAGGGGTTGGAGGCGGGAGTTTATCTGTTGGTGCGTGATCCGGAACGGCTTGCGACGTTGCAGGTCGAGTTGGATGGCTCTTTTCAGTGGGCGCGGGTGGCGGTCGCACCGGATCATCTGCCCTTGTATTTATTGCGCGCGGGAGATTTTCAGGAGTTTGCCCATGGGGTCTCCTGTCATCAGGAGATTGCCTCGGACGGGGTGTTGAGTCTGGGCATGCTCACGGAATTTCCGGCTGGCTGGGAGGAGTCCCCATGGATCTATCGTCAACTCTATTGGGAGGCCGGGGTGTTGGGTCAGGTGCTCTATCTGGAGGCCGAAGCGGTCGGGATGCGGGGCACGGGGATTGGCTGTTTCATGGATGATGCGTTCCATCAGATGATCGGGTTGCGTTCCAATCGTTTTCAGAGCCTTTATCATTTTACCCTGGGAAAACCGGTGGTCGATGAACGGTTGCGCAGCGAGCCGCCTTATGGGTGAGAGGGGCTGTCGAGTGCCACCATTGAAAAAGAAGAGGGGGTCTGGGGGATTCATCCCCCAGGGTTTTGACTTT
>JADFWP010000154.1 GCA_015234115.1 Magnetococcales bacterium
CGGAAATTGACGAGTTCTACAAGCAGAAACCTCATGATTGATCGATCCGAACATACCCGTTGCCCAACCATCACACCCAGAATACCGGCACCTCCACCGCCTCCTGCACCCGCACTGCACGTCCATCCCGCACGCTGACCCGGTCGCCAACATTGCCAGTTCCATCCAGCACCACCTCGACCACCCCTTGGGCTGTGGCCACTCGCGCCACGCCATTGGCCACGGAAACCACCCTGCCAGCCATCGCAACTCGTCCGGCCAGCATCTCGCGCAAGTCAAACAGAGGACTCGACATATCGAAGCAACTCCAGGGAAGTGGTCAATTTGTTGCCCTGGGCTGAATGACTCACGCTTGTCACTTTTCCGCGCCAGGAGCGGCCCATCAGGGCGTCGTGGACTTCGACGAGCTGCCCTGGCATGAAGCCGGGACGGTGCAGACAGGTCAACGACACCTCCTGAAGCGTCTCGCCAGCATCGATTTCGGCCCGGCCACGGGAACGTTTGGCATCGTCGGTGGAAAGCAGAGGCTCGGAGATGTCCGCACCCCGAAACTCCCCATCGCCGCGTTGGCAGAAAATCTCGCCGGAGCCAAGCCGGACGCCGGTCGTACCTGCAAAACGGACACGGAACGGGAATTCATCGTGCCCGGCCACGGTCTCTGGCACCCAGGCGATCCAATGTTGCATCATCGAGCGGTACGTCACCCGGACAATCGCCACCCCGGCGAAACGGGCGGTAACGGTGCGTTGGTCGGTCTCCAAGGTCAACGGGCCAAGGTTGAGGCCGAACCAGAGTTCGGAGTCGATGCCCAGGGCGGGTTTGCTCAAGGTGGCGGTCGTGGACAGGGAGAAAACCAGATCCTCGGTGATGGTGGTCTCCTCCTGGCCATCCAGCCAGACGACACCGGTGGAGACCAGGGGATCCAGCAAAGTGACATCATCTCCGACGTGGACCATCAGATGCACGGCATCCCCTCCATAGAAGGTGGTGCGGCCTGCGTTCGGTCCGTCGATCCGGTCATCGACCTCGGCGATCAAGAAACCGCCGCTCCTGGTCGGGAGGTGGCCCCGGACCAGTACCTTGTTGACCCGGGTGCGCAGGGTGTGGGACTCGCGGCAGGAGAGATTGTCGGATTCGTCGGTCAGGATGTGGTCCACGGGAGATGTCACCCAGGCTGGCACCGCAACGGGAAAGCGGTGACGCACCCGCAACCGACCCTCCGGAGTCGATTCGATCCGGCCACCGGCGGACTCGGCGATGGCCTTGACCACGTCCAAGGGGGTGGCGTCGTGGAATTCCAGCCGTCCCGCCGGAATCAGCCAGTCCACCAACTCCCATTCGATAGCCTCACCAATGGCCTCTTCGGCGGCAGCTCTGGCCATCATGGGAAAAATCCAGGAGCGATCCCCAGGGGTGGCGCGGGGTGAGGTGAAACGTGCGGTGGGGCTGATCACCGACACAGTGAGTCTGGGCATGCCGACGCCATCTCTTTCCAACATCTTGTTATCGACGATCATCTCGAACAGCTCGTCTCCCATCTGTACGGTCAGAGGATCATCGATGCGGATGCGCTGGAAGGCGGACGGGTCGGAGAGTTCCAGAGTGCCGCTCCAGGCGAAATCGCCTTCTGCCTGGGAGATGTTGGCGGACAGGATCATATCCAGATTCCCTTATGAAACGCCCGGACGGCAGAGCCGTGGATCCGGACGTTGCGGAGGTCGGAGAGGTTCCAGACTTGGCTGGACGATCCGGCCACCAGGGTGCGTTGAAGAATGCGATACGGCATGGCCATCTGCACCTCCACATGGGTGATGGTCGCCCACCCGGACCCGCATTGTGCAGTGACCACCGGGAGCGAGGACCATGCGGCGCTGCACCTGGCGGCGATGGTGAAGCGGTACGGGATGGCAAACGACACCTTGAGCGGTGCGTTGCCGTAGGGGGTCGCGGCCGACAAGGCGGCATATCTGGTGCCGTAGCCTGCCGATAGGCCGGAACGGACGATGGCGCAGGGATCCCACACCCGCTCTTCGCTGGTCACCACCATCAACGCGCCGAAAGAATGAACGTGCTGCGCGCCGACTTTGAGGCTCGTCCATTTCTGGCCAGACCCGACCTCAATCCGGATCGCATACGGCATTACCAGGGCATGGCCGGATTTTGTATTGCCCCAAGGTGCAACGCGTTGGGCGGCCACAAAAATGGGGCCGACGGTGTGCCCGGCAAGCGGTGCCGCCGCGATGGCAGAAGAGGCGATCATGGGATCAGGCGGTCAGGCGCACGGTCAGATCGGAACCGGCAACAGACGATCCGACCTGAGTTACATCCAGGGTTAGACAGTCCAAGGGGGTC
>JADFWP010000155.1 GCA_015234115.1 Magnetococcales bacterium
TGCCACCTGTCGCCAACAGAAACGCAATGTCCTCGAATTCCTGATGCAGGCAATCGATGCCGATTTGCGAGACAAACACGCCCCTTCGCTCCTTCCCAGGTAGACTGTTTTGATGCTTCAGGCCGCCTGAAGCACTTTACTGGGCTGAACGGTTACAAAAGATAAATGAATTTGAACACAGCCTTCCATGACCGGATCCAACCAACCAAAAAGACCATAATCGTGGATGCCGGTGCCAATCCCCTGGACCCAACGGATCACTACCGACCTCTGTTGACGCATACGCCAGCTCATCTGTTCGGGTTTGAACCTCAAGCCGAGGCTCTGATGGCTCTGAAAGCTCGTCAGGGGAATCAGGAGAGTTATCTGCCTTATCTGCTTGGAGATGGACAACCGCATACATTGCGTATTTGCCGTGCCTCAGTCATGACCAGCCTGCTGGAGCCGGATCCGATCCGTTGTGCGCTGTTTCATCGTTTTGATCAATTGACCGAAGTGATTGAACGACGCATAGTCTTGACAAAAAGTCTGGACGAACTCTCTGAAATTCCGCCCATCGACTATCTGAAGATGAATGTCTGTGGGGCGGAGAAAATGATTCTGGTTCACGGTCATCAAAAACTCGCAGATATTGCAGCAATCCAATTAGAAGTGTCATTTACGCCATTATATTACTTTCAACCGACCATTGGCGAGATGGACACGCTCCTGCGATCCATGGGCATGATTCCACATGCCATGCCTGTGATCAAAAAATGGGGCATCAAGCCATTGGTCATCCATGATTGCCAGGAATGGCCGATGCATCAATTGCTGGTGGCCGAAATGGTTTATGTCGTTGATTATCGCGATCCAGGCAGAATACCGACTGAACTACTGAAACAGATGGTGCTGATTTTGCACTATTGTTACCAATCGGTCGATCTGGTTTTGTTCTGTCTGCAAGAACTGGCACGACGCAAAGCCATCGACAGCGACCCAGAGAGATGGTACCTGGAAAGCTTAATGCTTTTGCCACAGGATACCGTTTGATCGTAAGCGTCCATTCCTCCCCAGGGTTCCCATCTTTGGCTGAATGATGCAGCATCGTCCTCCACTCAAATTTTTTCCAGGAGGGCGACGAGATGGAAGAGAGAGCGAAGAGGAGCCGTCACGGGCGGGCGTTTTGGTTGAGCCACATTGTGGCGTGTGAGCAGTCGGCCAAACACCCGACTGGGTGACAGAGAAAATGAAAACGGTGACCCTGGAACAGATCGAAGCATGGAGCGAGAACGTCCTGTTCGCGAACTCCGTGGACGAGTGTTCGCCTCCTGAACCCTGGCCCTCCGGACCAGAGAATGACGGCAAAGCCATCGCCCACCCAAACGCGACGCACAAACTGGTCCACGGGTGCCATGCGGCGCACGGAAGAAATTTCGACACACTGCATGAAAGCCTTTACAGGTCATGCTGCCTCGTCAGATAGTGAATCAATTGGCGACCAAAACGGCCTTGAACTTTGCTCCGTGTGCATCGCAACACAAGCGGAGAATTTGGTTTGAAAATCCCATTTCGGTACGCCATTCAAATTTTGCGAGCTTTTCTTCGATTTCAGACCGCCCAGGCGGTTTTTTTGTGCCAGAAAATCCCAATATTTTCAATAGATAGCCAATATCATTTCGATTTCCACTCGGTAGCCTCTGGACCAGAAGGAGTCGGAAACGCCCTCTTTTTTCTCCTCTCGTCCGGAATTCTCCAAAACCTGTGGACCAGACACCCTTCTGGTCCACAGGCTGTGGACCAGACTTTTCATGCGTGATTTCAATATTTAACATCAGTTTCTAATATTGGACCAGTTCGATAGCGAAGATGGTTGACAGGTGAGACCAACCACGAATTCAAACTTTGCTCAGGAATGAATCAGGCTATTAAAAATATTTTTTGTTATGTAGTTTGCCACGCCAGTTTACTTTGATAGGCATTCGTTCCTCGCACGGGTCGGCCTGTGTGCCGCCCTGTCGCAAGACACCAAAACCGCCAACCCTCCCTTGCCGCCAACCAAAAAAACCCGACGCGACGCGACGGGTTGCGCCAGAGGTCAAACGTCCACCCTTTCGCGCAGTTCCTTGCCCGCCTTGAAAAACACCACCCGTTTGGCGTCCACCTGAACTTGGGCGCCCGTCTTCGGATTGCGACCGTCCCGTGCTCGGCGCCCCTTGGTCCCGAAACTGCCGAACCCTCTCAACTCCACCCGGTTGCCCTGCTCCAGGGAGGTACTCATGGTGTCGAGAATGGTGTTGACCGCGGAACGTGTCAATGAAAATGAGACACTCGCTGTCAGAATTTAATGTCGAGCACC
>JADFWP010000156.1 GCA_015234115.1 Magnetococcales bacterium
GGGGAGAAACCCGATACGAACTGGCCACCCGTGCTCTCCATTCCGAGTCCGACTTTCCCGGCATCCTGGCCAATGTCGCCAACAAGACCCTGCGCACCGCCTACGAGGCTGCGCCCCGAACCTTTCAGCCCTTCTGTCGGCAGGTGACCGCCAACGACTTCAAAGCCATGAGCCGGGTGCAACTGGGCGAAGCGCCCGCGCTCGACAAGGTCAACGAAGGCGGCGAATACAAACGTGGCCCCCTGGGCGAGGGCAAGGAGTCCTACCGGGTGGAGACCTACGGGAAAATCATCTCCATCTCCCGGCAGGTGCTGGTCAACGATGACCTGAACGCCTTCACCCGCATCCCGCAGCTCTTTGGCGTGGCGGCAGCCAATCTGGAAAGCGACGTGGTGTGGGGCATCATCAATTCCAACCCCAACATGGGCGATGGCGTCGCACTCTTCCACGCCAATCACAAGAACCTGGCTGCGGCAGGCACGGTGATCTCCGTCGCCTCTCTGGGTACTGCCCGCAAGACCATGGCGATTCAAACAGGCATCGATGGCCTGACCACCCTGAACGTCCGGCCCGCCTTCATCCTCGTCCCGGCGGCTTTGGAGGTCACCGCCGAGCAGTTGCTCGCGGTCAACATGATCCCGGCCAAATCTTCCGACGTGGTGCCCCAGTCCCTGCGCACCCTGACGGTGATCGCCGAACCGCGTCTGGATGCCACCTCCAGCACCGCATGGTTTCTGTCCGCCAACCCCGGCCAGATCGACACCATCGAATATGCCTATCTGGACGGCCAGAACGGCGTCTACATCGAAACCCGCGTCGGCTTCGACGTGGATGGCGTCGAGATCAAGGCACGTCTGGACTTCGGTGCCAAAGCCATCGACTGGCGCGGCATGTACAAAAATCCGGGAGCTTGATGCGTATCAGGCGTTTGCCAGATGCGCATCAATCCATGACGCCAGATCTTCCTCTCCCAAGACACCTTGCGCCAGGGAGATGAAGATCCGGTATTTCTCTTCGTTTGCGGCGAGCAAGCGTTTGCCGTTCAGACGCAGGAACAGATGACACACCACATAGGCGACCCGCTTGTTGCCATCCACGAACGGATGGTTGCGGGCAATGCCAAAGGCATAGCTGGCCGCCAGTTCCGCCAGCGTCGGCGGTGGATCGCCGTAGGCCTGCCGGTTGGTCGGTCTGGCCAAAGCGGACTCCAGCAGACCTTCGTCACGCAGGCCATCGCCACCTCCATGTTCCGCCAGTTGGCGTTTATGGATGGCCAATGCCACCTCTTTCCCGACCCAGATGGGGGTGGTCATCGGCTATTCGGCCAATTTGCGAAGGACGTCCCGTTCTTCGCGCATGATCTCTTCGGCCAGATCCATCTGTTTGGCGAAATCAGGATCGTAAGGGGTCAACTCGATTCCGCCTTTGGTCTCCAACACATACAGTGCATCCCCTTTCTCGACCCGAAGGCGGGCGAGAATCTCCCTGGGCAGGACGACACCGGTGGAATTGCCGATGGTGGTCAAACGCAATGTCTTCATTCGCAGTTCTCCTTTTGGGGTCATTATAACTGACGTAAGAACGACTCTCCACCCATTTCGAAGGACACGAACATGAAAAATTGGATTCAACCCGGCGACATCGTCACGGTCGCCGCCCCGGTCGCTGTCAACAGCGGCGATGGCCTGCTGGTCGGCACTCTGTTCGGGGTGGCGGTTTCCACCGCCGCCGTGGGCGCCACGGTGGAGATTTCCACCACGGGCGTGGTGGATCTGCCCAAGGCGGCTGTCGCCATTACCCTGGGGGCGAAACTCTACTGGGACAACACCGCCAAGAACGTCACCACCACCGTGGGCACCAACACCCTGATCGGTTGCGCCATCATCGCTGCCGCCATCGGGGACGCCACCGCTCGGGTGCGGCTGAACGGGGTGGTGGTGTGAGTCGTTGGGCCGATCTGGTTGGCTTGGTCAATCGTGCATGCCAGTCCACCTTCGGCGTTCCCGTGGTCTACACCCCCTCCCTGGAAAACCGGATGGAGTTGGGCGGCATGCCCATCGCGCTGACGGGAATCTTCGATGAAAAGCGCGAGATCGTCTCGCTCATGGGGGATGGAGGCATGGATGCGATCATCCCCCGGTCCGTGCTGGAGGTCGGGCTGGCCGAGTTGGGCATAGAACCCATGGCCGGAGATGATGTGACGGTAGCCGGTGTACCGTATCGGATTCTGGAGGTGCAGCTTGATGGTCGAGGTCAAGCGGTATTGATCAGGACTTTCCCCAAAAATTTTCACCCAAAATCGAAGGCCATCTGACTGCTCTC
>JADFWP010000157.1 GCA_015234115.1 Magnetococcales bacterium
CCGTAGAGACGCCATTCTTGCGCAAGGTGAACTGCACGGGACCGCCGACCGGCGCAGTGCCGACCCAGGCTTCCATCGATCCAAAGATGATCACCTGGGGCGGATACCAACGCGCGGTCCCGGTCATCACCTGGAGGGTGCCGTCCGTGCTGACGATCACTCCGTTGTTGGCAACCCTCTGGATCACCGAGGCCGGAGCCACGCAGAACAGGGCCACGGATCCGGCAGGCCACGAAACAGCCGTCCCCAGGTTGGACGAGGAAAGAATCCGGTCCCGCGAGAGCGTTCCGGCTGCGGCATCGAGCGTGCCTTCCCCGACCTCCCACGCGGCACCGCTTTCCGCACAATAAGCGCACCGAGCGCCGTCGCCCAGGGCGGCCACGAAGTCCCTGAAAGCCGACGATGGCACCGGTCAGAGTATACGGCCCGCTACCTGCAACCAAGGCTGACTCCTTCACGCGATCCGCGAATACGAGCATTGTTCAGGCACTCCAACGCTGTCTGGGCGGTTGGGAAACGATGGATTGGGTTGAGGGACAGGCACCGGCATTGAAACCAACGACTCCAGCCGGTCTATTGCCCAACTGGAAAGACGGCTGCACCATCTGGAGTTGGAGTCCGGCCCGTTGCCGGGTGCTGTTGAACCCACCCAGACCCACCGGAGGAGGATTCGGAACCTGGAATGCGACGGTCATGGCCTCATCCTTTTCTCAACGCAAACATTTTTGTTGTCCCGGATGCCTGGAGGCAGAGATAATCCAGCCCGCCCTTCTGGATCGGATCGAGATTGGCGGCCACCCCCTGGGGCAACGCCCAAATGTCGCAGAGCGAAGAGATCTCTCCATAAGGCGCTGGCATATAGGTGCTGTTCATCCAGGTGATCGGGAAGAACGGAATCGCGGAACCACCCACATCGTCCGGCACTTTCTGGTCCACGGCGTTGAAGGATGACATCATGGTGCTGACCGTGCCCAAGAATCCGGCGTAGCTGGTCCAGGCGCTGTTGGTCCCGGTGATCGTCGCCAATGCTCTGGACATAAGCCGGGGCGGATAGGATCCGGAGCCGTCGGTCGCCATGTTGCCGAGGTTGGCAAAAGCGAACGGTGGCCAGCCTGCCGCCACGGTATCCCATGGGCAAACGCGGGTCCGCTCCAGGCATCCCGATGGCCCGGTGGCGGTGGAACTGCGTCGAGTAGACCGAGCGCGTTGCCACGCTCGGCCCCTCTAAGAACCGTGCTTGAAACTTTCGCTTCACACGGCTCAAGCCTTTCGTAAATCTCCCACTTGAGGGAGACCGGGACCACACTGAGTTTTGCGGTAGTGCATTTGTCTGTGGCAGTTCGTATGCAGCATCACGAGATTTTTATTTGCATCTGTGCCACCTTCAGACTTCGGCACTATGTGGTGAAGTTGCCATGGACGATCAGACTTCAGAAACTCTTTGCATTCTGGGCACAATCCTTTCTGCTTTTCCAGCAACACTCCATATCGTTTGGTTTTGGCTTCCAGGTTTACCTCTAACCGATCTCTCGCCTCAAGGTAGTGTTCCCATTTTGGGTCGTAAGGGTTGACTTCGCCTCTGATCTTAATGTGCCTTTTTATAGGAACATCAGCGGCAGTTGTCAATGTTTTTGTTCTTTCTTTTCCCTCTGCGTCCCTATATCTACAGTTGAACACCCATTGGCGACCACTGACTGCATTTTGCCAATATTTATTCTTGATCCAACTTGCAGATTTGTTTGAGTGTCTTCTTTTAGCCCAACGCCATAGTTTCTCCCACAGCATATGGTCAACCTTTGAAAACGCCTTTTTAGCGACCACATGTTTGTTATATTCCGTCCAGCCCCTGATCACAGGGTTTAGCTTTTCGATCAGGTCTTTTTGCTTGGCTGCTTTATGGTCATCTATTATCTTTCCCAGTTTCTCCACAATCCTTTGGATGCTCTTTCTCGTTGGTTTGATTAGGAGCTTTCCTTCGTACTTGCGGAAATTCCAGCCCAGAAAATCGAAACCTTCGTCGATATATATGATCCTGGTTTTTTCCTGAGAGAGTTCTAGACCTCTAGGCACAAGGAACTTTTCGATTTCTTCCTTTACAATTATTAAGGTTTCTTCGGAGTTGCCTGTTACCACAAAGTCATCTGCGTACCTCACAACATGAACTTTTTTCCCTTTTAGACTAGGGCATAATCGAAGTATTTCCTCTAGGCCGTCAAGGGTCAAGTTTGCCAGAACAGGAGAGATGATCCCTCCTTGTGGTGTCCCGGCGTGAGTTGGCGCGAACTGTTTCCTCCAGATG
>JADFWP010000158.1 GCA_015234115.1 Magnetococcales bacterium
CACCATCTTCGGCACCAACATCGAATCAGTGACCGCCGTGGTGGCCGCTTTCATGGAGATGAGGGAAAAGAAGGTGAAATGGGCTGATGCCAAAAAGATGCTGGCCGACGAACTCCTGTGGCTGACAGACGAGTTCAAACGCCATGTCGAGGAGAATGGGCCTGCTGACAAGCTCTCGCTCCCGTTCTTCACGGATTTCATGCTCCGTGATCAGGAAAAAGGCGATGCCGTGCTGAACGACTATGAGGTCGCCAGGGCCAAGGAGACCCCGAATCTGGATTACATCTTCAGCCTGGGTCTCAAGGCCTGCCAGATCGCCGAGCGCAACGGGGTGGATTTGCTCAAGGCCGATGCGGCGACCCGCCAGAGGTTCTCGGACGCGACCGAAAGGATGCTGCAGGAATTTCACGCCCGCGCCACCAATATCAATGATCAGGAACTCCAGGGCTTTCGGGTAGTCGGTGGGGAGATCAAAGGGCCACCAGTGCCTGCGGTCACGCCGGGAGTTTCCCCGTCCGGTATACTTCCAGCTCCCCATCTGAGCGCATCCCAAGCAACACCCCAATCAGGCATTGCCCAAGACCCGCAAGCTGTGAACAGCCCTCTCCTGTCCAAGGTAATCGAGGAGTACTGCACGGAAATGCAGGATGGCGGTCTCTGGCGCGACAAAACCGAAGAGGAAAATCGGGCGATCTTCACGCTGTTCATCCGCATTGTGTCGGACCTCCCCATGGCCTCTGTCGGCTTTGAAACCGCCCGGCATTGCAAGTCGGTCATCCAACGCCTTCCCCCGAACATGAACAAGATGCCCCAGTATCGGGACAAAACCCTGGATGAGATTTTGGCGTTGCAACCAGAGGCCATGAGCATCAGCAGCATCAACAAGTACCTGTCGCGCCTCAGCTCTCTGTTCGACTGGGCGAGGAAGCATGGGTATGCCAGGGAGAACTTTTTCGAGGGCCTGGGACTGCGCCAGAAAGTCAGGGCTGATGAACAGCGTGAACGCTTCGAACAGTCCGACCTCGACCTGATTTTCTCAACCGAGATTTTTACCGAGCTGCGGTTTATCCACCCCTACTATTATTGGCTGCCTCTGATCGGCCTGTTCAGTGGAGCCAGGATCGACGAAATTTGTCAGCTCCATTTGGTTGACATTCGTCAGGAGGGCGGCGTGTGGGTTTTCGACCTCAACGACGATGGCGAAAAGAAATTGAAAAGCCCTTCCAGCAAACGGTTGATCCCAATCCACCCCCGGC
The DNA here is from genome assembly GCA_015234115.1 of Magnetococcales bacterium. GTDB lineage: Bacteria > Pseudomonadota > Magnetococcia > Magnetococcales > Magnetaquicoccaceae > Magnetaquiglobus. Next base: position 1,257 of record JADFWP010000158.1, read on the forward strand.
TCCTGGAGTTGGGGCTGATCGCCTACGCTGAGTCACTCAAGCAGCGGGGCCAATCGCGATTGTTCCCTGAGCTGAAACATGGGCGGGATGGGTATGCCGGTCCAGCGAGCAAATGGTTCAATGCCCGCTACACCACCAAACTTGGGATTAAAGATGGTCGGGCATTCCACTCCTTCAGGCATACGGTCGCTGACCATTTGAAGCAACGGGACGCCGATGAAAAGAAGATCGGGGCGATTCTGGGCCACCACGATGAATCCATGACCACAGGGAGGTATGGGAAACGCTACGGACCAGAACTGCTTGTTCCGGTCATCCAAATGCTGGACTTCCCGACCGGGGCTGTGAAGGCTTTTACGTTGTCAGGCACCCAGGGGACATGCTCTCCATGATTGGAATCCCGGATCTTGTGTCCCGATGGGTTGTGGGCGAGGGATACGAAAGGAATGCCATCTCGTTGATGATTGAGGCAAAGTAACGTCTGATCGGTAACGGTTCGGCCAGTTCATCGCCAAGGAGGGAGAGGATGATATTGGTGTCCAGAACGTGGTTCACGACCACTCGTTCCGGCTACATGCCTGATAGGCCAACGGTGATTCAGTCAGATTCACAGTACCCGCATAACGAGACAAGTCAACTTCTTGGACCAAAGGGGCTTGAATGTTGAGTTGCTGTTCGATCCGCAACCAGTCGTCGTAGTTGATCTGGACGGCGATGGGTCTGTGTTCCTCATCGGTGACCAGATGTTTTCGGACGGTCTGCATGGGAGCCTCCCGTGGTGGTTTCAATCTTTGCAAGAGACCATTCTCTGTTTCGATCATGGTGCTGACTGTATCAGGATTTCCTCCATTGTTCAACAGGGTCGGCCCCCACCAAGGTGTTCAGATCCTGCGCGCCAGACTGGCATCCCGTCGCCCCAGGTTCGTTGCAGTTGGTTTGGGTGGTTCCCCAGGAGTGGCCACAAAACGGCCCCTGTGGCGGCGTAACCGTTCAGCCCAGTAAAGTGCTTCAGGCGGCCTGAAGCATCAAAACAGTCT
>JADFWP010000159.1 GCA_015234115.1 Magnetococcales bacterium
GAAGTTCTGGCTGATCAACTCGCGAACATGGGTCACCACCAGGATGCGGGTGTCGGGATAGAACTGGATCGCCTCCTGGATGAAACAGGCCATGACGAGCGATTTGCCACCGGCGGTCGGAATCACGATCAACGGGTTGCCGGTTTCCTCCTGAAAATAGGCGTAGATGGCATCGATGGCCTCGCGTTGGTAGGCGCGCAGGGTCAGCATGGCGCACCTCCATCCTGCCAGATCGTGCCGTCGGGCAGACGGTACGCCACCCAGGCACCGGCAGGATCGGCGTCGATCTGCTCTCCGGCCACCAGATCCGGCACGAACAGATGTCCGAAGCATCCAGCCTGCTGCTCCTTGAAACTCATCCTCCGGCCATCGATTCCGCACTGCCACAGACCGCCCTCCACCGGCGTGACGTGCAGGCAGGTGCGGCAACTGCGTCTGGCCTGCGCGCCTTCGTGGCACAGGGGATGGTGATGACACATCCGGCACTGATACCACGTCGGGTCCGTGCTGATGCGCGTCGGCGGACGTTCGGCGCGGATGATCCGTTCGGCCTTGGCCAGCAGGCGTAACGCTTCGGCCTCGTCGGCATGGATACGTTCGGCGTGGAGATCGTCGTTGTCCTTGTTGACCGCCAGATAGAGCGCCCGGGTCATGCCGGACAGATGCATGTAGACCTGCATCTGGGCATGGTGCTGGGGTTTGGCCTTTTGCACGCCGTGCTTGCGCAGCTCCGCGAATGAGGAGGCGTTGTGCGTCTTGAACTCGCAAACGTGCCAGGTCTTCGGGGCTTCGGGAATGCCCAGGGCCATGGCATCCAGGGATCCGCCGAAATGGCCATGACACGCCTCCACCCGCCACTGGCGACCGGTCTGCGGGTCCACGTCCAGAACCGTGGCGCCGATGCGTCGCAGATTGCGGACGAAGCGAGCCTCCTCCAACTGGCCAGTTTCGAAGAGCCGCAGCATGCGACCGGCAAACGGGGCGCTGGTGGTCCACCGGAAATCCAGCCACAGGGAGCGTTCGCACTCCCTGCCGATGATCGATGCCCCCAGGTGAGGCCGGAGACCGTCCCCGGCATCCGCCTCATAGGCGGCGAGGATCGCCTCGACCGTGGGAGGGTTTGGTTTGGGAAGATGCGCCATCATGCACCTCCCTGAGTGGCGAGCAGGTGGTGGGCCCGGTCCAGGACAGTGCGCCACTGCTCTTCGGTGAAATGGTCGCGCACCACCCGGATGATGCACTCCTTGAGTCTCGCCTTGGTCTCTTCCGGTCCGCCGGGCATGCGCCGCAGATGCTCCTGCATGCGGGCAAGTTCCTCCCGCTTGTGACGCAGCGCCGAACGGGCCCGGGCGAACCATGCCGGGTCCATGGGCAGGCTGTTGACCTGCCGGTTAAGATCCGCCACGGCGATCTGATCGCGAATGGCGGCGATGTCGGATTGCAACTGGATGATGCGGTTGCGGCACTCTGGCCGGGTCGCGGGCAATGGGGTCTTGTCCCGCCGCTCTTGATCCTGCAAGATGGCAGTGTCCATGGGTCATCTCCAAAAAGTCGTCTCGTGGATGGGGCGACGCCGTCACACATGCTTGCCGGCGGGGTGACGACGTGCGCCCCTCGATTTCATCCCATGCGTCGCCATGGCCCGGTACCGCCTGCGACCGGCTGGGCTGGCTTGGCCTGGGTGGCGGCACTCTGCGGTGCCGGTGCGGGCGACGGTGGCGGTGCCGCTTGTTGCCCCTGGATGGCCGGACGGAAAGCAGAGGAAGCGTTGATCACGGGTTTGTAGCCCTTCACTTGGTTGTAGCCCTCCCGATCCACCGTCACCTTCACCATCACCGGCTTGAAATGCAGTTCCTCCGAATCGCTCACCTGCAACCGCCCGATGGCGTGGCAGATGGCCGACAGGGTGCGCTGGGCGATCTCTTCCGCCTGACGGTTGGGATTGATCAGATTGAGCCGGTCAAAAAGTTTGCGTCCGGCCAGCGGGCCATCCAGGACATCCATTTCCATCCACAGGTACTGCCCGGAGCCGGTCTTGGTGGCCCGCATTTCGCTGTTGATGATCTGCACCCGGTAATCGCCGGGGGGCAGGGTTTCGAAGGGTTGCGACGGATCCACCTGAGAGGCGTCGAAGGTTCCACCGAGTTGTGCCATTTCTCTCTCCTCATGCGGTTTGGGTGTTTTGTTTGCCCGTGAGATGCTCTTCCAGGGTGGACCACTCCATGGACATCTCCGGGGGAAGGCCGTAGCG